>JAKAOH010000059.1 GCA_021812285.1 Acidobacteriota bacterium | reverse complement strand
TGAACGGCTGGCCGCGCACCGGCGCCGCGATTTTTTCTCTGACCGCCCCCATGGAGGCGGTCAGAGAAAGCACCAACCAACCGATCCTCACCTCTCAACAAAAGTGCGAAAAACTCTGGACACTACCCAGTCGAATCATAGTCGAGCGTTGGGCGCCGAGCGCCATACGCACGCCAATTTCGTTCGTGCGCTGCGCGACGGTATAGGAGATCACGCCGTAAAGCCCGATCGCCGCCAAGAGCACGGCCAGCCCGCCGAAGAATCCGGATAACGTGGCCATCAGTTCATCTTGAATGAGCGACTGTCGAATTTGCGTCCGCAAGACGACGAACTGAAGATCGATTCCCGGATTTACGCCGGCAATTGTGTCCCTTACGGGATTCAGGAGCGCAGCCACGCCAACCCTTGACCGGACCAAAAACACGGCTCCTTCGTTGGCGTATTGGGGCTCAAGCTCGGAGCTGGGAAAATACATGATCGGCTGAAAGGGCGCGTGCATATCGTCGTAGACCGAATTCGCCACGACTCCGACTACGGTGTAATACGGTTCCGGCTTGCCCGGCGGCGCCCATAAGCGAAACTGTTTGTCAATCGGGTCTTTCGCGCCCGCGAGAAACTTCTTCACGAAAGCCTCGTTCACGATGACGACTTTCGGAGACATGGCCGTGTCCGCGGCGTTGAAATCGCGGCCTTGCACGAGGCGCATTTCCATGGTTTCGAAATAGCCCGGACTGACGTAATCCAGGTCAGAGGCGCCGTTGGGGTGATTGCCGTATTTGTCGAGCACCCACTGATTGCTGCTGTTTCCACTCACCGGCGAGCGCATGGAATCAGCCGCGGCGGCGACTCCTGGAATCGCGCGGATGCGATGGAGCAGATTGCTGGTGAACGAAACACTCTCCGCTTCGGGCAGGTGAAGCCGCGTGAAATCCGCGTTCACCACCAGCACGCCATTCTGCTCGAATCCGAGTTTCCGCGACATCAGCTTCTGCAAACTGCGAGCAAAAAGCAAAGCCCCGGCCAGCAACACCAGCGAAAGCGCAACCTGCGACGCCACCAAAATGCGCTGAAGGCGAAAGCGCTGGCGGTCCGCGGTCATGCCGCGCCCGCCAGCTCTCAAAACAGAGGCCGGTGGAACCCTGCCCGCGCGCAATGCCGGCACCAGGCCCAAAAGAACCGTCGTCAGGGTCGCCAGGCCCGCGGCAAACCCGAGGACCCTTAAGTCCGTCGGCATGTCGAGAAAAATCGGGTTGCCGGGCGTGCTGATGAACGCCACCAAAGACTTGCTAACGGCCGCGGCCAAAAATCCGCCGCAGATCGTTCCGACGATGGCAAGAAGCGCGCTTTCGGAAAGTAACTGCCTGAGAAGCCTTCCGCGCGAGGTTCCCAAAGCCAAACGCAGAGCGAATTCGCGTTCCCGCGTGGTGGCTCGCGCGAGAAGCAGGTTCGCGAGATTGCCGCAGGCGATCAGCAGCACCAGCCCGGAAAGTCCAAGCAGCAGCCACAGCGGCGTGGACATATCTTTGCGCAAGCTGGAGAAGCCGTTCGCGGCCGGACGCGTTTCGATGGTGTAGGCCAGGTAATGCTTGATCATCTGCGGGTCGTATTGCGGCGGAATCGTTTCGCGCAACGCCGCCGGAAATATCGTATTGAGTTGCGCCGTAGCGCGGGGCAAGGTCCAGCCTGGCTTGAGCCGTCCAAAAATCGACAGCCACCAGGACTCGCGCGCCCTTGGTCCGTTGATCCGCGACTGCAAACCGAAAACCGTCGGCTCGGCGCAAACGGGCACGGCGACGTCGAAGCGGTCGCCCACGGAAACACCATAAAAAGTTGGTGGCGCGACGCCGAGAATAGGAAAAGGATGGCCTTCCAGGGTGAGCGCTTTGCCAATCACGTTTGCAGCGCCGCCATAGCGTTTTTGCCAGAACGCATAGCTCAGATCCACGCCGCCTGCGCACCCGGGCCGATCGTCGGAATCGGAGATCATGCGCCCCAGAAGCGGCCGGATGCCAAGCGTCCGGAAGAAGGCTCCAGAGACCCAAATCGCGCTGGCATCATTCACTTCGCCGCCGACGGCCAAGTTCAGTGAATCAGCGCCCCAGGCGGCGATGGACAAGAATGCCTCCTGGCGCTGGCGAATCTGCCGCCATAGCGGGTACGTATATTCCGCATAGGGCCCATTGAAATTTCCACTGCCCCAATGGTGGTTGTTCAGATGCACGATCGCGAGAGTGTCAGGGTGCTTGACCGGCAGCGTTCGCAGGCGAACCGCGTCAATCAGCTGGAAAATCGCGGCATTGGCGCCGATGCCGAGAGCTAGAGTCAGAATAGCGATCGTCGTGAAACCGGGGCCTTTGCGCAACATCCGGCACGCGTAGCGCACGTCCTGCAGCAGGCCCTCCAGCCACGCGAAACCCCACTGATCCCGGCTTCGCTCGCGCAGCAAGAGCGCGTTGCCGAATTCGCGCCGCGCCGCATACCGCGCTTCTTCTGGCGCCGAGCCCTGGTTTTCCCGCGCTGCGGCCTTCATCGCGACGTGCTGTTCCATTTCTTCCGCCAGCTCGCGTTGCATTCGCCCGCGCCGCAGGAAGAAAATCATCCGTCGCCACATCTCCCCCACGCTCATGCCAATCGTTGCCCTTTCCCCAGCCCGTCATGCTGAGGCCCGGCGGAATTCACCAGGCCGAAGCATCCCGATAGCCCCTATGCAGATTCGCTTGCAAGCGCGCCGCCATCCTCGTCTACGGCGTTTCGATCACGCGCTGAATCGCTGCAGTCACCTTCTCGAATTCCGAAACTTCCGTTCCCATCTGTTTCCGTCCGAGCTTCGTCAGGCTGTAATACCTCGCCCGGCGATTGTTTTCCGAAGGGTGCCATTCCGCCGTCACCCACCCCTTGATCAGCATTCGCTGCAGCGCCGGATACAGCGATCCCTCCTCGACCTCAAGCACTTCTTTGGAGAGCAGGTGAATCCGCTGCGCGATGCCGTAGCCGTGCATCGGCCCGCTCGCCAGCGTTTTCAGAATGAGCAGACACAGTGTTCCCGGCGGAATTTCGGTTTTGGACTGGCGATCGTTCTTTCCCATAGCTTCCCTATGGGAAACTAGCCCGGTGCATGGGAATTGTCAAGAGGGTCGCTTCGCTGGCCGCGGGACTCGAATCCGAGCGCCCGCGAGGAGAGAAAGCCGAAAAATCAGGGAGATTTCCGTTGCCGTTGCGCCCGTAACGCCGCGTCCCAAGCTATCCCGGATCCAGCCACGGATCCATTCTGCTTTTGAACATCGTCTTGTCACGGCGACGCAGAAGGCTACAATCGTCTCAGTGCGGATCCCGTCTGACCCCGATTCCGGCCCCAAGCGGCTGCTCGGCCAGCCAAAAGAGAATTACATAGCAATCCTCTCGCTGACGGCGATTGCGGCGTTCCTCGTTTTGCGTTACGCGGTGGCTGCGTCCCCGTTCGCCTCGAATCTGCCGCTCTACATCGCGCTCGTCGCCGGCGGCGTGCCACTTGTGCTCGATCTGGCCGTAAAACTGTTCCGTCGCGATTTCGGTTCCGATCTTCTCGCCGGCATTTCGATCGTCGCCGCCGTGTTGCTGTCGCAATACCTGGTCGCGACGATCGTCATTCTCATGCTTTCCGGCGGCCTTTCTCTGGAACAATTCGCCACGCGCCGCGCTTCCTCGGTGCTCGACGCTCTCGCGCGCCGCATGCCGCAGTTCGCGCACCGCCGCCGCGGCGCGCAAATCGCCGATGTCACGCTCACCGAAATCGCCGTCGGCGACGAACTCGTCGTTTTCCCGCACGAAATCTGCCCGGTTGACGGTGCGGTGATCGAAGGCCGCGGCGTGATGGACGAATCCTATCTCACCGGCGAGCCGTACGAAATTTCCAAGACGCCCGGCTCGCAAGTGCTTTCCGGCGCCGTGAACGGCGATTCGGCGCTCGTCGTTCGCGCCCAGAAACTCGAACGCGATTCGCGCTATGAACGCATCATGCAGGTCATGCGCGCGACTGAGCAGAACCAGCCGCGCCTGCGCCGCCTCGGCGATCGCCTCGGCGCGTGGTACACGCCCATCGCTCTCGCACTCGCCGCCGGCGCATGGCTCGCCTCCGGCCACGCGATGCGATTTCTCGCGGTGCTCGTGGTCGCCACGCCCTGTCCGCTCCTGATCGCGATTCCCGTCGCCGTGATTGGCGCGATTTCGCTTTCCGCGCGCCACGCCATCATCATCAAAAATCCCGCCGCGCTCGAGCAGGTGGATTCGTGCCGCACGATCATTTTCGATAAGACCGGGACGCTCACCTACGGCCGTCCCGAACTCACCGAAATCCTGGTCGCGCCCGGCGCAAGCCGACAGGAAGTTCTTCGGCTGGCCGCCAGCCTCGAACAATATTCGAAGCATCCGCTCGCCGGCGCGATTCTCGCCGCGGCCAAAGGGGAAAATCTCGCGTTTTTCGACGTGAAGCAGATCAGCGAACCGCCCGGCCAGGGACTCACGGGCACGGCCGACGGCCGACAGGTGCGCATCATCGGCCGCAACAGCCCCGCGGCGCGTTCGCTTTCGCTGCCGCCGCTCGCCGGCGGTCTGGAATGCGTGGTGCTGGTGGATGGAGCCTATGCGGCGACGCTGCGTTTTCGCGATGCTCCTCGCCAGGAAAGCCATCCTTTTATCCGCCATCTCTGGCCGCGCCACGGTGTCGAGCGAGTCCTGCTCGTTTCCGGAGATCGCGAATCGGAAGTGCGTTATCTCGCCGACGTGCTCGGCATCCGGGAAGTCCACGCGTCGAAAAGCCCCGAAGAAAAAGTGGAAATCGTGCGCCAGGAAACGTCGCGCGCCCGCACTTTGTTCGTCGGCGACGGCATCAACGACGCACCGGCGATGGTCGCGGCGACGGTTGGGGTCGCGTTCGGTTCCGGCACGGACGTCACCGCCGCTGCCGCCGACGCCGTTGTGCTGGAAGCTTCGCTCGCGCGCGTGGACGAATTCATTCACATCGGCCGGCGCATGCGCCGCATCGCGCTCGAAAGCGCGCTGGGCGGCATGGCGTTGAGCGTGGCGGGCATGCTGGCCGCCTCGGCCGGCATTTTGCCGCCGATCGCCGGCGCCGTAACGCAGGAAATCATCGACGTCGTCGCGGTCTTGAACGCCGTCAGAATGGCGCTGCCCGGCCAGTCCCTCCACGATTTCTGATCGTTGAGAAGCCTTTCTGGCCCGATCCGCTCGCCGATGGTACGATCGGACGAGACCCATGTGGGGAGCGATCCTCGCTGTTTTCCTCATCGTTTACTTGTTGAACCTGATCCCGGCCTTTGCGCCGCCCACGTGGATGGTGTTTTCTTTCATCGGGCTTCGCCATCCCGAGCTCAACGTCACGGAACTCGCGGTCGTGGGCGCGGTCGCCGCCACTCTGGGCCGCGCCACGCTCGCCAAGCTGGCTCGCGTCATCGTGCGCAACCGTTTTCTCAGCCGGCGGTCGCGGGAAAATATCGACAGCATCAAAGTCCGGCTCGAAGAGCGGCCGAAACTCACCTTCAGCGTCTTTCTGATCTACGCCTTCGGCCCGTTGCCTTCGAATTACCTCTTCATCGCTTTCGGCCTCACGACGATGGATCTCAGCCGAATCGCCATCCCGTTTTTTCTCGGCCGCGCGGTCAGTTACAGTTTCTGGGGCGTGGCCTCGTCGTTTGTGGGCCGCCGCGCCGGCCGCTTCCTCGCCGCCCATCCGTTCTCGTATCTGAGCCTCTATTTCGTCCTTACGCAGTTTTTCCTGCTCTACCTCGTCTATCTTTTCACGAGGGTCGACTGGCGCTATCTGCTCGACGAAAGGAAATTCCGCTGGCTGCCGCGGAACGCCCAGAACTCCGCGAACGGGAATGACTCCTGAAGGGAGGGAACCGCCGCAGAGCGAAGTCCGCGCGGAATCCTTGCCCCTTTCGCGGTCAGTTCCGCGGAGCGGCCGGCGGCGCTTCCGCGTAGTAGCCCAGGCGCGTGCGCAGGAAAAGCTTGCCCAGGCCGTGCGGCACGTTTTCGAGTTTGACTTTCACGTGCCGGAATCCGCCATTGGTTTGCGGGTTCGTCGGATAGTAGCCGATCAGGTACTGATGCCGGATGTCCGTGGCGATGCGCAGGCAAATCTGGCGCACCGCGGCCACGGTGTTCGGGAAAAACGCCAGGCCGCCCGTCGCTTCCGAAAGCGCCTCGAGCGCCCGCTTCGCCCGGCGCGCCGCGCCGTGATCTTCCTGGCTCAGCAGGCCCACCGTATAAATGATGGCGTCGGATTTCTGCGCCGCGCGGACGGTGTACTGCAAGCTGTGCTGGCTGGCGTCGTCCTCGCCGTCGGTGATCACGACGAGCACTTTCTTGTCGCGATGACCCTTCTTCAAATGATGCAGGGACGCCAGCACCGCGTCGTAGAGCGCGGTGGAACCGCGCGCGTCGATCCGTTCCAGCGCTTCCTTCAGCACCGGAATGCTGTTGGTGAAATCCGACTGCTGATCGAGGTAATAATCCTCGTTGAAATTGACGACGAAAACCTGGTCCTCGCGATTGGAGGTCTCGACCAGCGTAAGCGCGGCCGCGGTCACGCGGGGCAGTTTGTTTCGCATGCTGCCGCTGTTATCGATCACCAGGCCCATCGTCACCGGAATGTCCTCGCGGCTGAAGAGCGAGATCTTCTGCTCGACGCCGTCCTCATACACCTTGAAATTATCCTGCTTGAGCGTTTCGATGAAATTCCCCTGCTTGTCCACCACCGTCACCGGCAGCGCCACCATGTTGACGTTTCGCCGGATTTGCGAGGTGGGCGCCGGCGGCGCCGGCACGCGCGCCATCGGCGGAGCGGCAGGTTTCTGTTTCTGTTGCGCGTGAGCGGAAATTCCCAGGCCGGCCAGGGCGACGAGCCCCGCCAGCCAGGCGAGCCGGAGCCTACGGCCCCGATGCGTAGTATCCATGCTTGTAGTAGACCGTGAGGGGAGGCAATCCGCGCGGCGGGACCAGCCGCACCTTGATCTTTCTCCACTTCCCGTTGTTCTTTTCGTCGCTCGGTATGTAGCCCAGGACATATTGGTTTCTCAGCTCCATGCTGATTTTTGTGGCGATGTCCGGCAGCTCGTTCAGGTTGCTCACCGGAAATACCCGCCCGCCGGACATTTGCGCCAGCTCTTCGAGCAGCGCCGGACCCTCGCCTTCTTCCTGAGTGCGATCGCGGTCGGCCAGCGGCTCGTAGACGCCGATCGCATAAAGCTGGACGTCCGATTCCTTCAGGTACTCGCGAATATCGCCTTCCGAGTACCGGCTATGGTTTTCACCACCATCGGATATGATGAGCAAAGCCTTCCTGCTGTTGTGTGCCCCCCTCATTTCGCTCAGCCCCAGGTAGATGGCGTCGAAGAGCGCCGTCCGCCCGCGCCCCCGCACGAACATCAGCCGGTCCCGCAGAATGTTCAGATCGGAGGTGAAAGGGGAAATCAGCTCCGCCCGGTCGCTGAAATCCACCAGGAAAAATTCGTCCTGGGGGTTGGCGGTTTTGAAAAACTGCAAGGCGGCCGATTTCGACTTGTTGATCTTGTCCGACATGCTCCCGCTCATGTCGAAAATCACCCCGATCGAAATCGGCACGTCTTCCTCGGAAAAGTGGACGATTTCCTGTTCCACCCCATTGTCGTAGACCCGGAAATTGTCCTGTTGCAGCCCGGTCACCAGCCGGTCGTAGGGATCCACCACCGTCACGGGCACCAGCACCATATTGACGCGCTGGCGCAGGGTGTCGTGGACGGCGTTGGCTGGGGGTTTGGGTTTCGGCGGAACGGGCGTGCGCATCGGCCCCTGCTGCTGGGCGAACAGAGGAAGGCACGTGGCCGCGCACAACACCAGAGCTACAACAGCGACTCGTAGCGACTTAGCCCTTTGCTCCACAGGCTCTCCCCGAACCGAGGACGAAGGCAAATTGTCGCGCCCTTAGGGGTTTGATTTTAGCATTGTCGCTTGGCTTTGCAACTCCGACTTTTCGTTTGACCGCGTGCGTTTCCCGGCGGCACTCGCGCAGTTTCGGCAGGGGCGCTCGTACAACTTCAATGTCGAAAACGACGAGAATCCGAAAAACACCACGTTTGGGGGATGGGTAACATGCGGCGAGCGACGGGCTGGGGATGGCGTGGCAGGGTGTCACAGGTGGTCGAGCAAAATTTCCGATAGGTGGTTTGGTTTCAGCAAGATGATTTTTCCAGGGTGTCACTTTTTGGACCACTTCTACGTCGACTACGGCGACTGCATTCGGAGTTATGGTCCTCCTCGGACGGGCGGGGCGCTTTTCTCCCGATGCAAGACTCGGCATGTGATGTTTCCTCCTTTGCGCGAATAAAGGGCCGCTATTTTCAGCCCGCGACGCCATTTTCGCGCGATGCGACTCGGAGCGCGAGGGGTGGGTCTACGTAAGGAGGCGGGAATTGCGGCGGGCTGGCGTGGGGCGAGGGGATTGCGCTCACCGCACGGGTTGCGAATGGCGCACTGCCCGCCGGGCCATCAAAGGTGTGGCGAGCATTGTAGCCCCGATCTTTGAAGCTGGGCGCAGACTTGTGCGCGCAAGAAAGAGGGGATGAGTTTGCCGGGCTCATAGGGCCGGAGCGCACCAGTGATCCTGTCCTTGGCGTCCGCAATCACACGTCTGAGGATCAGGGCTCGCCGGGCGCGAGTTCCCTTTTCTGCTATTTCAGCCCTGACGAGAGCAAAGGGGCCGGCGCCCTTTGATATCCACACGTCGCCCCTGCCCCTGCCGAAGCGCCAGTGCTGGCAGAGGAATGTCCCCGCAGGCGTTGTGATGGTGTCGAACCCCAAGTGTTTGGCCCTGGGAACCCCGTCCCATCCATGGGCAAGCATGAGCCCATACGGGTAGTGAGTGGCCTCGCTCTCTTGTGGACTACGCACAGGCCTCACGTAAAGGGAGCCAGCCATCATTCTCAGCTCCTCTCCCGACCACAGCGCCATCAGCCCGCCGGGCAGTTCCATCGGTCCGTATCCCGGTTCGTCGAGTACGGTGCGCGTGAAGATTATTCGTTTGCCATCGATGAAGAACAGCGATTTTCTTGCCAACTGCTTGGCGAGGGGGCCTGGCGCGGAAAATTCGACCCAGAAGCCGGGTCGGCCGTGAATGGATTCTCTCCCCACGATCGCCACGTCTGTGGGGCCGGCGTTGCGCCCATTGAATCTGTATTCGTATTCCGCCCCAGAGCCGACAGAGAGTTTCCATGCGGAGGCGAAGGCGGGGAGGTCATGGCTTATTTTTGATCCGGCGCTCGCAGTGGCGCAGAGAACAACGAGCGCGCTTCCGAGTGCTGCGATCTTGGCGATTTCTCTCATTTCATGGCCACCGTCCGTGGCTGCGGCTTAGCCGATCTGTTTCTTGAAGGCGCATGCGCATTGGGATGATAACCTCGCGCGAGCGTCCACGGTAAAATTCTCGCGGTTTGGGGGCCCTTCATTCGGCCGGGCCAAGCATAGGATTCCCGGCGCACGGCTTCGGCTAATGGTTCCAGTATTTGGGGGCGCGGTACTTCTTCAGAACGGTCGGTCCGAAGCAGTGTGAGCGGCGGAGGGCCTCCTGCGCCTTCGCCAGCGCCCGGCCCCTCACCAGCTTCGCGTTGCCCGCTTCGTCGATCGGTATCGGGTTCACAATATCCGCCGTGTATTCGTTCACGTCGGCGAACGTGCTGTAGCCTAGGCAGCCTTTTACGTTCTTGCAGTGGACCCGCCAGGACACCTCAAAGGAGAACCAGACTCCTTCACGCTGAGGTGGCTCGATTTCGTACGAGCCTGGGTTCTTGCTGATATAGGCGAGTTTTTCCAGGAGCTTCCGCGCTTCACTCTCCGAGAGCGGCTGCGGCTTGCACGAGCCGGCTGAGACGGATGCAGGAGCGGTGTGCACCTTCTCCTTGCGTGCTTGCGCAAGCCCGGGCGGGGCACCGCCGGCGGTAGCGACGACGGTGGCGATAACGGCGGCAAATCCAGGCCTCATCCTTGATCCCCTACGCGGGTTGCTGTTCACTTACCACCCCGGTTACGCCTGTGGTGGCCCCGACGAGCCGCCCAAGCTGCTAATGCAGCCGCTGCGGGCGGAGTTACCCATTGCGGCAAGATAGCGAGATTGTGCAGTATTTTCGGTTTGCCCTTTCCGCCCTTCCACCAGTAAATGGCACTGCACGCGTCCGCGCTGTATCCATGCTTGGGGTGGCGCGAAGCGTGACCGAGCGTGTCGTAATAGCAGGGCTGCTCCTGGCCCGTTTCGTCGGTGAAAAGTACCCCGTCAGTGTCGGAGACGGAGATCCTATCGGTCCACCCGCCCATGGCCCATCGCCGCGTGCACGAAGGCGGGCCTCCCATAACCCGCAGTAGGCAAAGACTGCCCTTCAGACTGTCGTAGGCAACGGTTTGGCCCGAAGCGCTTAGCGAGAAGTCAAAAGCTCCGGGCCCATTCGGGTTCCTTCCGCCCGACACCAGCACGTGCGGGGGAAAACCGGTCAGCAACGCGTAGCTCGATTTCGTCATGCCCACCACGGACTCTCGGTCCGAGCTACAACGAAAATCAATATACGGCGCAAAGGCCAAGCTCTGGTTCATCTCGATGTCAGTAGCCCGGCCCTCGTAGAAAGCCAGGATTGTGCCACACGTCGAGTGAAGCACGGCATATGCCTCGTTGGGGGCGCGGGACACGCGGGGCTTCCGGCTCGTGCCTCCCAGGGAATAGCTAGCAAGCTCATGGTGCGGGCCTACCTGCGAGATCATGGCCAAGAGGCTGCCGGAGGCGTCCACGGCGAAATCAACCAAGTGGGCACTGTGCGTAAGGCGAGTGGTTTTCCCATTGCAGGTGAGGTAGAGGTCCCCACTCAACAGGAAGGAGTAGCACAGATTCTTCGGTCGCCCCCGCGGTGATGTTCCCACCGTGACATTTCGGGCCCGGCCGCCACTGACGAGGTCAGGAGGATCATTCCGCAGCAGAGCAGATTCGCTGGGCCCGTCCGGCGCGGCTTGGCCTTTCACATCCATGGGGTGTTGCTGTGCCTTCTTCGCTGAGTAGCGGGCTGGGCTGGCCGCCAGGACAGCGGCGAGTGCCAACGTTCCTCGGAGATTCACCCTCGTCTCCTTACCCGCGCCAGCTGGCGGCGGGCCGCGTTCGTGCGCGGCGCGTGGCTGTGGTTTAGCCGGTTCATTTTTTCGCGGCGCATGCGCATCGGGATGATACTCCCGCGTGAGCGACCGCGGTAAGGTTCCCGCGGTTTGCGTGCCTCACGTCTAGCTAACGCCAAACGTGAGGCGCGCGACCGGACTCTCTGCTGGCCAGACCAGTTCGAGAGAACTAGAACAAAGATTGGAGGCAGCCAAAGGTGCCGGCGTCAGTAGGCGAGCTTGCCGTGGTACTTCATTTTTTTCGCCGCGAAGGTGAGTACGATGTTGCTGGAGCTGGGTGGTTGAGCCGTCAGACTCCCGCTGTTGTTGAACGTATTGGAAAATTGCAACTGGGGGCTGATGATCTGCAGCGTCATAGACTTGCGGCCGGGGCCGAGCAGCGGCGCGCCGTCCACCGTGCGCGGGAAGACCAGGAAGAATGCATGTTCCTTCACCGGCGCAAACCGGTAGCTGAGCAGCGGAACGGTTTTCCCTCCGACAGCCAGATAGGTCGAGTTGCGGAGCTTTGCCGTATTCTCGAGCTGCCATTGGGACTCGAGCGCCGCCTGCCAGTAGCCGACGTTGGTCGAATAGTTGACGCGGATGACGATCGTCTTGGGAAACTGCACCGCGAGGAACCTGGCCGCGCTTTCGTCAAACGCCTGCTTTTGCGCCGCATTCATCCGGTCGTAATGCATCGCAATCTGGTCGAGCCGCACCTGCGCTTCGCGCACGGGCAGCGCGGAAAAAATTTGGGCCGTGTACGAGATGTCCATCAACGGCTGCCGGCCCGGCGCCGAGAACTGGCCGCCCGATTGGCCCGCAGGATTCTCCGAGTCCTCAGCGCTGCTCACCTCCGACCCGGCCGCGGCGCTTGTGTTCTGAGCACCGTTCAACATCTGCACGGAACTGAAAGAGAGGTTTTTCGTCCAGGGCGAATTAGAAAGAATTTTCCGGCACTGGCCAGCCGACCACTTGTGGTAATCCTTTTTGTTCCAGAATTGCGCCTTCGCCGGGGCAGCAATCCCGAGGAGGACGCACACCATCACGCCGATCTGTAGGACGAATTTATTTCCCATGGCGCACCTCGCGTACTTCTGCTCCCCCTGTACTAGCATACGCCTGACCCGCATGAACCCTCGATTAATTTGCGTTTATCCTCTCCTTGCTGGACGGACTCGCCTGGCCGGGTGGACGCGGAACGATTCTTGCGGTTTGGCCCGATGAAGGGCATCGGGCTGCAAAGAACGCAGGTGGTGTTTGAAAAGGCGGTAGCGTGCGGAATCCGCACCCTTTGGAAAGAGCGCAAAGAGTGCGGCACCCGCAGGTGCAAAGTCAACGGGGAGCGATGGCGGGCGCCTCAAGGACCAACATCCGCACCCTTTGCGGAGAGCGCAAAGAGTGGGGCACCCGCAGATGCAAAGTCAACGGCGAGCGATGGCGGGCGCCTCAAGGACCAACATCCGCACCCTTTGCAGACAGCGCAAAGAGTGCGGCACCCGCAAGTGCTAAGTCAAACGCAAACGGCTACATGTGCGGGCGTGGAGGAAGAGGCTTCACTGGCCGCGCGGGTTGCGGAGGGCGCACCACGCGCCGTGCCCCGAGTCTGCCCAACGCCAAGCATTTGGCGTCCGGCTATCGCGATGGCGGATTTTTGGCCGTCACGGTGAAATCCGCTGTGCGCCAGGGCGTGCTTCCGACCGAGTTGGCGGCACGCACTTCGAGCCGATAAGTTCCCGGGTCCAGTTCTTGGACGGGGATTTCACGCGCGATGCGAATCACCGCATTGCCTGACTGCTCGTAGGGCAGAGCATCGAATGGAGCAAATGTGGCCACCGTCTTGCCCGTGCTCGCGTCGAGCACCCTGATGTACACCTCGAGCGGCGTCGTCTTCTTTGACAGCAGAGGGTCGTTCACCTCGAAATAGGCTACCGGGCCTTCGGCTTCCGTGAAGCGCGGTTTCGCCGTAAGGGCGACCTGAATGGTTTTGCTCACGAGCGGAATGTACTGCGGCGCGAAATGTCCGTCGACCGCTTCCGCGTTGGCTGCCGCCGCGTCCCTCATTCGTCTGCACAACGCGATCGAACTTAATTCGAGCCGCTGCCCCGCTACGTCGGGGACGACGAGCGGCATCGCTGCGCGGCCGAAGTGCTTGCCGTCGCTCATCACCGCCTGCAACTGGTAACTGCCCGGCGGAAGGACAACTTGGGTTTCGTAGCGGTTGGGGAGCCAACCCGGCTCTCGCCTGATCAGCCGACGGAGGTCGCGGGGCCTCGGCTGGGGGAAGCCCGCAGGCTGCGGTCCCCCGCGTTGCGAGAATGCCTCCGGAGGGCTTCGCGGGACCAGGCCTCCAGGCACCACCAATCCCGCTCCCGAAACAAACGTTGGCCAATAGGAGGGAAAGGCCAGGTCGCCGAGACGCGCCACAACCCTCCCGTCCTTCCCGCGGATTTCCACGAGCACGCCGATGGTGGCGCGGAGTTTCCCGTTCGACAGATTCCAGGTGCAATGCAAAGATTTCCAGGGAACGCGCAGGGCGATATCTACCAGCGCCTTGCCATTTGACCCATAAAAGACTCCCGCTTGCATTGACAGTTGGAATTTGCCACGACGGTCAGCGGACAGGGCGGCTTCCAGTTTCTTGCCGAATTTCGTGCCGCTGAGCGGATCGGATGGCGTCTGACCGACGCAGTAGCTGTTTCGCGCAAGAACGAGCGTATCGGGCCGGGCGACTTTCACTCGGATCTTGTGACAACTGCCCGGCTTTCCGCTGAGGGGCACGTACGTCAGCAGGTACAGCGGCTCCCTGCGTTCCGGATAAAATCCAGCCCGCTCAAGATCGGGCGTGCTCCACTCCCCGGCGGGCGTCAGGGAGAATGAGTTGTGCCAACCCAAGCTGTCGCGAACCACCATGCTCCAATCCTCGAGCGTAACACTCACGATCTTCTGCTCGACGCCATCCTGAAACAGGCGGAAATCCCTGGCCGTCAAGCCACGGACTACGCCTTGTCGGCAGGTTGCGGGCAGATAGGGTTGGGAGGGGCGCAACCGGGCAAAGAGCCGCGAATTCGCTTCGCTGCACTCGCGCCATTTCTTGAAATCAGGCCTCAGCACGAGGCGTGTGTCGTAGACGAACGTGGGAACCAGCACCAGAGTGGTGCTGGCGCGAAGGACAGAAGCGCCTTTCTTCTGCTTCTGGGCGGCAAATGAGGGGTACACGCAGCACATCAAGATGCCTGCGAGCAAGGCGCCGATCAGCTTCTTCCCCACACTCGCTCCCGCGGATGGCCGCGGTTCAGTCGGCCCATTTTTCCGCGGCGCATACCCATCGGGATGATACTCCCGCGCGAGGGAGTGTAGAGCGATTTTTGCGGTGTGGGCGGCCTTCGAAGAGGCGGCGGGCCGCACGGGCTCTTTTCTGGCGGTGTCGGAGATGGTCGATAGAGCATCTTGCGCACCCGCGAGGAAATTCGCACAGGCAGGAATGCCTGTGCTACCGTTGCGCCGGTGAGCTACTACCAGCGCAACCTGCCCCACTGGCACCCGCCGGCGCACGCTGTTTTTCTCACTTGGCGTCTCCACGGCTCGCTCCCGGCCGAAGTCCTCGCCAAGCTCCGAGGACTCTCGAACGAGCCCGGCAAGCAATTTATCAAGGCTGATCGGCAGCTCGATTCCGCCGCCACCGGCCCTCACTGGCTGGAGGATCCGGAAGTGGCCGGCTGTGTCGAGTCCGCCATCTTCCGCGGTGAGGAGCTTGGTCACTTCACACTTCACGCTTACGCGGTCATGCCCAACCACGTGCACATCTTGCTCGACCCGTTCTCGCCTCTGCCCCGAATCACTCACGGCATCAAAGGCGCCTCCGCGCGCGATGCCAACCGTCTGCTCCATCGCGAGCGAAAACCCTTCTGGCAGGACGAATCTTTCGACCATTGGGTCCGTAACAGCGCCCAACTCGACCGGATCCGCTCCTACATCGAGCGCAATCCCGTGAAAGCAGGTCTGGCCAAGCGCCCCGAAGACTGGCCCTGGTCTTCTGCCCACCGGTAGCACAGGCATTCCCGCCTGTGCGGTGTCTTGGCTTCCGGATCTCTGGGGCATTTCGGTTTCGGCCGCGGCCTGGTCGGTTCATTTTTTCGCGGCGCATGCCCATCGGGATCATGCCTCCGCCCAGGCGACCCTAGTAGGATTCCCGCAGTTTGGGCGCGGCATCCTCCCCAGCTTCGCAATACCCGCCTTTTATTCGTAAGGCTCGTTTTTCGGGCGCACCAATCGAATTGGCAAGGCAACCCTCTGCTCCTTTGAGGATTCTTTTTATCAACGGCGGGGGAATTTCCTTCGTTCTCCTCGCAATTCTGCCCTCTGTTGTATAAATTGAAGATTCTTGCCGGAAGGAAGGAACCCAAGGGGTGGCGCCTTGATCGAAGTCGAAAACCTGACCAAAGTCTATAAAGACGTTCCCGCGGTCGATCACGTCTCTTTCAAAGTGGAAAAAGGAGAAATCCTGGGTTTTCTCGGCCCCAACGGCGCCGGCAAAACCACCACCATGCGCATGCTCACAGGCTATTTGCCGGCCACGAGCGGCTCGGCCCGCATCGGCGGGTTCGACGTCAGCGATCAATCCATGGAAGTCCGCAAACGGATCGGCTATCTGCCGGAAGTCCCGCCGCTCTATACGGACATGACCGTCGAGTCCTATCTGGATTTCGTCGCTCGCATCAAGCGCGTCGCGCCATCGGACCGCGCCGACCGCGTGCAGAAATCCATGGAAATGGCGCACCTGACCGATCGCAGCAAGGAACTGATTCACCGGCTGTCTCGCGGCTATCGCCAGCGCGTCGGCATCGCGCAGGCCCTCGTCCACGACCCCGACGTCCTCATCCTCGACGAGCCCACCGCCGGCCTCGATCCCAAGCAGATTATCGAGGTCCGCCAGCTCATCAAGGGCCTCGCCGGCACGCATACCATCCTTTTGTCCACGCACATCCTGCCCGAGGTCAGCATGACCTGCGACCGCGTCCTCATCATCAATCGTGGCAAGCTGGTGGCCGAGGATACGCCCGAAAATCTCACCACCCAGATCCGCGGGGGCGATCGGGTCCGCGTGCTCGTCCACGGCGAAGAGCCGGCTCTGCGCCAGGCGCTCGCGGGCGTCGAAGGCATTCGCGAGCTCACTATCACCCCGCTCCGCGAGCCCGGGCGCCTGACCGCCGTCATCGAAGCTATGGCCGGCCAGGACCTGCGCGGCGAAATTTCCGCCCGGATCGTGGGCCAGGGCCTGGGGCTTTATGAGCTGCGCAGCGAACGGATGAGCCTCGAGGAAATTTTCCTGCAGTTGACAACCGAAGAACAACACGAAGACGCGGCGAGGAGGGAAGCGTGAGAAGCCTGTGGGCGATTTACCGCCGGGAAATGTCCCATTATTTCGTTTCGCCGATCGCCTACGTGGTGGGCGGCGTGTTTCTGGGCGTCGGCGGATTCTTTTTCAACGGAATTCTGACGTTCATGATGCAGCAGGCGATTCAGATGGGATTCGAGGCCGCGCAGATGGGCAGCGCGCCGAATCTGAACGTGCCGGGGATGGTGGTGCAGAACTTTTTCGCCGTGCTCGGCTCGCTGACGCTGTTCCTGGTGCCGATGCTCACCATGGGCGTCTACGCCGAGGAGAAAAAGCGCGGCACGATCGAGCTGCTGATGACCTCGCCCATCCGCGATTGGGTCATCGTGCTCGGCAAATTCCTCGCGACGCTGAGCGTCTACGCGATTCTGCTCGTTCCCACGCTCGCCTACGACGCGTTCCTGTTCCACTACAGCAGCCCGGCGCCGAGCTGGAAAATCCTGGTCGCCGGCTACGTGGGCGTTCTGCTGCTGGCCGCCGCGCTGATCGCTCTCGGCCAGTTTCTTTCCTCGCTCACCGAAAATCAGATCGTCGCCGCCGTGCTCACCTTTGGGGTCTTCCTGATTTTGTGGGTGCTCGATCTCGGCGCGGCCAATTCCACCGGCACGATCGGCACGCTGTTCAAGCAGCTTTCGCTCGTCCGGCGCTACAACGACTTCACCATGGGAGTGATGGATCTTGCCAGCATGGTCTATTTCGTCAGTTTCGCCGCGTTCATGGTTTTCCTCACCCTGCGCTCGATCGATTCGATGCGCTGGAGAAGGGCATAGGGGGCGGCGGCGATGAAGATCAATCGCGGTGAACTCTTCAAAAGCATCAGCTACGCCGGCGCGGCGATGGCGCTGGCGGGCTGGCTGCGCAGCTCGATCGAGGGCGAACTGACGACGCTCGATATGAGCCTGATGATCGCCGGCGGCGCGCTGCTGGTGATCGCCATCGCGTTCAATCTGGGCGCGATCTGGGCGTTTTTCACCAAGCGTTCGTCGCGGCTCGGCGCCAATACGATCGTGATGTCGCTCGCCGTGCTCGCCATCCTCGTCGCGCTGAATATCCTCGCGTTCCGCAACGACAAGCGCTTCGACATGACAACCAACCACCTGTATTCGCTTTCCCCGCAGAGCGTCAAAATCGCGCGCAGCTTCAAGCAGAACGTCCGCTTCCTTTATTTCGGCACGCGCCCCGATTCGGATCTTTCCGAATTGATGGCCGAATACGGCGCGCAGAATCGCCGGATCCATTTCCAGCGCGTTGATCCGGTAGCGCATCCGGAATTGGCGCGCCAGTACAATGTCCGCGCCACCGGCGCGATGGTCGCCACCAACGGCACGCGCAACATCACCCTGCAGGGCACCGGCGAACAGGACATCACCAACGCCCTCATCCGGCTTTCCACCAACACCGTCAAGACCATTTGCTTTGTGGAGGGCCACGGCGAAAAATCCGTTTCTTCCACCGGCGCCGATGGCTATAGCGACGTCAAAAACGAGCTCTCCAAGGAAACCTACAAAGTTCAGCCGGTGAACCTGGTCACTTCCAATGGCGTCCCGGACGCGTGCACCGTTGTTGTGATCGCCGGGCCCACGCAGGCGCTGTTTCCCCAGGAGACGGCGATGGTCTCGAAGTATCTGGATAACGGCGGGAAGGTCCTCGCACTCGTCGATCCCGGCACGCACGCGGGTCTCAGTCCGATTTTCAACGCGTGGAACATCAACGTCGGCGACAACGTGGTGATTGACGCGAGCGGCATCGGCCGCCTGGTCGGCACCGGCCCGGTGGTTCCGCTGGTTCTCGATTACGGCGATTCGCCCATCACCGAAGGGTTCAAGGGCAGCATGACCGTTTTTCCGCTCGCGCGAACGGTGAGCATCGCCGATGCGTCCAAGAGCACTCCCACCGAAGTGGAGCTGCTCAAAACGTCGGCCGCCAGTTTCACCGTTCCCAAAATCACCGGCTCGACCGTCAGCTTCGACCCGAAGGTGGATCAGAGGGGTCCGCTCTCGCTTGGCGTCACCGCCCAGCAGACGTTCGGCGGGAAAAAGGCTCGCCTTGCGGTCATCGGCAATTCCGAATTCGCCGCCAATCGCTGGGTCGGTTTGCAGCGCAATGGCGACCTCTTTTACAACACCGTCAGCTGGCTCGCCCAGGACGCGAACCTCATCTCGATTCGTCCGAAGAGCCCGACGAACAGCCGCGTGAATATGACGCAGTCGCAGCAGCGCGTCCTGATGTGGTTCAGTCTTGCGGTGCTGCCCGGCCTGATCGTCATTGCCGGCATCCTGATCTGGTGGCGGAGGCGATAGGCGGGATGAAGAAGAGCACTCTGATCCTGGTTTTGATCGCGGCCGCACTGGGCGGCTACGTCTACTGGCACGAATTCAAGCATCCGGCGAAAAAATCGGCGAAAGCCAGTCCGCCGATTTTCCATTTTCAGCCGTCCGAAGTCGCTTCCATCGGTCTTGCCGGGTCCGGCGGC
>JAKAOH010000244.1 GCA_021812285.1 Acidobacteriota bacterium | reverse complement strand
TGGCGGATGGGTCCTGATGGATAATGTGCGCTGATGCCGGAATGGATGGAATACGTGGCGGCGCGGTCGGCGCTGGGATTGCTGGGGGCGTTGCCTCGGCCGATGGCGCGCGCGGTGGGCGTGGGAATGGTGCGCGTTCTTTATTGGTTGCGGCCAGAGCTTTCGCGCACGGCGCATTGGAACCTGTCACTGGCGTTTCCGGAATGGACGGCGAAGCAGCGGCGGCGCACGATTCGCGGAGTGATCCGGCAGGTGGGCTGGATGGCGGGGGAATTCGCCCATTTCCCGCGATACACGAGGGAAAGCATCGAGCGGGTGGTGCTGCTCGACGGATTCGAGAATTTCGCCGCGGCGCGGGAGCGGGGAAAAGGCGTGCTGTTTCTCACCGGACACATGAGCGCGTGGGAACTGGCGCCGTTCGCGCAGTCGCTCTTCGGGCATCCGCTGTATTTTCTGGCGCGGCCGGTGGAAAACCGGCGTGTGGACGCGCTGGTGAACCACTACCGGTGCCTTTCGGGAAATCAACCGATCAACAAGAACGCATCGGCGCGAACGGTGCTTACGCTTTTGCGACAAGGGCAGACGGTGGGCGTTCTGATCGACCACAACACGTCGCGCGAAGAGGGCGTATTCGTGAAGTTTTTCGGCGTGCCGGCCTGCACGACGTCGGGCCTGGCGCGGCTGGCGCTGCGGACGGGCGCGGCGGTGGTGCCGGGATTTCTGCTGTGGGACGCGACGATGGGGAAATACCGGCTGAGATTCGAACCGGCGGTGGAACTGGCGCGGACGGGAGACGACGAGCGGGACGTCGTGGAAGACACGGCGCGATTCACAGAGGTGGTGGAAGCGTTCGTCAGAAACCATCCGGACCAGTGGCTGTGGGTGCATAAACGGTGGAAGACGCGACCGCCGGGCGAGCCGCCGATCTACCCGTTTTAGAATTGCGGCGCTTGCGGGAGTTGTGGGCGAAGGGAAGGCCATTCGGAAATCCCGTGGGAAGGCGAGGATGCCATGAAGCGTACTGCGCGAGAACTGGCTGCGGTTTTGCGGGCCGAACTCGAAGGCGATCCCGAGCGCGTGGTGAGCGGGATTGCCGGACCGGCGGAAGCTCACGCCGAGGACCTGATTTATTGCGAAAGCGCCAGGCACATGGAGCGGGCGCAGGCGTCGGCGGCGCGGACGGCGGTGGTGGAGCCGGGCATCCGGCTCGAAGGGAAAACGCTGCTGCGCGTGGCGGAGCCGAAACTGGCATTCGCGCAGGCGGCGGCGCTGCTCGTCGAGCGGGAGCGCGTGGCAGAGGGTATTCACGCGACGGCGGTGATTTCGCCCAGCGCGCGGACGGGAAAGAACGTGGCGATCGGGCCATACGCGGTGATCGAGGACGGCGTGGAAATCGGCGAGGGAACGGAGATCGGAGCGTTCGCGTATCTGGGATGCGGAACGAAGATGGGCGAGCGATGCCGGGTGTATCCGCGGGTGACGATTTATCCGGGAGCGAGGCTGGGCGACCGGGTGATTCTGCACGCGGGGGTGGTGATCGGGAGCGACGGATTTGGGTACGTGCGAGGGCCGGAGGGCCAATGCAAGTTTCCGCAGGTGGGCGGAATGGAGATCGGAGATGATGTCGAAATCGGAGCAAACTCGACAATTGACCGCGGCTCTTTGGGCGTTACCCGCATCCAAACGGGGGTGAAGATAGACAATCTGGTGCAGATCGCCCACAACGTGGAGATCGGCCGGGACGCCGTGATCGCGGCGCAAACGGGAATTTCGGGCAGCAGCGTGGTGGAACGCGACGCCGTGATCGGCGGGCAAGTGGGCATCGCGGACCATTGCCGGATCGAACGCGGCGCGATTTGCGGCGCGCAAGCCGGGATTCCGAGCGGGAAGACGATTCGGAGTGGATGGATGGTCTGGGGCACGCCGGCGCGGCCGATGGAGAAATTCAAGGCGCAGTACGCGTGGCAAGCTCGGCTGCCGGAACTGGCGGAGCGGCTGAAACGGCTGGAGGAAAAGGCTGGAATGCGTTGAACCGGAAGCCACCCGGGAGTAGCGAAGGGCTGCGGGACGCGGAAGGGGAAATGGCGTCAAAGCATTGACGGGTGCGACTTTCGAGTTGACCCCCGGTACCCAACCCGAAGATAATTATGGCGGCGCACTACATCCGCCGAATCCACGGCGGCGTTCGGCAGGAACCGGCCTGGGCGAAGACCCGAGGGAAGCCGGAGAATGCCGAGGAGTTGCCGCCAAACGGCCGGGCTGGCACCGGAGGGACAGGACGGTGCGGAACGGCATGAGGGAAAGGCCAATTCACAAGCCAGAGAGGGACGCGTGGGAGCTGGCGCGGATGGTGTGTACGCAGAGCATGGAACGAGCAGAGAGGCCATGGCAGACGCGGTAGGAATCGGCGTGCAACCGGCACTGGAATCGCCCGAACGGGGCGGGAATCGGGCGTTTGCGGCGCGGCTGGAGCGGGCGATCGGACGGGCGAGCCAGTCGCTGCTCGAGCAGCAGGTTCCGGCCGGCTACTGGTGCGCGGAGCTTGAAGCGGATACGACGCTCGAATCCGACTACATTTTCTACCTGAATCTAATCGGACGGGCCGAACCCGAGCGGGTGCGGCGCCTGGCGAACTACATTCGGCCGCGGCAACTGGCGGATGGCGGCTGGAACACGTACACCAGCGGCCCGTCGGAACTGAATGCGACGGTGAAAGCGTGGGTGGCGTTGCGGCTGGCGGGAGACGCGGCGTTTGCGGCGCACCTGGAACGGGCAGCGCGGCGGATTCGGGAACTGGGCGGGCTGGAAGCGACGAATTCGTTCACGCGGATTTATCTGGCGCTGGGCGGGGTGATCGCCTGGGACATGGTGCCGGCGATTCCGCCCGAGCTGATGCTGCTGCCGTCCTGGTTGCCGGTGAATTTGTACGAGATGTCGTCGTGGACGCGGGGGATCGTGGTGCCGCTGACGATCCTGTGGGCGTTGCGGCCGAACTGGCGGCTGCCGATCAAGCTGGAAACCGAGCGGCTGGTGCGCGACCCGGACAACCGGCTCGCGGCGTTTCGCTGGGACCGGTGGGTGGTCAGCTGGCGAAATTTCTTCTTGCTGCTGGACCGCGTGCTGAAGCTGCGGGAGCGGATGCCCGACAAGCTGCTGCGGGAACGGGCGCTGAAGTCCTCGAAGGAATGGATGATGGAGCACCTGGAGCGGTCGGAGGGGCTGGCGGCGATCTATCCGGCGATGATGAATTCGATTTTCGCCCTGATCGCGATGGGTTTCCCGCTGGAAGACCCGCTGACAGCGCGGGAAATGAAGAAACTGAACGACCTAGCCATCGAGAATGGCGAGACGATTCGGTTGCAGCCCTGCGTTTCGCCGGTGTGGGACACGTGCATCGCGATGGTTTCGCTGGAGGAAACCGGGCTGGCCGTGGACGATCCGGCTCTGGTGAAAGCGGCGGATTGGATGCTGGATAAACAGGTGCTGGGACCGGGCGACTGGCAGAAGAAAGCGAAAGCTCCGTCGGGCGGATGGGCGTTCGAGTTCCAAAACGATTTTTATCCGGACGTGGACGACACGGCGTTCGTGCTGATGGCGCTGCGTAGGGTGAAGCACCCCGACGCTGGGCGGATGGAACGGGCAATCCGGCGGGGCGTCGAATGGCTGCTGGCGATGCAGAACCGGGACGGCGGCTGGGGCGCTTTCGACAAGGACAACAACCGCGGGCTGCTGACGCAGATTCCCTTTGCCGACCACAACGCGATGATCGATCCTTCGACGGCGGACGTGACGGCGCGCGTGGTGGAATGCCTGGGGCTGCTGGGATGGCCGGCGACGCACCCGGCTATCGCGCGGGCGCGCGAATTTCTGCTGAGGGACCAGACGGCCGAAGGGCCGTGGTTCGGGCGCTGGGGCGTGAACTACATTTACGGAACGAGCGGCGTGCTGCGGGCGCTCGAGGCGGTGGGACTAAGCCGGGAACCGTTCGCGAAGCGGTCGGCCGAGTGGCTGCGAAAGGTGCAGAAGGCCGACGGAGCGTTCGGCGAAACCATCGCCAGCTACGACGATCCTTCGCTGAAGGGAAAAGGCGACCCGACG
>JAKAOH010000243.1 GCA_021812285.1 Acidobacteriota bacterium | reverse complement strand
CACGCCCGCGCCCTACGACCACCCGGACGCGATACCGGAAGTGGTGGTTTTCATCTATCACCACTTGTCCGGAACGCCGGCGATTCACTCGTTGCCGTGGACGCCGAAATTCCACAACGGTTACGCCAATCTCCACATCTGGGCGATGCGGCCCGAAATGACCACCACGCAGCACATGAAGGAAACGTTCTCGGTGATGGCGAGAATGATGGGCGATCCGAAGCTCACTCCGAACAAGGTTTACCTTTCCCTGCACACTCCGCCGGTCGACGCGCATCCGGACGTCCCCGGCGTGCCAAGCGTGGAGGAGGATTCGCTGCACGAACGGGCGCTGCCGGCCCCGGCCCCGGCCCGCAAAGAACACCGCCTTGGAACCAAGCCGCCGTATAGCTGTTCCTCGGTCTTTATGTATTGACGCGATGGCGACGCCGTGATTACTCTCCGCTACGAGGAACGCGGAGGGAAATGAGGCGTCGCCGCGGATGAAAAGATTTACCAGACGGGAGATTTTGCGCGGGTTCGCGGCAGGGCCGGCGGCGCTCTATTTCGCTTCGCTGGCCCGCGCCGCTTCCACGTGGCAGATCGATCGCCCGGACTCGCCCTTTGAGCGGCTGAACGTGCTGTTCCACGGTCTTTCCATCCTCGATTTCGGCCAGAGTGAGGTGCGCGTGTATCTGCCAGATGCCGGCCCGGACCGCGCCTATCTGGCGGGCGACTGGATGCAGGAGATTGCGCTCGATCGCGGCGCCGAGTACCGGCTTTCCGGGGTGGTGACCGGCCCGCGTCCCGGATTCGAAGCCATCGATCCGCACCAAAACGCGGTTTTCAGCGGTCTTAAGGTGAACGCGAACCTGTCGTACTGCAGAATGGCGTTTCCGTTTCCGGATTTTGTCACGCCGCTGCGGCTGGTGCGCGAGTCGCACGGAAAGCATTTCTTCATGGGAACGCCGCCGCCGGTGGTGCAGCCGAAAATGGTTCCCGAAATCGTCGCGTTCACCTACGTTCATCCCGATTCCACCTCGCCGCTCGAATTCCGCCCGCTGCCCTGGACGCCCGTGATCGTCGAAGGCGTGGTGAACCTGCACGTGTGGAACGAACCGGCCAAACGATCCAGCAATGCGGCCGCCATCCGGGCTTTCGAGCAGACGGCGCAGATGCTCGGATCTCCGGCGCTCGCGCTCAATCCCATTTACGCCGGCAGCAAACCGCCGCAGCCGGACAGCAAACCGGAAATCCAGGGACTGGGTTGCGAGCAGGAATGGAGCCTGACCGAACGAATGAGCGCTCCGGAGGGTTGCGGCAAAGGGCCGAAATACCGTCCGAAAGACGACTGGGATTGGGACGGACTGCCGATCCTTATCTTCTGAAGGGGAAACGGGAAAAGGAGCATTGGGGAATGGCCCGGAGCTTGCTCAGAAAAGGGCCGGCGCCGGCATGAAGGAAAGCATTGACGCCTGTCGCGACATGGGCTATACCAGCGGAAACGTTTTGGCTGGAGTCACATGCAGCAGCGAGCCACTTTTCCCCTACGGGGGAGAAAAGCAACCGAAAGCTGGTCCGTTCGCACGCCCGCACAGCGCGCCTATGGCGACCTGAAGCGGGGCATCCTGACCTGCCGCTTGGCGCCGGGCACACCACTCGAGGAACGCTGTCTGGTGAAGGAACTGGGCATCGCTCCGATGGTTTTCCATAACGTGTGCATGCGGCTGGCACAGGAAGAGCTGGTTCGGCCTGAGAACTCGAAAACGTTCGTCGTGGCGCATTTCACGCTGGCGGATATTCGCGAGTTGTGCGAACTGCGGCGAATCGTCGAAGGGCAATCGGCGGCGCTGGCGGCGGAACGCTCGGGACCGAGCGAGGTGGCCCGGCTGCTCGCCGTCGCGGAACTGCGATACGAACCGGGCGAGCGCCGTACCTACGAAAGCTACCTGCGCATGAACACCGCGTTTCACCGGCAACTGGCTCTCGCGGCGCAGAACACGCGGCTCGAAGCGGCGGTCAGCAGCGTGATCGGCCGCATTCAGCGGCCCCTTTACCTGGGCCTGGATTTCGGACTCGACACCGAAGAAGCGACCGCCGAGCATCTGATGATCGTGGATGCGGTCCGCCGGCGACGGCCATCGCTGGCCGCGCAACTGATGGAATCGCAAATCCGGTCGGCGGAAAAGCGGATGATCGAGGCGTTCGGCGACAGCGGTTTCGCCTGACGCGCCAAAGGGAGGGCGGTGCGTCCTCCGGAAAGCCGCGCCTAGCGGTTTGCAAGCGGACCGCGGGAGCCGGATCGCGCGAACGAAGGCCCTTCGTCAGAATCCCCAGCTCACTTTGCGGCGCGGCGTGATTTCCACGGCGATGCTGTCGCGGTCGGCGAGCGGGGCGATGGTTTCGTATTGCGGGTACTTGCGATAGAGCCGCGCGCGAACGGCGCGGAAGGCCCGCCCATCGATCGCCCTCCCTTCTCCTTCAATCAATACGCCGCGCAGATGCGCCCAATCCTCGGTGTAATCGTCGAAGGCAATCGCCACATGGGGATTTGCCTGAATGTGGCGGACCTTGGCGGTGTTCCGGTCGGTGCCGAAAAACAGCCTGCCTCGCTCCACCAGCGGGCAGATGGGCACATTGTGCGGCGATCCATCCGGCGCGACGGTGGCCAGGCGCGCCACGCGAGCCGTTTCGAGGAATTCACGCTCCGCCTTTGTCCATTTCATGTCGCACCTCGTTGATTGGCGCTCCTCAGGTTCATTGTGGCCGGTAGTATCGGATGATACAATTTTGCACGAGAGAGAAAGAAGTTGGGCTGGAATTGGGTCAGTAGGGGCGACGCTCCCTCGCCATCCCTTCCTGTGACCTAAGTCCGTGCCTCGCTTGGAGTGCGATCCTACGCTTCCCGAAGGAGACGCCTACGTCCAACGCGATCGGCGCAATCGACTTCATGTATTACGTCGCCACCGAGGAATTCATGCAGCGGTGGGACGAAGCCAAAAAAGGCGAACTCATCTGCCGGATGGAACGATCCATCGGCGGCCTGCCGCGCTACCACTCGATCGAGGAAATGCTGAAGCTGATGGATGAAGCGGGGGTGGAGCGCGTATTCATCACCCAGTGCAAAATGTGGTCGTACTGGCGCAAATGGATGTACATGGACACGAAGCTCGAAGAGGTGCTCCAGTACACCGAGCGCTATCCGAACCGCTTTTCGGGCCTGGCCGGCTACAACCCCTTCCGCATTCGCGAAAGCCTGGCCGAAATCGAGACGGCGGTGACGCGGCACGGATTCAAAGGCGTCTACGTCCACATCTATGGTTTCGATATTCCACTCGACGACCGCAAGATGTATCCGCTGTACGCGCTGTGCGAGGGGCTCGGCGTGCCGGTGTCGCTGCAGGTGGGGCACGTGCTCGAAGCGATGCCGAGTGAAGGCGGCCGGCCGATGCTGCTCGACCGCGTCGCCTGCGATTTCCCCAAACTGAAGCTGGTGGGCGCGCACACGGGCTGGCCGTGGGTGGATGAGCTGCTTTCGGTCTGCTACAAGTGGGACAACATCTGGTTCGGCGTCGACGCGTGGATGCCGAAATACCTTTCGCCGCAAATCCTGCAATTCCTCGGCAGCCGCCTGGGCCGCGACCGCTGCCTGTGGGGAACGAATGGGCTGGGATGGAAAGAGAGCCTGGCGCAGATCGAGCAGCTCGGCTTGAAGGATGAAGTGAAGCGGAAACTGCTCCACGATAACGCCAGCGAGCTTTTCGGCCTGGCTCCGCAGGCCGTGCGGCCGGCGACCGGAGGGGGGCAGGCGCAATGAGCGAACTGAGCCTCGCCGGAAAAAAGGCCGTTGTCACCGGAGGTGCGCGAGGAATTGGCCGGGCAATCGTCGAAGCGCTGGCTCGGGCCGGCGCGGACGTTTTGATCGGAGATTTCCTGGCGGATGAAGCGGCGCGAACGGCGGATGCGGTGAGCCGCGAGACCGGCCGCACGGTGAAGAGCGCGAAGACGGACGTGACGCGGCTCGGTGACGCGCTGGCGCTGCGCGACGCTGCGATCGCGCAACTGGGCGGCATAGACATCCTGGTGAACAACGCCGGTTGGGACCATCTGACTCCGTTTCTGAAATCGAAGCCGGAGGAATGGCAGCGCGTC
>JAKAOH010000058.1 GCA_021812285.1 Acidobacteriota bacterium | reverse complement strand
GAGTGGGCGGAATTATTTCGCCGGGCGGGATTCCGGGACGTGCAGCACTCGCGCATACCCGATCCCTCGCCCGCGCCGGAAACCTACACCGGGCGATGGTTCCGCGACGCGGAGCAACTGCGGCGGTTTCGCGCGGAAGGCGCGCTGGTCATTCACGGGACCAAAACCATTTCGTAACCGCGGCGAACGGCCACGTCTCTTCCCGCTTGCCTTCCCCAAGCCGCGATGCAGACACGCGATGCAGTGTCCGTGACAGGTATGCGACACCTTGACAGGCAGGCGATTGACTCCCCGGCAGATCGGAACTACCATCCGGGGCGTTTCGCAATTCCCCGTTCGGAGATGGGAATCCTGGGCATGCAATTGCGAAAATCTGTTCTTCCAGTCCTGCTTTTTCTCGTTGCTTCGGCCGGCGAACCGGCGATGGGCGCGCCGCACCCACCAGGACGCCAAGCCGGTCAGGCCAGCCAAGCGAGTACGTCACGAAGCGCCATTGCCACGTCGCGTTTTCATGAAACGCCGGTATGGCAAATTCCGGCGAAAAGCGCAGTCAAAGATTTGTTGCTGGCAGGCGGCCACTTAGCCTGGGACGAGAAGAATGGAAAGAAGTGGACGGTGCGCTTGGATGGCAAGCGGCAAGGCAAAGCGTATGACGCAGTGCGGTACCTGAGCTTCAGCCGCGGGGGCGCTCATCTGGCCTTCTTCGGCGAGCGGTATCGGCAATGGTATCTGGTTTGGGACGGCCAGGAGCGTCCGTCAACTTACACGCAAGTCACCCCCATCGCTTTCCAGCCGCACGGGAGCTCCTGGGCTTTCGGAGGATGCGCTGCAAGCAAGAGATGCCAGCTCCTGGTGGAAGGGAAGGCGACCGGCTCGGTTTACGCCCAGGTAAGTCCCCCTCAGTACAGCCGCGACGGGAAGCGTCTCGCGTTTTTCGGGAAACGCGGGCGAAAGTGGGTTGCGGTCGTGGATGGCAAGGAAATGAAGAAAGAGGTTGATGCCTATTCCTTCTGGGGCTTCAGTCCGGATAGCCGCCACTTTTTTGCTGCTGTGCGGCTGGAGCACGGTGGCTGGACCTACCTCGTGGACGGAACGCCCGGCCCTCTTTTCACAATAATCAGCCCGATGGCCTTCAGCAAAGACGGCAAACATTACGCCTATGGAGCCGCCTGGCAGAACCTTGCGTTCCGGAAAAACCAAATGGCCGGCACAATCGTTCTCGACGGGCATCCGGGGCCAATCTTCAAAGGTATGGGGACCGCTGGCACGTGGCTATACCTTGCCGACGTGGGCTTAATCGCCGGTGCCTATTATGCCGGGGCGCCCTTTACGATAATTTTCTTCCCGGGTCGGCTGCCGCCGGGCCAGGAGGTTTTGCCGCCTGGGCTGATGGGAGTTTCCGACCCGGAATTCGACCCGAAGGGAAACCTCGTGCGTGCGGTGTGCCGCCGCAACGGCCAGGTTGTGATGTTGGATGGGAACCGAGCCGGGCCGGCGTTTGACGATGTGGTCAGCAGCGTTGTCTTCTCCGCCCACGCGCGGCATTTTGCCTATGTCGCTCGGAGAGGTCAGGATTTCATCGCGGTCACCGACAACAAGACCGGGGAGCATTTGCCCGCGAATCCAAATAATGGCTATTACGTTGTCGCGATTGGGTGGATCGTCCTTTCACCACGGGGAACGCACTTGGCGTTTGAAGTCGTCCGCGGAGGAACGGAATTCGCTAGACGTACCACGACTCGCGCCGAACGAACCGTGGTCGTCAGTGGACCGCCGCAAGCGGAGCTCAATTCACTCGGCGTTCCAGTGACGACCAACGGAGAGACAATCAGGGGGTACAACGCGCTGGGAATCTCGGTCGTGCAATTCAGCAAGCACGCTCGCCACTTCTTCTATGAAGTTCTCGGCGCGCAAGGCGACCGGGATTTAGTCGTTGTGGACGACCAGGAAAGCAAGCTCTATGGAGCGGCCACCCCCCCTCGTCTTGATCCAGGCGGCAAGGCCTTACGCTTTTTTGCCCAGGACGGCGCGCACATCGTCCGCGTTAACTATCCACTACCGCAATAGCAGCGATTTCCAACCCTCTCGATGATGGGTTCGATTCCGCGGCGACGGAGTAGCTAGCGGAAGTCGCCACCGTCTCAGCCGCGCCCACGACCGTCCGTCGGCGTTTGTGTTGGGGTTGACCTGACAAGAAAGCGCGGCTGATTTCCAGCCACACCTGCCGCTCCTCCCAGTTCCGCAATCGCCGCCAACAGGTCAAGGGTGAGGGAGACTCCTCGGGTGCATCGCACGATCAAACCCGCCGCCTTAGCGGTTTCCCTACATTCAAGTCAATGGGATGGGGATGGCACGGCGACCCTGACCCGGTGAAATCAAAGGAGAAATTTGGTGGACGTGGCCGGGCTCGAACCGGCGACCCCCTGCTTGCAAAGCAGATGCTCTCCCAGCTGAGCTACACGCCCACGCGGTAGGTCTTATTGATTCTATGCCAGCTTTACGCGCTTCCCAAGCGCCCGCCGCGTCTTCGACAACCCTGAACAAAATGGTATTGTTCGCATGGCACGGCGGAAATAAGTCGTGCGAGTGTGCAGATGCGGAGGAACGCAGAATGACGAGCGGAAATCGGCCGGCTTGGTGTTTGTCTTTGCGTGCGTTTGGGCTGCTGCTCGGATTGCCGCTGATTTTCAGCGTCGGCTGCACGAAGCCTCCGTCAACCGGCGCCGCAACTTCTGTTCCCATCTTCACGCGCAGCTTCACTGCTGCGGGTCGCCAATACACCTACACCATCGTCGGCCGAAGTCCCGAGCAAGGCGGCTCAACGACCATCGCCACCGCTCTCATTCCCGTCACGCTCGTCTTCGACGGATACAAGAACAAATCGGGCTCCCCGCTCGCAATCGGCCCGGGCGCCGACGTCAAGAACGTCCTCGCCTCTCCGATTTTCCAGAAATTTCCCTTCGCCACCGGCGATACGCAATACGCCGACGCCATCCAGCGCGCCGAATTTTATAAGGAGGCCGTCGCGAACGATTGGCACACGCTCCTCGCTACGCCGCATCTGTTTCCCGCGCTCCAAATCGAAATTCCTGCCGCGGATGGCTACGTTCTCACCTCGAAACGAACCGGCCGCTCGCTCGCCATCGTGGATAGAAATTTCGTTCTGCGACAGTTTTTCCACCAAATTTCGCGACTGCCGATTCCGCCCTCCACTCTCGTCATCGCCTTGGCGAAAAACGCCGATTTCTACGCGCTCGACGACGCGACCGTATGCTGCTCCTGGGGTCTGCACGGCGTTCACCGGAATCCGCGGGCGAAATCGTCGCGCTCGTTCGTATTCGCCAGCTATCTCGATCCCGGCGTTGTGCCCCGCTTTTCCGATATTCAGCCGCTCGCGCAGCAGATTGCCGAGTGGATTAACGATCCACTACAGGGTCTCGAATCCAACCGCTTCCCGCGCTGGCAAGATCCATCCCAGGATAGCGCCTGCGGTGGCGACGGCGTGGGTAGCGCCTACCGCTACGCCGAGCCGACCGATGGCGGTTCATTTCCCAACGCGACGCCGGTAACGGTGAACGGAGTCACCTATCATCTCGAAAACGCCGCGCTGCCATCCTGGTTCGCGCAAAACCCGCATCCCAATACTTTCCAGTCCGCCTACAGTTTTCCCGATACTCACGCTCTCAGCGGCCCGGCTCAGCCTTGCGCGCCCTACTTCCAGCGAAACGTAAAGCTCACCGCTTCGCCGCTTCCCAACCGTCATCCCGCAAATGGTCACCAGCTAATCGGCTATTGGACGGAAAATTTCGCTACGCAATCGTACCCTCTGCAGGGCGTCTCCCCGCAATGGGATGTCGTCATCGTCGCCTTCGCCCCGCCCGAAAAAGGTTCGACGAGCGTTCTTCATTTCGCGCCGCCGCGTGGTTACACTCCGGCGCAATTCAAAGCCGCTATCGCGGCCTTACAGCGCAAAGGCAGAAAGGTCCTGATTTCCTTGGGCGGCGGCGGCCAAGTGGTCACGCTCAATACTCCCGCGGATTTGCGTGCTTTCGTCGCGAGCGTTTCCTCCATCGTCCATGCCTACGGCTTCAACGGCATTGATCTCGATTTCGAAACGCCCTCGCTCATCCTCGATCCCGGCGATACGAATTTCCGCAAGCCCTCGACGCCCGCGATCATGAATCTGATCTCCGCCATGCACCAGCTTCGCCGCCGTTTCGGCCCCAAATTCATGCTGGCCGAGGTGCCCGAAGGCCCGCAGGTTCCGGCCGCTCTCGAAACCTATGCCGGCCAGTTCGGCTCGTTCCTTCCCGTCATTTACGGAACGCGCCACATTCTTTCGTTCGTCGACGTGCAGAACTACGATACGCCGCCGCTCGAGGGCCTCGACGGCAACTACTACATGCCGCGCACGGCGGATTATTACGTGGCGATGACGGAAATGCTGCTTCACGGCTTTCCCGTCGGCCGCGATCCGAAATCCTTCTTTCCTCCGTTGCCGCCGCAAAAAGTCGCGATCGGTTTCCTCGTCGGCCGCTCGCCTTTGGGCGCCATCGAAAAATCCTTGCGCTACCTGATCCAGGGCAAATCCTACGCCCGTGGCGAATACACGATGCTGCGCCGTTCCGGCTATCCCGGCCTCGATGGCGCAATGTTTTGGAATATTCAAGCCGACCGTTGGCGCAATTTCGAGCTGTCCAACGCCGTCGGTCCGCTGCTGCACGATCTTCCGCGCGTCCGCCGCTAGGTTTCGAGCCAAAACGGCGCGCGTAGTCCTATCACCAGCCGAACCCGGCGCGACCTCGCTGAGACGGTTCCGGGACCGGAAGCGCCGCCGGCTGAATTTCCCTCAGGCGACTCGCTAAGCCGCGTCGCCGCTCGGCTCCGCCATCAGCCGCTTCAGCAGCGGAATCAGCGCCGTCGCCCCGAGCGCCGAAACCAGCGCTCCGCCGCCCAGCAACGAAAACACCCGGGTATAAAAAGGAAGCGTCGCCGTCGCCTGCGTCACTCCTGCGGGAATGCTCGCCATCCCCGCGATCGCCCCTCCGGCATAGAGCCCCACTCCCATACCCAGAAACCACGCCCCCATCACGATGCCTCGCGACCTTTCGGGCACCAGTTGCGACACCATTGAAAATCCCAGCGCGCTGATCAGCAATTCACCCAGCGATTGCGCTCCGTATCCCGCCACCAGCCACCACGGCGAAACGATTCCATTCCGCGCCGTCATGCCGCTTCCCGCGTACAGAAAAAATCCGACCGCGAGCAGGTAGAGCCCCACCGCGTATTTCGTCGCCATCGAAAAATCGCCCCGCGGCGATTTCGCCATCCGGTCGTAGAGCCACGCCAGCGGCAGCGCCAGCACGATCAGCCAGAATTGGTTCAAATCCTGGAATTGCGCCGCCGCCACGTGCACGCCCAGCAGTTGGTGCCGCACGTTCCGCAAGGCAAAAAGCGTCAGCGACGTATAAATCTGCTGGTTGTAAACCGCCCAGATGATGGACATCACCGTGAAAATGATGCACGCCACCACGCGCCGCCGCGCCGGCCGGTCTCCGGTCGCCAACAAATTCGCGAAAATGTAAATCATCAGCACCGAGCACAGCACGACCACGATCAACGAAGCCTCGCGGTAGTGAATGATTTCCGCGATCGCGAATACGATCGCCGCCGACGCCAAGAGCACCGCGCCCAGCCGCTTCCAGCGCAATTTCTCGAAATCCGTCGCCGCTCCGTACGGCCGCAAATATCGGCAGAACGCCCCGTAATTCACCAGGCCCAGCGTCAGCCCGATCGCGCTCACCCCAAACGCCAGATGCCAGCTGTCGAATCGGAGCCCGCCCACGGCTATCGTCCAGTTCGGATGGTCCTTGATCCACGGCGTCAGCAGTACGGAAACGAACGACCCGATGTTCAGCGACATGTAATAGATGGTGAACAGAATGTCCATCTTCGATCGCTCGCCCTCGTACAGCCGCGACACCAGATTGTTCGGATTCACCTTGAACAGCCCGTTGCCCAGCGCGATCAGTCCCATCGCCGGAAAAAACGTCGCCGCCAAGGGGATCGAAAGCGCAACGTATCCAAGTCCCAGCGTGATCGCTCCCAGCACCAGCGTTCGCCGCACGCCCAGCACGCGGTCGCCGATGTACCCGCCCAGCATCGGCATCGAATACACCAACGCGGAAAACGTCCCCCAGATCATGTCCGCCCGCGCGTCGCCCAGGCCGAGCTTCTCCACCATGTACAGCACCATCAGGGACGCCATTCCGTAGTAGCCGAATCGCTCCCAGATCTCGATGAAGAACAGGACGAGAAACGCTTTTCGTGGGTGTGCCTTCGTGGTTGTCGGCGGCGGCTTCATTCGCCCTCTCTCGCGGCGGGGATTGTAACCGTTCCCCCCGCCCGCGCCTAGATGGAACTTTTCCGGTCCATCCTTTTTTCCTTGCCAGGGCCGGGGCCCCGCTTCCCGCGCTTGCCGGCTCACCACGCGAGTACAATAGCCGCCGATGCGCTTCTGGTTCGCACGCGGCTCGGAAATCAGCCTGCGCGAGCAGCTCTTCGCCCAGGTCGTTCTGGCGATTCTCTCCGGCGACGTCGCCCCGGGTCAGCGCCTGCCCAGCACGCGTGAACTGGCTCGCCGCTTCCGCCTGCACCCAAATACCGTCAGCGCCGCCTATCGCCGACTCGAACGCGAAAACTGGCTCGAATCCCGGCGCGGCAGCGGCGTTTTCGTCCGCAAAAACGCTCCCGACCTTCCCGCCGATTCTCCTTTGGCGCTCGACCATCTGATCGCCCATCTGTTTCGCCAGGCCCGGGAGCGCGGTTTCCCGCCCCAGGCCGTTCGCGATCGGCTGCGCGAATGGCTGGCATTTCAGCCTCCCGTCCGTTTCCTTTTGATCGAGCCTGATCGCGAACTGCGCCGCATCGTCGAAGCGGAAATGCGCGAAGCGGTCGCCGTTCCAGTGAAATCAGTCGGCTTGAATGAACGCGCGCTCGCCCGCGCCGCCGCGCGCGCGATTCCCGTCGTCCTGCCGAGCAAAACGAGCCAGGCGCGGAAACTGCTCCCTCCGCACGCCGAGCTGCTCACCCTCCAGATCGAATCGCCGTCTTCCTCGCTCGCGCGCTGGCTTCCCGCGCCCAGCGATGCGATCGTCGCGGTGGCGTCGTGCTGGCCGGAATTTTTGAAATGGGCTCGCGCGATGCTGCTCGCCGCCGGATTCCCTCCGGAAAGCCTGCTGTTTCGCGACGCCCGCAAACGCGATTGGCAGCGAGGCTTCGAGCACGCCGCCGCCGTCATCGCCGATTCGCTCACGGCGCAATCCGTGCCGAAAGCAGTTCGCGTGGTTCGCTTCCCGCTGCTCTCGGAATCCTCTCGCCAGGAACTCAAGCGCTGGGAAGGGCAGATTCGCCCGCCGTTCCGCACCCGCGTGTGACAGCTCGAAAAGTGTCACAGCCCGGGGCCCGGCTGGACGCGCATGCGCCTACCATGCGCGCATGAGACACAAACTCGTACTTCCCATCGTGCTTTTTCTCGTTTCCATCGCGCCCGCTGCCCAGGCGCGCACCGGCCGTTGGCGTGACGTCATGCGCCTTTCCTATGGCACGCCTATCTCCATCCAACCCGCTAACGCGGAACGCGTCATGTGCCTGTTCCTCAAAGCCACAAAAACTCAGCTCTTTTGCCAGATCATCGAGCAAGCGCCGTTTCCTTACATCATCCGGGGCGACCGCGCCTATCGCCTGGAATTCGATCGCCGCATTGTCCGCGAAGTTCGCCTGGAACACAGCGACCGAACGAACTCACTGATTGGCATGGGCATTGGTGCTGGAGTGGGTGCGGCGCTGGGCGCGGCTGGCGGCAACGAGACGGCTGCGGAACGAAAGGGAGGCGCCGTTCTCTTCGGTATGTTTGGTGCGCTGATCGGCGGAGCACTGGGCAAAAACTTTCCGCTCTTTCACCGCAACGTCATCTACAAGCGTTGAACGTGCGAATCGCCTTAACGTCCTGCGCGGGCTTTATCGCTCCACCGGCAGCGTTGCGACCACTTGCGCCAGCGCCGTTCGCAATCCCGCCGCCAGCGCTTCGATTTCCGCGCTCGTCAGAATGAACGGCGGCGCGAGCAAGATATGATCGCCCGCGTGCCCGTCGGCGCAGCCCTGAATCGGATACGTCAGCACGCCTGCCTCGTACGCCGCCAGAAACACCCGCTGCGCCACTTGGAGTTCCGCCGGATACGCCAGCCGCGTATCCCGCTGCCTCACCAGCTCGGTTCCCCACAGCAGCCCGAGGCCGCGCACGTCCCCGAGGATAGGGAATTCGCCGCGCAGCGATTCCAGCGCGCGCCCCAGCTCCGCGCCGACGCTGGAGACGCGCGAAAAGAGCCGATGTTTTTCCAGATAGTCCAGCACCGCAACGCCCGCCGCCGCGGCTACCGGATGCGCGCTGTACGTAAATCCGTGAACGAACCGCCCCGATCCCCGCGCGATCGTTTCCACCACGCCCGCCGACGCAATCACCCCGCCCACTGGCGCGTATCCGCTCGCCACTCCCTTGCCCACCAGCAGCAAATCCGGTTCGACGCCCCAATGTTCCACGGCAAACGGTCTCCCCGTCCGCCCCACTCCGGTCATCACCTCGTCCGCGATGAGCAGAATGCCGTGCCGTCGGCAAATTTCCTCGATCCGCTTTGCGTAACCCTCCGGCGGCGGCACCGCGCCCAGCGTCGCGCCCGATACCGGCTCGAAAAGGAACGCGGCCACATCTTCCGAGCCGTTTTCCCGCAGATGCGTTTCCAGGTCGTCGGCGCACGCCACATTGCATTCGGGAAATCGCAGCCCCAGCGGGCACCGGTAGCAGTAGCACGGCGCGATCTTGCCCCAATTCGGCAGCAGAGGTTCGTACGGCTCCCGCCGGCCCACGTTTCCCGAAGCGCCCAGCGCGCCCAAGGTGCTTCCGTGATAGCTCTGTCGCCGCGAAACGATTTTCACTCGCCGCGTTTCGCCGCGTTCCAGAAAATATTGCCGGCACATCTTGATCGCCGTTTCCGTCGCTTCCGATCCGCCCGAGGTGAGCAGAACTCGCCCTCCCTGCCGGAAATTCGCCGGCGCGAGATCCAGCAGCCGCCGCGCAAGCTCTTCCGCCGCGCGCGTGTGAAATTCCGAGGAATGCGCGAATTCCAGCCGCCGCGCCTGTTCCGCCATCGCCTCGCCGATTTCCCCCACGCCGTGCCCGATCGAAACCACCGCCGCGCTTCCCGCCGCGTCCAGCAGTGTTTTCCCCGCGTCCGTATAGATCCAGCAGCCTTCGCCGCGCGCCGCCAGCGGATAGCGCCGCCGAAAATCCCGCGGAAAAAGCGCTCCCGATCCCGTTTCCCCACTCATGCCGCACCGCCCAGCCGCCGGAAGCGCGCGGTGAAATGCCGCAGAAACGGCGCTTCGTACGTCAGAGCCACCCCGCCGATTTTCTCCCGCCGCCCGAAAACTTCCAGAATGATTTCCACCACGTAATCAATATGGCTTTGCGTGTACACCCGCCTCGGAATCGCCAGCCGCACCAGGTCCATCTTCGCGTGCTGCCCCAGCATCAGCGTCCCGATTTCGCACGACCGGATTCCGCCTTCGAGAAACAGCTCCACGGCCAGCGCCTGCCCCGGAAACTCCTCCGGCGGAACGTGCGGCAAAAACGACCGCGCATCGATGTAAATCGCGTGCCCGCCCGGCGGCTGCACGATCGGCACGCCCGCTCGCGCGATGTGCTCGCCCAAATATCCGGTCGAAACGATACGGTAATGCAGGTAATCCTCTTCGAGCGCTTCGTTCAGTCCCACTGCGATCGCTTCCAGGTCGCGCCCCGCGAGGCCTCCGTAGGTCGGGAACCCTTCGGTCAGAATCAGCAGATTTTTCTCCTGCTGCGCCAGCGAATCGTCGTTCGTGCACAGAAACCCGCCGATATTCGCCATGCCGTCCTTCTTCGCCGACATCGTGCAGCCGTCCGCCAACGAAAACATCTCCCGCGCGATTTCTCTCGGCGATTTCGCCGCATAGCCCGCCTCGCGCAGCTTGATGAAATACGCGTTTTCCGCGAACCGGCACGCGTCCAGGTAGAGCGGAATCCCGTGCTTCCGGCAAACCGCCCGCACCGCCCGCATGTTTCCGAGCGAAACCGGCTGCCCCCCTCCCGAATTGTTCGTGATCGTCAGCATCACCAGCGGCACGCGTTTCGCTCCCTTTTCCGCGATCAGCCGCTCCAACCGTTCCACGTCCATGTTCCCCTTGAAAGGAAGCACGCGCCCGGGTTCGGCGGCCTCCGGAATCGGCAAATCCAACGCTTCGGCGCCCACGAATTCGCAGTTCGCGCGCGTCGTATCGAAATGGGTGTTGTTCGGCACCACGTCGCCCGGCTTGCACATCACCGAAAACAGGATGCGTTCCGCGGCGCGCCCCTGGTGCGTCGGAATCACGTGCCGGAACCCGAAAATCGCCTCCACTGATTCGCGAAACCTCGTGAAGCTCGGCGATCCGGCATACGATTCGTCGCCGCGCACCAGCGCCGCCCACTGCGCCGTCGACATCGCCGCCGTGCCGGAATCGGTGAGCAGATCGATCACGATGGCTTCGGCGGGAATCGCGAACAGGTTGTAACCCGCCGCTTCGAGCAGTTGCTCCCGCTCTTCTCGCGTCGTGCTCCGAATCGGTTCCACGCTCTTGATGCGAAACGGTTCGATGATGGTCTTTACGGGCATCGGGCCTTCCCGGTGGAAAGCGTTCCGGCACCAGCAAATCACAACTCCGCGGTCAGCACAAGCCAGCCGCCCGGTTTCGGATAGCATAGCCATTCCCTGGCTTGCCGCCTGGCTGTGCGTGCGGCCCGGCCTTCCCGAAACCCCGCGTTTCCGCGGCCAATCCTCGTATAATGCGGGCGTGCGCCTGTTCCGCCATGTAGCCGTTGCGGTCGGGACGGTGGCCGCGCTGCTCGGCATCGGCACGCTGGGATTCCGTCTCACCGAGCACTGGCCCTGGTCCAACTGCCTCTACGCCACGCTGATGACGGTTTCCACCATCGGCGCCGAACCGGAAAATCAGCTCTCGCATTCCGGCCAGGTTTTCAACGTCGTTCTGATTTTTCTGGGGCTCGGTGTTATCGGCATGGCCATCGGGACCCTCACTCACGGAATGATACAATCCGAACTCGGCGTGTTTTTCGGCCGCCGTCGCATGGACCGCGAAATCGCTCATCTCCGCGACCACGTCATCGTCTGCGGCGCCGGCCGCGTCGGCCGTCGCATCGCCGGCGAAGTTCTCGCTCGGGGCCTGCCGCTCGTCCTCGTCGAACGCGAACAGGCGCGCGCCCAATGGGCCACCGAGCGCAACGTCCCTGTCGTCCTGGGCGACGCCACCAGCGAAACCGTCCTTCGCCAGGCTCACATCGAGCGCGCCCGCACGTGCAGCGCTTCCTCGATCTCGCCATGTCCTCGCTCGGCAGCGAGCTTGATCTCCACATTGAGGAAGTCGCCGTCGTCGAGCGATCGCGCCTAGCCGGCATCCGCCTGAGCGACGCCGATCTCCGCAAGCGGCTCGGTATTCTCGTCCTCGCCATTCGCCGCCAGACGGGCAAAATCGAGTTCAATCCCTCCGGCGACGACGAAATCCGCCCTGGCGATTTTCTAATCGCCATGGGTGAAGCGCAGCAGCTCAAGATCTCGAAACCCTCGCCGGCGTCGCCTGAGCTGCGCGCGCAACCTCTGCGCGCCTCGCGCCTTCCTTATTTTCTAGGCGCGGAAACGCCCAAAGCCCTTCGATGGAATGGACCGATCATGTGAGCCTTGTTGCCGGCGCGCTGAAGGATTGGTTCGTCGCGCGCCTCTGGGATTCGCTTCTGATCGCGGCGGTCTGGTGGGTCGGTTTGCGCTCGCTCCACGTTCCGCTCGCTCCGCTTTGGGCAATTCTCGCCGGCCTGTTTCAGTTCGTCCCGCACATCGGCCCGGCCGTCGCGCTAGTGGGTCCCGCGATTGCCGCAGCCATTGCGGGCGGCGAAGAGCGCTTCTTCCTGGTTCTTGCGCTCTACGCGGCCATCACGTTGGCGAATGGTCTCGCCGTCGAGCCGCTGCTTTTCAAGCGCGCCGCGCGGATTCCCATCTGGGCTTCGCTCCTCGCGCCCATTGCGCTGGGTCTCGCCTTCAGTTTCTGGGGCGTTGTACTCGCCGCGCCTCTTCTCGCCGTCTACTATGCCTATTGGGCGCGGGCCGGTCGCGACCGCTCCCGCGGTTGACGCCGCTTTCTAAAGATGATTAAGTAAGGCCGATTCTCACCGGCGGCTCGGTATTTGGTGGCACAGGCTTCTAGCCTGTGAGCTGTTACGGGACAGCACCCCACGCCTCTTCGCGGCCACGCCCAGCGGTACAACCTGTGGCGCGGCCAAACCGAGTTGCTGCCCGACTTTCCAATAGGGGCTTCGGTTTCTTGCGTCTCGCAATCATCCCGTCTCCGCCTCAATTCGCCACCGACGAAATCCTCGGCCCCGGCCGTCCCGAGCTGCTTCGCAAAGTCAACGCCGCGGAAATCCTGCGGCTCGTGCGTCTCCACGGTCCCTGTTCCCGCGCCGATCTTTCTCGCGGTTCTCGCCTCAGCGTTCCCACCGTCTCGAGCAGCATCGCCTATCTCGAAAGGCGCGGCCTCCTCGAACGGATCGGCATGGGCGGCTCAAAGGGCGGGCGTCCGCCGGAGCTCGTTCGCTTCAATCAAACTTTCGGTTACGCGGTCGGCGTGGATATCGGCAGTTCATCGCTTCGCTTTGCCTTGGCCGATCTGGCGGGAACGATCGTCGGCAAGCTCAACGTGCCGGTCTGCGGCCGCGCAACGCCGCCGCGTGTGGTCGCAATGGTCGCCCGCGCCGTTGCCCGCCTGCTAAGAACCCACTCCATTCCCCGCAGGAAGCTGTTGGCCGTTGCCCTCGGCGCCCCGGGCGCCACCGATTCGCGCGCGGGAATCGTTCGCTCGGCACCCCACCTCACCGATTGGGAAAACGTTCCCCTGGGCAGGCTGATTTCCGCGAATCTTGGGCTGCCCGCGATCATCGAAAATGACATGAACGTCGGTGCGCTCGGCGAAAGCTGGTGCGGCACGGCCCGGGCGGTGCCCGAATTTGTTTTCGTCGGCATCAGCGATGGCGTCGGCGCGGGCGTCGTCTTGAATGGCCGTCTGTATCACGGAGCCGATTGGACCGCCGGGGAAATCGGCTACCTCGCCGTTCCCGGCACGCGCTCCGGCCCGCTCAACGAGCTTCAGCCCGGCCCGCTCGAAGAGATGGTCGGCGGCCGCGGTATTGAGCGCGCCTGGCGGCGCGCGAATGGCGGCCGGCCGCGCTTGCGCGCCGAGCAGATTCTCGATCTGGCGGAATCCGGAAACCGCTTGGCGCGTTCCGCCGTCGAACGCACCGCGCGCGTGCTCGCCGCGGGAATCCTGAATTTGAGCGTTGTGTTGAACCCTCAGCTCGTTGTTTTTGGCGGCCGGATCGGAGCGCATCCGGCGCTCTTCGCCGCCACCGAGCGGATCATCGCCCGCAGCCGCATCGCCACGCCACGCCTGGCGATGAGCCTGCTCGGGCGGGAGGCGCAACTCATGGGCGCCGTGTGGCTCGCCACGCGCGCTGCCGAGGCTCGCGTCCTGGCGGCCGAGCCGGAGTGAGTCCGGCCGCGAAAAGCGAAGCGCCCGGCTGCGGCAAGCTCGGAACGGCGCTACCGGAAAGTGCGCCGTAATTTACTTTTTTCAGGCGACAAGGCGAACATCATGCGAATCGGCATCACCTGCTATCCCACCTACGGCGGCTCCGGCGTCGTCGCCACCGAGCTTGGCCAGGAACTCGCCGCTCGGGGCCACGAGGTTCATTTCATCAGTTACGCTCCGCCCATTCGCATGAACCTCAACGACCCCAACGTCAGCTTTCACGAAGTCGAGGTGTCCACCTATCCACTCTTTGACCATCCGCCCTACACTCTTGCCCTCGCCACGAAAATGCTCGAGGTCTTCGAACTCGAATCCCTCGATCTGCTCCACGTTCATTACGCGATTCCCCATTCGGTTAGCGCCATGCTTGCCCGCGCGATGGCCGCTCCGCGCCGTTTGCCTTTCATCACCACGCTCCACGGCACAGATATCACCCTCGTCGGCACCAATCGCGAGTATCTGCCCATCACCCGCTTTTCCATCGAACAGAGCGACGGCGTCACCGCCATTTCGCAATATCTGCGGACGCAGACCGTCAAGGTTTTTAACATCCAGCGGCCGATTGAAGTGATTCCCGATTTCGTCAATTGCGACGTCTACAAGCGCTCCGAGGATGCCTCCTTCCGCGCGCGCTTTGCTCCCTCGGGCGAGCCTATCTTCATGCACCTTTCGAATTTCCGTCCCGTCAAACGCCCCGTTGATACCGTCGAGATTTTCGCTCTGGTTCGCGCCAAAATGCCCGCCAAGCTCGTGATGATCGGCGACGGCCCCGATCGTGCCACCGCCGAATACCTCGCTCACGAAAAGGGCCTGCGCGAAGACGTTCATTTCCTCGGCAAGCAGGACGCCGTCCACGAAAAGCTCGCCAGCGCCGATCTTTTCCTGTTGCCTTCGCAGCTCGAATCCTTCGGCCTCGCTGCGCTCGAAGCCATGGCCTGCGAAGTTCCCGTGATCGCGACGAACGTCGGTGGCGTGCCCGAAGTGGTGGAAAACGGAGTGGACGGCTATCTGGTCGAACCCGGCGACGTCGCCCAGGCCGCGCGCCACGCCATCGAAATCCTGTCTCGCGCCGATCGCGGCCGCGAGATGGGCCGGCGCGCGCGCGCCCACGCAAAGGAAAAATTCTCCGCCAAGGACGTCGTCCCGCTCTACGAACGCTACTACGCCAGCGTCATCGCCCAGTCCGCCGGCTCTTAACCCGCTCGCCGCCGCGCGTGTCACAACCTTTGTCGTGATTAAGGCCCCGTGCAAGGGCACGGCGGAGCTTGTCCCGGCGAAGTCGGAAGCTGTGCCACAAGCGGACTCACAAACCCGGCTTCAGCCGGTGAGACCCGCGTCCATCCGCCACCAGACAGACCCTCAAATGGATCTCACGGGCAGATTCACCACGTCGTCCACCTGCATCACTTCCTTCACCAAGTATCCTTCCGCGTATCTCACCCCGATCATGCGCCCGTACGCCCTCGCCTGCAGGCCCATGCGCTCTTCCAGCTCGTCGAGCGGAATATGCACGCGCAAATTCCGTTCTCGTTTTGGCGGCCGGAATTGCGAGGTGTAGGCGAGAATGGCGCGGCGCCGCCGCTCGTAATATTTCGTGATGTCCACGGCAAACGTCGGCCGCGCGTCGGCATACGCCGCCGCATACAGGATTTTCGTTGGCCGGAACGGCTTGCCCCCCAGCTCGTAATTTTTCAGCCCGGCGATGAAGCAGGCTTCGTAGCCGAGCGCCGCCGCCGCGTAATGGTCCGGATGCCGTCCTTCCCAGTAAGGCAGAATCACCGTACGCGGCTGGAGCTCCCGAATCGTTTTGGCGATCGCGGCTTTGTATTCGTCGCACAGCCGTAAACGAGCGTCCGGCAGCCCCAGGTTTCGCCGCGCCCGCACTCCCAGAATTTTTCCCGCCCGCGCGGCCTCGCGCAGCCGGATCTGCGGCGTTCCGCGCGTTCCCGTTTCCCCCCGCGTCAGATCCAGAATCCCCGTCTGGTAGCCCGCCGCAGCCACTTTCAGCAGCGTTCCGCCGCTGGTCAGCTCGGCGTCGTCCGGATGCGCCGCAATCACCAATAGATCGAGTTTCATTCCATCCCCGCTTGTTCGAAATTGCACCGCCGTCCCCGCATCAGTATAGAACGCTCCGTTCCCGTCTGCCGTGCGGCACGGCTGCCGGCGCTGATTCCTGCGCCTTTGGCCCTCCTCGCAAAAGGTGTGGCTGGACCCGCCCATCCCGGGTTATTTTGTCCGCGTGCTCCGGCCCGCTTCCCGGCCGGCGCGCGGTTTCCTGACCCATATGGAATCAAGCGCTTCCTCGAAAGAAACGCAACTGGTTCGCGGCTTGGGCTTGGGCGGCTCGATCGCCCTCAACGTCAATCTCATGATTGGCGTCGGCCCGTTCATCACTATGCCGCTCGTCATTCAGGCGATGGGCGGTCCGCAAGCGATGCTCGGCTGGGTGATGGGCGCACTGCTGGCCGTGTGCGACGGTTTGATCGTCGCTGAACTCGGCGCGGCGATGCCCGAAGCCGGCGGCAGCTACGCCTACATCCGTGATATTTACGGCCGCGACCGCCTCGGCCGTCTCCTCTCCTTCCTTTACGTCTGGCAACTCACCTTCAGCGCTCCGCTCAGCATCGCCTCCGGCTGCATCGGCTTCTCGCTCTATGCCGCCTATCTTTGGCCAAGCCTGCTCCGGCGATTTGCCGGCTACCATCTGGCCGCTCCTCTTCCTTTCATTGGCGCGCTGCGCGCCGATCTGGTCCTGACGCACGGCACCCTGCTCGCTCTCGCCGTTTGTCTCGTGGCGCTCGTTCTCGCGTATCGCAAAATCGATTTCATCGGCCGCATCTCGAAGCTGCTCTTTTGGGGCGTCGTCGGCACGATTCTCTGGGTGATTTTCGCCGGTTTCACCCATTTCCATCCTTCGCTCGCCTTCGATTTCCCGCCCGGCGCGTTCCGCTTCACTTCCGGCTTTTTCCTTGGCCTCGGCTCGGCGATGCTCGTCGCCACCTACGACTACTGGGGCTACTACAACATCTGTTTCCTCGGCGGCGAGGTCCGCGATCCCGGCCGCACCATTCCTCGCGCGGTGCTCTATTCCATTTTGATCGTCGCCGCGCTCTATCTTTCCATGACGCTCGGCGTGATCGGCGTCATTCCCTGGCGCGATCTTCTCGTCACCGCGCATTCTCAGGCGCGAAATTTCGTCATTTCCGCCTTCATGCAGCGCATCTACGGCCACGCCTCCGCCGTCCTCGTCACTCTCCTGATTCTCTGGACCGCCTTCGCTTCGATTTTCTCCTTGATGCTCGGCTATTCCCGCGTGCCCTACGCCGCCGCGCTCGACGGCAATTATTTCCACGTTTTCGCCCGCCTTCATCCCCGGCACCGTTTCCCGCACATCTCCGTGCTCACGATGGGTCTGGTGGCGATGGCCTTCTGCTCGCTCAAGTTGGTGGACGTGATCGCGGCGCTCGTCGTGATTCGCCTGTTGCTCCAGTTTCTCATCCAAGCCGTCGGTTTGATCGTGCTGCGCGTCCGCCGGCCCGATCTCGACCGGCCGTTCCGCATGTGGCTTTATCCACTGCCCGCGCTCGTGGCGATTGCCGGCTTCCTGTATATTTTGATTTCGCGCCCAGATTTCGCCCGGGAGCTGCGCTACGGCTTCGCGATTCTCGTCGCCGGCCTGGTGATTTACGGTGTGCGTGCCTGGCGTCGCGGCGAATGGCCGTTCGCTGCGAGGGCCGGCGTTCGTCCCGCGGCTCCCTGAGCCAGCTACGTGGCTCCGGCGGCGCGCGGCGATTTTTTGCACCGATTCGCCGGTGCCGGGAATCTCACAAAGGCGTCACACTGAATTGAGGGGGCTCATGCAAACCAATAGGATCTTGCGGACGATAGCGAGGCGCCTTGGCCGTTGCGCGGAGCGGCAAACCCCAATCGAGCGCGACTGCTCCCGTCTTGCACCGCCGCAACCGGAGAATCCTGTCATCCTGAGGCCAACCGCCCCGGTTGACGCCTTACTTGGGTGTGAAGTGGCCGAAGGATCTGCTGTTCCGCCGCGTCACGCTACCTTGCGCTTCGCGCTGGCCGCTGGCACCGTGGCGCTGGTTCTGGCCTCGGTGGCGAGCCGGCTCGTCGCCGTCCCGCCGCGCGCAGTCACCGAGCGGCCCGAGATTCGCGAGCGCGCCATCGCCATCGATCGCGGCGCTGCCGCGCTCTGGCAGAGCCTGCTGAAACTCCACACCCGCGCCAGCATGATCATGATCGTCGCCCATCCTGACGACGAGGATGGCGGCCTGCTCACCTACGAGTCACGCGGCCAGGGCGCCCGCGTCGCCCTGATGACGCTCAATCGCGGCGAATCCGGCCAGAACCTCATGAACTCCGATTATTTCGACGCCATGGGCCTGCTCCGCACCGAGGAACTCCTCGCCGCCGACCAGTATTACGGCGTTCAGCAGTATTTTGGCCGCGTCATCGATTTCGGCTTCTCCAAATCGAAGCGCGAAACCCTCGCCAAATGGAAAGGCGGCCGCGCCTTCTACGACGTCGTTCGCGTCGTCCGCATGGTCCGTCCTCTCGTCGTCACGTCGGTCTTCGTCGGCGGCCATTCCGATGGCCATGGCCACCATCAGGTCGCCGGCCAGTACGCCCAGCAGGTCTTCAAAGCCGCCGGCGATCCCAACGTTTTCCCCGATCAGATTCGCGCCGGCCTGCTCCCGTGGACGCCACTCAAAATGTACGCCCGCGTTCCCACCTTCACCGTCCGCGACGGCCACATCTGGGACTACGCCAACGACCACACCTATCCCCTCCGCTTCTTCAACTACATCTCCGGCAAATGGATCGATGGCCAACTCTCGACGAACGTCGTCATTCCCGAGGGCGAATACGATCCTCTGCTCGGCGCCACGTTTTTCCAGATCGGCCGCGAAGGCCTAAGCCATCAAAAATCGCAGAATGGCGGCATCGCTGTTCCGCCGCCCGGCCCGGTGGATGTCGCCTATCACCGCTTCGGTTCCCGCGTTCCCGCCGCCGGGCATGAAAATTCATTCTTCTCCGGCATTGACGTTACGCTGGCCGGCATCGCCGATTTCGCCGCCGGCCAGAATGACGCGTTCCTCAAGGAAGGCCTCGCCAAAATCAGCGCCGACGTCGACGAAGCGATGAAACATTTCGACGCTCTTCATCTCGCTTCAATCTCTCCGATCCTCGCCGATGGCGCGAAAACGAATTTGTCGCTCATTCATCAGGTCAAGACCAGTTCGCTCAATGAAACCGCGAAATACAACATCCTCCACGAACTCGCGATCAAGCAGGCGCAATTCAATACCGCCCTTGCCGATTCGCTGGGGCTCTCCGTTCGCGCCACCGTCACGCGCCCCGGTCCCGCCGGCCCATTCGCCTTTTTCCGCGGCCCCGCCGATACGTTCCGCGTTGCCATTCCCGGTCAGACTTTCTACGTCGAGGTCCGCGCCGCGAACGAAGGCAATCTGCCCGTCGCCGTCCGCCGCGTCTGGATCGCCAGAT
>JAKAOH010000242.1 GCA_021812285.1 Acidobacteriota bacterium | reverse complement strand
GCGAAAAAGCCTGTTCGGCAAGCTGGCGGGGAGAAAGAATGCCCTGCGGAGGATAGATCGGTTCTGCGGCTGCCATCAAATAGCCTGCGGATATTTTACCATGTTCCGCTTGCGCCCGGCTCTATCCATAAGATACGGAAGCCGGAGTCGCGTGTCCCCAAGCCTGTCTTTCCCCTTGGATATTCCTCCCGGCTGTCGTTTTGGCGGCGCTGCGTGCGGCGTGCCAATAAAAAATGAATCCGCCCCGCTTGGGCGGGGCGGATTCGCTTGGAGGGGCGTTGCTGCATGCGGGGAATTCAGTTTCGTTCAGTGACGGCGTCCACCGTGACCACCGCCGCCACGAGGAGCAGGAGCCCGTGCGGGCGCGTGATAGGCCGGAGCATGATAGGCCGGCGCACGGTAACCTCCACCGCCTCCGCGGTACCCACCGAAGTTGCGGCTCGGCGCCCGATAGGCTGGAGCATGATACGCGGGCGCGCGGTAGTTGCCTCCGCCGCGGTACCCACCGTAGTTGCCGCTGGGTCCGCGATACACCGGCGCTCGGTAATTGCCGCCACCATAGTTGCGTGGGCCGCTATATTGCGGACTGCCACCACGCCGGCTCACGATCGGCTGCCTCAGGTTCAGCGGCTGACGCCCCGACTGCCGCCAGCCGCTGCCCTGCGACGAAGACCGCGAAGATGGCCTGAACGCTTGCCACCCTCCCGGACCCTGCGCCGGCCGGGACGAGCTACCGCGCGCCGGAGGGGAATTGCGCGGTTGCTGGCCCGAACGCGGCGTAAAGACTTTCCATCCCGGCCGCGTGGCCGGAGAGTTCCCTGGTTGACGATTCACCGGGCGCGCTCCTTGCGAAGAAGGCCCGGGCGTGAACGTCCGGTATCCTCCCTGCCGGCGTTGCGCCGGTGACGGCGTGAAGGTGCGGCCGCCGCGGGAACCGCTGTTTGGAGTTCCGCGGCCCTGCTGCATCCACGCGCCGTTGCCTTGCGAGCCGCGGCCCACGGCACCAAACGTGTGCCATCCCTGCGCCGGGGCCCCATGGCGAGTCGCGCCATTTATCGTGCCGCCGTTCCGCTGCTGCGGCTGTCCATGGAACGCTTGCACCTGGCGTCCGGTTCCGGTCGAACCGAAGCCGTTCCAGCCGTTCCGAGGAGTGCCGCCGTTCGCTTTGCCGGTGCGATTCATCGCCGGAGTTGGCGCGCCCACCCGGGCGTTGCTGAAGGTGTTCGCCGAACGGCCCGCCGGACCCGGCATGGGCCGGTTGGCGAATTTCCCTGGGCCCTGCGCCCGATAGGTTTGCACGAAGCGCTGCATCGAAGCCTGCTGCTGGCGGAAGGAGCGCTGCGCCGGCGCTGGCCGCCCCTTCATGAAGAACTGCGTTTTTTCGAAGCCGCGGCGGTAGCTCGCCGGATTCGGCGCGCGATCCGTGACGCGCAGGCTCTGGCGAGACGGCACCAGGGGCACGCGGCCGCCGAACATCCGGCCTTGCCGCAACTCGGCACGATCGATCATGCGCTGCTGGCGTGGCACCGGGCCGCGCCCGAACTCATTCGAGCGCATCCAGGAAAGCCCGCCGCGCAGCCGCCGATCGTTGAACACTCCACGGAAGTTCGAATAGCCTCCGCGCCCGCCGTAGAGCGGCGCGTAGCAGTGGTAGTTCCGCCAGTCGCGGTCCATGTAGTAGTAGTTGTTGAAGCTGAAGACGCTCACGCCGCCCCAGCCTCCGTACCACGGGAAGAACGGATCGGCGGGACCGATCGGCAGCCAGCCCACGTCGCCGAAACCGAATCCGATCGAAAGGCCCCAGTTGCCGCCTCCGAATCCGAAGAACGATACGTAGGCTGGAGCCCATACCGGGTAGTAGTCCGGATACATCCCGATCGGACCGGGCCACCACGCCCACGCGTTGTCATAAAGGAACCACCGGCCGTAGTGATACGGCGCCCAGCCCCATGGCTCGTAGGAAACCCACGTCCAGCCGTAGAACGGTTCCCAAACCCAGCGGCCCATGCGGTACGGCGCCCATCCGGCTGATTCGTATGGCGTCCACACCATTCCGTAGTCGGGCGCGTAAACCCACCGGCCGTAATTCCCCAAATCCTGCGCGCCGGTGTAATAGCGGTCGGTGTAGTGCCAACTGGACGAATTGAGAATTTCGCGGTCGCGTTTCTGGTTCCAATAATCCCAGGGATCGGCGGCCGGCGCGGCGGTGACCCGGTACTGAGGATTGTTGGTTCCCTCGATCGTGATCAACTGGCCCTGCTCGACCTGCGTGCTGCCTTGCTGCGTCGAAACGTCGGCCTGCCCGCGCACGACGGTCAAGAGGGAAGTCTGGCTGTTGGGATCCACTTCAACGCGGTAGCGGCCGTTGCCGGAGGGCCGGACTGCCACGTTCGGCGTATCGATTTCCGCCTGCGCGTTGTCCTGGTTCAGCACGTCGAAATTCACCAGGCCTTGCGACACCTGCACCTGAATGTGCTGGCCGTCGAGCGTAGCGATTTTGGCCGTCGAATTCGAGGCCAATCGCAGAACGTTCGCGTAATCGAGCTGCACTTCGGCCCGCGAATGGGGGCCGGTGGAAATGGTGTCGCCGTTGAGCAGCGGCGTATTCACCGTCACGGCGATCCAGTTGCCCGAATCGCCGCGCTGCATCGAAACGTCGCCCTCGATCACACTCACGCGGGCGACGCCCGGCTGCGTTTGCACCTGCTGAGCTTTTGCCGTTCCCACCATCGTCATCGCGAGAGCGATGGCGGCCATGCTTGCCAGGAACTTCGTTTGTATTCTCATCGGGCACCTCCCGCCTCTTGTGCCGATCGAAATCCAATGCCCACGCTAGTGAGATAGCAGATGGGGTGCCAAAGTCGCACACATTTGGGCTTCGGTAAGTCTTTTATTTTAGCTTGATTACGGAAGCCAGTTTTTAGTGGGCCGGGAATTGCTGCTGTAGCTGGTGGTTTTCGACCGCTGGTGGCCGATTTCGGCCACCAAGCCATGCGGCCAAACGGCGCCTGGCCGGTCTTCTTTTAATCGTCTTTTTCGGGATTGTCCGCCACGCCCATGGTGGAGAGCCGATACCGGAGCGCGTTTCGAGAAAGGCCGAGCGCCCGGGCGGCCTGGCTCTTATTTCCGTTCGCGCGCTGCAGCGCTTCGCGGATGATTTCCTGTTCCCATTGTTCGAGCGTCATTCCCTCGGGCAGCACGGGCGCCGCGCTCGATGCGGCGCGGCGGGCGGGCGGGTCGAAATGAATATCCGCGACGCCGAGCGTTTTGCCGGAGGAAAGCGTCACCGCGCGCTGGAGAATATTTTCGAGCTCGCGCACGTTTCCCGGCCAGTCGTATTCCACCAGGCGGCCGAGCGCTTCGGCCGTCAACTCTTTCGCCGGTTCGGCTGCCTCGTTCGCGAATCGTGCGAGGAAAAATCGCGCCAGCGAGGGAATATCCTCCTTGTGTTCGCGGAGCGGAGGGATTTCGATCGCCACGACGTTCAGCCGGTAATACAAATCCTCGCGAAAGCTGCCTTCCTCGAGCGCGGCGCGCAGGTCGCGATTCGTCGCGGCCACCAGCCGCACGTCCACCTTGATCGTTTTCGTGCCGCCGAGCCGCTCGAATTCGCGTTCCTGCAGGACGCGCAGCAATTTCACTTGCGTCGCCTGCGGCACGTCGCCGATTTCGTCGAGAAACAGCGTGCCTTTGTTCGCCAGCTCGAATTTTCCGGGCTTGGCGGAGACGGCGCCGGAAAAAGCGCCTTTTTCAAAGCCGAACAGTTCGCTTTCGAGCAGATTTTCGGGAATGGCGGTGCTGTTGATTTTCACGAAGGGACCCGAGGCGCGGCTGGAATGCTGATGAATCGCGCGCGCGATCATATCCTTGCCGGCGCCGCTCTCGCCGCCCAGGAGCACCGTCGCGCTGGTTGGCGCCACGCGTTCCACCAGCGCCAGCACCGCCTGCATTTTTGCGCTGTGCGCCACGATATTTTCGTACTCGTAGCGCCGGCCGAGTTCCTCGCGCAACGTCCGGTTTTCGTCGCGCAGCCGCTGCGAATCCAGCTCCTTGCGAATCACCAGCACCAACTCGTCGAGCGAAAACGGTTTTAGCACGTAGTCGCTCGCGCCGGCCTTCATCGCCTCGACGGCCGTT
>JAKAOH010000241.1 GCA_021812285.1 Acidobacteriota bacterium | reverse complement strand
CCGCCATCGCCAGCGCCGCGTTCACGCCCACCACGCGCAACAGCGTGCTCTTGCCCGACATGTTCGATCCACTCACGATCAGCAGCCGCCTCGCCGCGTCCAGCCGCACGCTGTTGGGCACCGATCGCGCCGCCGGAATCAGCGGATGTTTCAGCTCTTCGCCGTCGAAAATCGTCACGGCCGGCTCACCGGCATCGAATTCCGGAAATGGATCGCCGGGATGCTCGTACGCGTATCCCGCCAGCGAAACGACCGCCTCGATTTCCGCCACGGCTTCGATCCACCCTCGCACGCGTTTGCCCCGGCGCGCCCGCCAGCCTTCCGCCGCGTACGCGGTCTGCACCGTCAGCAGCAAGCCGAAGTCGAGCACGTGAAACATGAAGCTCTCCCGCGCCTCGATCCAGTAAGCGATCCGCGCCAGCCGCGCGATCGCCGCCGCCGCTCCGTCCGTTTTGAGTTCCCGCGCGAATTGCTCCAGCCTCGGCGATTCGAACATCTCGCGCTCGATCCGCGCCACCGTTTTCGCGAAAAGGTCGAGCCCTTGCGGATCGGAATCCATTGTTCCGAGCACCGGCTCAGTGCGCTTGCGGAACGCGCGACGAAATATCGCCGCCGCGCCCAGCACCGCGACGAACGGCCAGAAATTCGACGTCTGCCCGCCCCACGCCAGCGTGCCCACGACGCCCAGCGCGATCGCCAGCGCAACCATGCGCCACATCGCCGAAGGCATGCTTCGCCGACCCTCGGCCCACTCCGTAAGCGCCTTGGGATTCAGCTGCCCGCTCAGTTCCTCGCCCGCCAGCGCAAGGTCCTCGCGGAAATCCACGCGTTCGCGCAATTCCCCGATCGTCCGATGCCGCTCCAGAATCGTCGGAATCGGCGCCGGATCGAGCAGCCAGGCCGCCAGCCGATCCTCGCCCATCGGCGTCCGCGCGCTCGAAATCAGCTCAAAGAGGCTGCCGCGTCCGAAAACGTCCAAATCTTCGGCGTAGACGTGCTTCTCGTCGCGAAATCGCTCGCCCGTCGCCCCCGTTCCCGCCCACTGGTCTTCGATCCGCGCAAGTCCACACCGGTAAAACGTCGCTCCGCGCTCGGCAGAAGCCCTTGCCCGCAGCACCCGTTCGTGCCAGACGAATAGCACGGCAAACGCCGCCACTGCCGCGAAGATCCAGTAGTCAGAAATCCAGTGCCGTCCCAGCGCCGCCCACGCCAGCACGAAGCCCGCAATCAATACACCGAGCTTCGCGTTGCCCGCGCGAATGTGCCGCCGCTCTTTTTCGGCTATCGCTCGCGTCCGAGCTTCCAGGCGTTTTTCATATTCGCGTTTTGGTTCGGCCACGCGTTTCCTCCATCCATCGCCCCACTACTCTACCCCGCGCCGTCTCGCTCTGCGCGATTTTCGCCGCCGCAAAGCGATCCCGGTTTCCATTTCCATTGCGAACTCCGCCGAAAGCGAACTCGGGTGCGTGAATTCCCCCAGAAAATTCGCCCGCGCAGCCCGCCGCATTTCCCGCATCCAGCCCAACGTTTTCCCCATCATTCGCAACCTGCTGATGCGAAACGGCATGCTTGCCTCCGGCGCCATTTCCCAGCCCAATGGGAATCGTCGCATTTTCGTCGGAATGGCCCCAATGCTGCACACAGTCCTTAATAGGAAGCGCCACAAGTGGTAACGCTCCGCAGCTTCGCCAAAGCCGCCACACTCGCGTTGGGCATTTTCCTCCCGCTCATCCAAGCCGGCCGCGTGCAGCCGTTTTCCCGCTTCGCCAGCCTGTCGGCGGCGGCCGATGCGCCGGCGCGCGGCGCAACTAACTCGCTTTCTCCGACCGGCGTCGCCGAACTCAAGTCGCTCGTCTCCGCCGCGAATCTTCCCGATTTGCGCCGGCCGGATTTTTCCGCGTACCGCAAGAGGGTCGCCGAAATTTACGCCGCTTCGGGCAACCGGCTGATTTGGGTTGCTCGCTCGCGCCCCACGCCGCAGTCGCTCGCGATGATCGGCGCGCTCGAAGGCGCGGCCGGGGAAGGTCTCGACGCTGAGGATTACGACGGGCCGCGCTGGCCCGCGCGCATCGCCGCGCTCGATCGAAACCAACCGGCCGCCGAATCGGCGCTCGTCCGGTTCGACCTCGCGCTCACCGTTTCGGCCCTCCGCTACGTCGCCGATCTGCGCTTCGGCCGCGCGCAATCCTGGCGTTTCCATTCCGAATTCGTTCTCGAACGCGAGCGAATCGGCCTTGCCCGATTCGTTCTCGATCGCATCGCGCGCGCCCCAACGATCGCGCCTTCCTTGCGCGAGATCGAACCGCCGTTTCCGCCCTACGAGCGAACACTTGCGGCGTTCGATCGTTATCAACGATTCGCCGCTGAATACGGCTCCAGTCCGCTTCCCGTTCCCGGCAAAACCGTCGAACCCGGCGCCGTTTACGCCGCCGCCCCGCAACTCGCGCGTTTGCTTCGCCTGCTCGGCGATCTCCCCGGCGCCGCGCAAGTTCCTGCTGGAAACATCTACGCCGGCGCTTTGGTCGCCGCGGTCGAGCATTTTCAGATTCGCCATGGGCTCGACGTTGACGGCCGCATCGGCCGCCAGACGTTCGCGGAACTCAACACGCCGCTCAGCCGCCGCGTCGAGCAGCTTCGCCTGGCCCTCGAGCGCTGGCGCTGGCTTCCGCGGTTCTTCGCGCGGCCTCCGATCGTCGTCAACATCCCGGAATTCCGTCTCCACGCGATGGATGGCGACCATCGCCAAGCGTTCTCCATGAAAGTCGTCGTCGGCAAAGCCTACGGCCATCAGACGCCCGTTTTTTCGACGCAGATCCGCGGCGTCATTTTTCGGCCGTATTGGGAAGTCCCGCTCTCGATCCAAATCCAGGAACTCGTCCGCGATATCCGCAATCATCCCGGCTATCTGGCGAAGAACAACTACGAAGTGGTGGACGCAAAGCGCTGCGTCGTCAGCGAGAGCGGCTCGGAAATCCTAGCGGGCCTCGCTTCCGGCAAGCTTTTCGCCCGCCAGCGCCCCGGCCCGAAAAATTCGCTGGGCTTGATGAAGCTCGATATGCCGAATTCCTACGACGTCTACATGCACGCCACGCCGGCCACGGCGCTCTTTTCGAGATCCCGCCGCGATTTCAGCCACGGCTGCATTCGCGTGGAGGATCCCGTCGCGCTCGCCGCCTGGGTCCTGCGAGAAGTGCCCGGCTGGGACGCCGATCGCATCATCGCCGCGATGAACGGCGAGGCGACGTTTCGCGTCGCGATCCCGGCCCCGATTCCGGTGTTGATCGTCTATGCGACGGCCGTCGTCGCCGATAATGGAGACGTGTACTTCTTCCGCGACATCTACCATCTGGACGCCGACCTGGAATTGGCGATCGCCAGCCGCCGGCCGTGATTCCGTCCGCGTCCGCTACTCGGATTTTCCCGGATTTATTTCAGTTCCCACTGCCGCACGCGACCGATATCCACGTGCACGAAATCGGAATGCGGGTAGTAGCCCACGCCGCCGCGATGCAGCGCCAGCGCCGCCTGCCGCACTTTCCACAGCGGCACGCCCGGAATCCGGATATCGATCGCCTCGCCCAGCGTGTGCAGGCTGCGCTTGGCCACGCCCACGGTATGTTCGCGCAGGTACTCGTTCGTCGCGCGCGTCCGATAGCCGCAGATGACGTCAATCACCGCGTTCGGCCGGTGCAGTTTCGCCAGCAGCGCGTGCAGCAGATCGAACAGCTTCGGCTTCATCCGGTAGACGTCGCCGTTGCGATCGTCGCGCAGAAAATAATCCAGCCGGTGGATTGCCGACGGAATGTATTCGTTGCCGCGCCGGTACACCACGTGGATGCCGTCGTCGCCGTGCAGCGCGAAAAGCCGCAACCGATACGCTGGCTCCGCAATCGCGCCTGCCGGTCCGGACGGGTTCGCCATCGCCCGCCGGCCGGAAACACACAAAATCACGCCCGTCGCGAAGAAAACAAAAAGGGATGCAAAGAAAAAGGGCTTCCTGAATTTCGTCACCGTTCTCCGGGGAAAAGAAACGTGGGGTTGGCTTTCTCCTGCGGCGCTTTCGCAAGATTCCATCTTCCGTTCAAAAGCGGCCGCTGATGCTTTTTCAATTTTACCGGACGATCACGATCCAGCCAAAGAATTTCCCC
>JAKAOH010000057.1:4445-19497 GCA_021812285.1 Acidobacteriota bacterium | reverse complement strand
TGAACGGCTGGCCGCGCACCGGCGCCGCGATTTTTTCTCTGACCGCCCCCATGGAGGCGGTCAGAGAAAGCACCAACCAACCGATCCTCACCTCTCAACAAAAGTGCGAAAAACTCTGGACACTACCGCGGCGTATTCGGCGATCACTTTCGTTCCCGAAAAAGTATAGACCGTTGTCACGCCGCCGGATGACTTTTCGACGCGCAGGCCGTCCCGTAAAGCCATCCGGGACGCATAGAGCGCGTCGCCATCCCTTCGACTGCGCTCAGGGCAGGTTCCCGGGTAATTCACCCGCAGGGGCGGGCTGGTGATTTCGTTCGCGGCAGACGCCACGGCGCACCATTCCGCCAAAGGCAGACGACATCAATAAAGTTCTGAAAGATTTTCAGCTGTCTCGTTCGAGGATGAAATCGGGGATGGAAAGCAACGCGCGCCGGTATTCGGAATCCGGCAATCCGTCGAGCGCGGCTTTGGCTTTCATCGCGTAATCCGCCGCCAGATTCCGCGCCCGGTCGAGCGAACCGGAATCCTGCACCAGATTCGTGATTTCCTCCGGCCGCACACGCTGAAATCCCTTGTCGGCCAGCACCTTTGCCACCAACTCCCGCCGTGCCGCGTTGCCGTTGTCCATGGCGTAGATGAGCGGTAGCGTCACCTTGCCTTCGCGCAGGTCGCTGAGCACCGGCTTGCCCAACCGCTCGACCGAAGAAGTGAAATCCAGCAGATCGTCCACCAGCTGAAACGCCAGTCCCGCGTAGCGGCCGTAATCGGCCAACTGTTCCTCGGCTTCCGGATCGTCCTGCCCCAGCACCGCGCCCATCCGCGCGCATCCGCTGAAGAGGCACGCCGTCTTCCGGTACGCCAGGTTCAGCGCTTCCTCTTCGCTCAGGTCGATTCGGCCCAGGTGCGTCCACTGCAGCAGCTCGCCTTCCACCATCCGCTGCGTCAGGTCGATCAAAACGTCCAGGATGTGGAAATTCCGCTCTTGCAGGGCCAGTTGAAACGACTGCATGTAGAGCCAGTCGCCGGCCAGCACGCTGCGGTGATTGCCCCAGCGAACGTTTGCCGAGGGATGACCGCGGCGCGTATCGGCGGCGTCGATCACGTCGTCGTGCATCAGCGTCGCCGTGTGGATCAGTTCCACCACCGCGCCCAGCCGGATCGCGCCCGGTCCGCGATAGCCCGCCGCGCGCGCCGCCAGCAGCAGCACCGCCGGCCGCAGCCGCTTTCCCCCTCCTTCGAGCAGGTAGGCGGAAATCTCCGCCATGGGCTCGATGGCGTTGCGGCTCTGCCCGGCGAGCTCGCGCTCGACGGCGTCCAGATCCTGTCGGATCAGCTCAAAAATCTCTCTGGCGGTCAGGACAGCGATGGCGCACCCTCCGTGGCTGGCCGTGAATTCGCGGGCGTTTCCAGCCGGAAAAACCGGCGAAAATTAGCCGCGGTTTTGCGGGCGATTTCCTCGACCGATAAGTCTCTCACACTCGCCAGCGTTTTTGCCACTTCCACGACGAATGCCGGCTCGTTTCTTTTTCCGCGCCGGCCCTCCGGCGGCAAAAACGGCGAATCCGTCTCGACGAGTATCCGGTCCAGCGGCAGCCGCCGCGCCACCTGCCGCAACGGTTCCGATTTCTTGTACGTCAGGTTCCCGGCAAACGAAACCAGAAATCCCATCTCGAGTCCGCGCTTCGCCTCGTCCATCCCCGCGGTGAAACAATGGAAAATCCCGCCCAGACCGGTCGACGCCCATTCGCGCTCCAGAATTTCCAGCGCGTCGGGCCACGCATCCCGGCAATGCAACACGACCGGCAGCTTTGCCGCGCGCGCGATCTCCAGTTGCCGTATGAAAACACGCTGCTGAATCTCCCGCGGCGGATCCTGGTAGTGGTAATCGAGGCCCATCTCGCCCCACGCCACCACTTTCGGCCGCCGCGCAAGCGCCTCGAGCCGCGCGTAATGCTCCTCGGTCGCTTCCCAGGCGTCGCTCGGATGAATCCCGATCGTCGCCCAGATCCAATCGCGCGCTTCGGCAAACGGCAGCGCCGCATCCAGACGCTCCGATCCGCTCCCGCTGCCGATCGCCAGAATTCCCGCGACGCCCGCCGCGCGCGCGCGGTCGAGCATCGCCTCGCGGTCTTCGTCGAATTGGGCGTATTCCAGATGCGCGTGTGAATCGATCCATTCCAAAGACATATTCCTCGTCTCTCCGCTCGTTCGGTTCCAAGCCGCGATTTCGCCCGCTCGGTTCGTCTCACGCGGCGCCCAGCAACCGCGAATACCGCCGGCAGAATTCCACAACCGTTCCTTCCGACCAGAACCTTCCCTCGCCTCCATGCCGCGAAATGAACCCGCAATGCCCGCCGCGCCGCGTTCCCACCAGCCGGATCATCGGTTGCGCGTGAATTTCCGGCCGGTCGAGCGAAGCGTAGGGCACCATCGGATCGTCTTCCGCCGCCAGAATGAGCGCCGGGCGCCGAATCCCCTCCACCACGCGCAGCGCGCTCGCCCGGAAATAATAATCGTCGGCGTCGCGGAATCCGCTGTGCGGCGCGGTGATCCGGTCGTCGAACTGCCGGATCGAAGCGATGCCGCCGAGCCGGTCGCCCGCGTATCGCTGGGGAAACAACCGCGCCTTGCGCCGTATCCGCCGTTTCAGCCGCCGCACGAAATATCGCTCGTAAATCCAGTTTCGCGGCGATTCCAGCGCGGTCGCGCACGCCGCCAAGTCCAGCGAAGGCGAAACCGCGGCCACGGCGCGAAGAGCCGCCGGAGCGCGCTCGCCCATTTCGCCCGCCATTTTCAAAACCAGATTCCCGCCCAGCGAAAATCCGGCCGCAAAAATCTCCTCGATTCCGTCCCGCGCGATCGCATCTTCTATTGCCGCACGCACGTCGCCGCTCAGGCTCGAATTGTAGAGCGTCGGCGTCAGGTGCTCCGTTCCGCCGCAGTTCCGCTGGTTCATCCGCACCACGTGGAATCCGGCGAGCCACGCCCGCTCCGCCGTGCCGCGTATGTAGCCCGATTCGCTCGATCCCTCCAGGCCATGCACCAGCACCAGCGCCGGCCTTGCCTGCCGTTCCGGTTGCCAATGGCAACGCAGCAGGATTCGCGTTCCCGGCTCGATCTCGATCAGGCGGTCTTCCGGCGCGGGCAGCGAGGGAAACCGCCGCGGCCAGAACGACGCCGCCACCGTCATCCGGTCCGGTCCCGCCGCCCATCCGAGCGGTTCGAAGAGCGGCGCACGCCAGCCGTCGAAAAATTCGGCCGCACTCACGCCATTACCAGGAACTGTAGGGAGTTTTCGTGAAAGGGGAAATCTCGTCCGACCGCGAATGAACGTTGGTGATTCCGTACTGCGTCTGCTCGGGCGTCAGCACCACGCTGTCCTCGGTGGTTCGCCAGTCCTGCTTGCGCGTGAAGGGGTCCACCGGAATGCCGCGCAGGTAGCCCGCGTCCACCAGATCCTGAAGCGTTTGCGGCGGCTGCTCCTTGTCGATCGTGTACTGGTCGATCGCCCGCCGCATCACCGAAAGGTCCTGCGAGAGCGCCGCTTCCTTGGCCCGCGTGATCGACATCTGGTAGCGGCCGGCGCCGATCGCGAGCAGGATCAGCATGATCGTGATCACGATCATCATCTCGAGCAGCGTGAATCCCGCCGCCCACGCGGCGCCCCTTTTCGCCAGGAGCGCGTCTTCCCGCCGCCGCAAAGTTTCCGCCAGGCGAATCACCGTCTCACCAGTCCGAATATCTGGTTCCGTCCAGCGCCGTGCCCGTGGATGGCGAGTAGACGTCGAACACGTCGTCGCCGCACCAGCTCGTCGCGTCGGGCGGGTCCTGCACGCAGCGCATTCCCCAGTCCTTTTGCCCGGTCATCGGGTCCACCGGAATCTTCCGCAGGAAACGGATGCGCACGCCCGGCTTGCCGGAAATCGGCACCCCCTCGACCAGCGTTTCCAGGCTCGGAGGATAGCCGTAGGTATCGGCCTGCACGCGGATCTGGTTCCGGTCGGCCATGTCCTTGTAGCGATCGATCGCGTTGCGCATTTCGAGCAGATCGCGCCGCAATTCGGTTTCCTTGCGCCGCTGGATGGCCACACGCGCGATCGGCAGAGCCGCCGAGGCCAGGATGAGCAGGATCGCGGTCGTCACCACCAGCTCGATCAGCGTGAAGCCGATCTCGCTCGCCGGGGCCGCGTTTTCCCGTTTCATTTTGGATTTCCCACGCGGATCGCGGCCGTTCCCGTGGCAAAGGCGATCGGTTTCCCGGCCGAATTCTTCGCGCCCACTTGAGCGATCGTGAGCGTCGAATCGCCCGGCGCCAGCGCTTTCACCACCACTCCCACCAGTGTGCCGTTCCCGTTTACGCCGCTCACGTTCGGCGGCCGCATTACGCTGATGATGGATTGGCCCAGCTTCGCGTCCTCGTGATGGAAAATCGCGATCGGCTGGCTCCCACCGGAAAGGAATCCGCCGTTTCGCACGTCCTCCACGGCGATCACTTTCGGGTTGTAGCGCAGGATCATCGGAACCGAATAGAGGTCGGCGGCGTTCCGCACCACCAGAGCGATTGTCGTCGTCCCTCCCGGCGGCAGCGAAACGCTCGACGGCTCGAACGCCAACGCGGCCTGGGTTTCGGGCCTCGCCTGCGTCGGCGGCGCCGGCACCGTGGAAGCCGAAGCGGCCGGAGACGCAGAAGACGACGGCGGCGGAATCACCGGCACGCCGGCCGATGATTCGGTGGCGCCCGCCTGCGGCTGCACGGTCACGTGTTCGCCCGTTCCCGTGAACAGCGACGCCAAGTTCTCCTCGGTGACGTTCGGCATCCGGACCACGTGAGGCGTGAGCACGATCAGCACTTCGTCGTTCTGCTGCTGCGTATTTTCCTGGGTGAAAAAGTAGCGAAGGAAAGGAATCTTCTCAAAGCCCGGCCAGCCGCTCACGCTCTTGGTCGTCGTGTGCTGCACCAAGCCGCCCAGCACGCTCACCTGGCCGTTCCGCAGCCGCACGTTGTCGGTGATTTTCCGCTGGCTGATGATCGGCTGCTGAATCCCGCCGATGCTCTGGTAGCCGCTCACCGAACTGACGGTGATGTCCATCTCGAGGCTCACATCCTGGTCGGGATGCACCTGCGGCGTTACGTCGATGTTTACGCCCACGTCCTGATACTGGAATTGCGTGTTGACCAGCGGGCTGACCGCGCCGACGTTCGTCGTGCCCAGTCCCGCCTGGAACGATCCGGTGGCGATCGGCACGCGGTCGCCGATCCGCAGGCTGGCTTTCTGCCCGTCGGTCACCATGATTTCCGGGTTCTGGACGACCTTCGTCGTGCTGTCGGTCAGCAGCGCCTGCACCGCGGCTCCGGGCAGCGTCAGGCTGTAATCCGCGCTCGATAGATGGCGCAGGTTGTTCAGCGTCACCTCCGGCACCGAAGTGCTGGTTGAACCGCTGCTTGAAGAACTCGAGGAGGACGGCTGAATCGCGCTGCGTGGGGTGAAGGTGAGCGTCGCGCTCGTGCCGGGCTGAATGCCCAGGTCGCGCAGCCGGTTCTGGTTCACTTCGAGAACCGATACCTGCAGCATCACCTCGGCCCGCTGCTTGTCCAGATCGTCGATGATTTTTTCCGCCGCCATCACTTTCGCCGGCGTGTCGCGAATCACCACCGCCGGGGGCGTATTGATCTGCTGAATGCGCTGCAGTTGCAGCAGTTGCCGCAATCCGCCCACGATTTCCGTCAGCTGCTGCGGCGAATCGCTGTTCCGCAGATAGATCGTTTTCACGATCTCGTTCTCGAACTCGCGCCGCTTCTGGACGTTGTCCGGCGCGACGAAAATGATGTTCGAGGTCATCGGCACCCAGAACGATTTGCTCTCGCGTGCCACGGCCTCGAGCGCCTGATTCAGCGTCACGTTCGGCAGATCGATCGAAATCCTCTGCGACTGGAAATCGGGATCGAACAGCACCGTCAGTCCAGCCAGCTTCGCGATCGTTTCGTAGATGATTCGCGCGTCGTTCGTCGCTTTCAGGTTGATCCGCTGGCCCGGCAGGCTCTTCAGCACCGGCGGCATCTGTTCGAGACCCGCCAGCGCGTTCGCGCCAGGTTCCGGCTTCGGTTTCTCGGCCGACTTCTTGAGTTCGGAGATCTTGAGCAGCGCCTTCCGGATCATCTGGCTGGCGATCGCGCTCGAGGGATCGATGTCGTAAGCCCGCTGAAAATTCCCCAACGCCGTTTCCACGTCGTTCAGGTCGCCGCGGCCCATCAGCTGCTCGCCCAACTCCACGTGCGCCTGGGCCGCTTCGAAACGCATTTGCGTCACGCGAATCCGGTATTCGGCGTTGCGCGGATCCTGCCGCAACGCCCGCTCGTAATAGACGAGCGCGCTGTCGTAATCTTGCAGTTCCTGTGCTTTCCGCCCGAGCTGGAATTCGTGCTTCCCCGGCACGGCGCAGCCCGCCGTGAGTAGGAGAGCGACGACCAGCATCGCCGCGGCCAAGAAACGGGTTCGCATCGAGCCCTCGCCGTTTCAGAGTAGCATCCGCCCAGAAGCGGGGCAAGCTGCCGCAGCCGGGTCTGTGCCATGCCGATAAGCCTTTTCAGTTCTTCTCTTTCCATCGATTTTTCCGGCCCATTTTCTCATTGCCCGGGACCCCGATCATCCCGCATGCCGGACTCGGTCACCGAGCCGCGCTCCACAGAAGGCCTTCGCTCCAGCTAAGATAGTTTCTCCATGGCCAGCCCCAAGAAAAAGGCGGCACGGGAAGGCGAGCGCTTGGTCGCGCAGAATCGCGCCGCGTCGCATCACTACATCCTTCTCGAAAAGTACGAAGCCGGCATGGAACTTTTCGGCAGCGAAGTAAAATCGTTGCGCGACGGCAGGGCGAGCTTGCGCGAGGCCTATGCCGAAGTGCGCCGCGGAGAGTTGTGGCTCGAGCATTGCCACATTCCTCCCTATACCGCCGCCGGCTTTTTCAATCACGATCCGCTGCGCCCCAAGCGCCTGCTCCTGCACCGCAAGGAAATCGACCACCTTGCGGTCCAGACCCAGGCCAAGGGACTGACGATCGTGCCGCTGCGCATCTACTTCCGCAACGGCCGCGCCAAATGCGAAATCGCGCTGGCGCGCGGCCGCAAGGAATTCGATCGCCGAGCCGAGGAACGCGATCGCGAAGCGCGTCGCGAAGCCTCCGATGCCCTTTATCATTACCGTCGTCGCGGTTGAAAACCAAGGAGACCCATGCAGATTCAGCTCGATTCCGTTTCGCCTCTCTCGATCCAGGCCGACGCCCTCATCACCTTCGCTTTTGAAAAGGACGATCCCCTCGAAGGTCCTCTCGCCGAATTCGATCGCGCGACCTCCGGCCGTTTGCGCGAACTCGTCGCCGCCCACGAACTCACCGGGAAGTGGCTGGAAATGGTTCTGCTCCACTATCCGGCCGGCGTGCAAGCGAAGCGCCTGCTCGTTGTCGGCGCCGGCAAACCGGAAAAATTCGGAAATGGCGAGTTGCGCCGCCTCGCCGGAGCGGCCCTGCGCCATCTGAAATCCCGCGGCGCGAAGCGCATCGCCTTCCTGCTCCGCGAGCCTCGCCAGGACGCCGGCGCCGCGCAGCTCGTCGCCGAGGGCCTTCTGCTCGCCGAGCTCGATCTCGATAAATATAAAACCGACAAAAAAAACTCCGCCGGCGTTGAACACGCCGCGATTCTTGGCGCCACGGGCGATGCCGCCCGCTCCATTGAACGCGCCCGCATCATCGCCGAAAGCGAAAACTGGGCCCGCGACGTCGCCAACGAGCCCTCGAATCGCCTCACACCCACCGTCCTCGCCGAACGCGCGGCGCAGATGGCCCGCGAATCCGGCCTCGAAGTCGCCATCTACGGCGAGAAGCAGATCGAAACCATGAAAATGGGCGCGCTCCTCGGAGTGGCTCGCGGCAGCGCCGAGCCGCCGCGCCTGATTGTCCTCACCTACAATCCGCCCGAGCCCGAGCCCAAGCCCGGCGCTCCCGTCCTCGGCCTGGTCGGCAAAGCGATCACGTTCGACACCGGCGGCATCTCGATCAAGCCCAGCAAGGCCATGGATCGGATGAAATACGACATGTGCGGCGGCGTCACCATGCTCGCTGTCATGCGTGCGATCGCCCGCCTCAAACCGTCCATCAAAGTCGTTGCCGTCGTCCCCTCCACCGAAAACATGCCCGGCGGCCGCGCCGTCAAGCCCGGCGACATTCTCGTTTCGATGTCGGGGAAAACGATCGAAGTGCTCAACACCGACGCCGAAGGCCGCCTCATTCTTTCTGACGGCCTCTTCTACGCCCGCCAGCTCGGCGCCACGCATCTGGTCGACGCCGCCACGCTCACCGGCGCCATCGTCGTCGCTCTCTCGAACGTCAACGTCGGCGTCTTCGGCTCCCAGGACGATTTCACCCGCCGCTTCCTCGATGTCGCTCGCGCCGCCGGCGAAAAAATGTGGCACATGCCCGTCGACGATGACTACCGCGACATGATGAAAAGCCCGATCGCCGATCTCCAGAACATTTCCTCGGGCGAGGGCGGCGGCGCTTCCAGCGCGGCCGCGTTCCTCAAGGAGTTCACCGGCGATCTGCCCTGGATCCATCTCGATATCGCCGCCACGGCGTGGCTCGACGACCCCAAACCCTGGATGGCAAAAGGCGCCACCGGCGTCGCCATCCGCTCCCTGGTGGATTTCACCGAAACGTTCTAGCCGGCAGCACTCTCTCGAAAGCCAATGCGGACGCGCGCCAGCGTGCGGGTCTGCACCTGTGTTCGCGTCCACCCGTATCCAGCGCGTCTTGCTGCGCCGGTTACATTTTTTCGGGAGATTCGATGCCCAGCAGCGCGAGCGCCGCGACGAGCTGCCGTTCCACAAGCCCTGCCAGCGCCAGCAGGAACGCTTTCCGCTCCGCGCCCGCTTCCGACAAAATGTGGTGCCGGTGGTAAAACACGTTGAACTCCTGCGCCAGTTGAAACGCGTATTTCGCCACGAACGCCGGCTCCTGCGAAACGGCCGCTGCGTCTACCTGGCTGCCCAGCGATCCCGCGAGCAATAGCAGTTCCCAGAATTCGTCGCCGTCCGCCCCCGCAAGCAACGCGTCGCGCGCCGCCGCCGGAACTCGCGTCTCCGGCATTTCCGTGGGGAAATCCGCTTCCTGCTCGGCGAGTTTGCGGAAAATATTCCGCGCGCGCACGATCGCGTACTGCACGTACGGCCCGGTCTCGCCCTCGAAGCTCAGCGCATCGTGAAAATCGAACGCGATCACGGTGTTTCGCGTGTATTTCAGCAGGAAATAGCGCAGCGCGCCGATCGCGACGGCGTTCGCGGTCTTCGCGCGTTCCGCTTCCGCGTCTTCCGGGTGCCGCGCGTCCACTTCCGCGCGCGCCGCCCCTTCGAGGCGATCAAGCAGATCGTCGGCTTTTACGCCCATGCCGCGCCGGCCGCTCACTTCCACGTACGGCCGCGCCGCGTCCTCCGCCGGCAATTCGTAGCCCATTTCGCGCGCGCACCGCGGCGTCAGCGCCACCATCTCGTAGGAAAAATGGATCGAATGTTCCGCCGCCTCGACGAATCCCAGCGCCCGCAGCGCCGCCGACACCACGTTTTGCAGGTACGCCTGCCGCGAATCGATCACATTGTAGACTTCACTCGCACGCCCGAATTCCGGCGCGCCCGTTTCGCCCCGCTCGGTCGCCGTCGTCCACACCGCGTGTCCATCGGCATATCGCGAAAAGGTCCGGTACACGAAATCGAGCCCCAGCAGCCCGAATTTCCACATCTGGTACGCGATGTCTTTCCCGACGTACGTCACCGTGCCGTTCGATCGCACGATCACTTTCGCTTCGGTTTCTTCGCCCTCTTCCGCCGGCGCTTCGCCCAGCGCCATGATCCAGCAGCCGGCGTATTTCCCCGCGTGCGGCCGCGTGATCACGCCGCGTTCCTTCATCTGCCGAAACGCCGCTTCCCAGAATTTCAGGTGCAGGATGTCGCTTTCCCGCGCGAGCAGATCGTAGCGGATACCCAACCGGTCCATCGTCCGCAAATGGCAGCGCAGAATCGCCGTCGCGACGATTTCCGCGATTTCCGCTTCCACGCCGCCGCCTTCTTCGAGCGCTTGCAGCGTTCGCACCCGCAGCGCCAGCCGCTCCTTGTCCGCTTCCAGAAATTCCGTCACCCGCGCGTACAAATCCCAGCACAAATAATCGAATTTGGGCGCCTCCGCCAGCCGGCGCACTTCGTCCACCGTTTTATTTTCCAGGTGCAGAAATCCCAGCACCACGTCGGCCACCTGCACGCCGGTGTTGTCGATGTAGTTCTGCACCTGCACGCGCCGGCCTGAGAATCGTTCCAGGCGCACGAACGCGTCGCCCAGCACCGCGTTCCGCAGGTGCCCGATGTGCGCCGCTTTATTCGGGTTGATGCTCGTGTGCTCGACGATGATTTTCTTCGTTTCCGCGCCCGGCTCGGCCGCGCCGCTCCGCGCCGCTTCCAGCGCCAGCGAGAAAAATCCGCCGCGGTCCAGATACGCGTTCAGATACCCTCCGCCGGCCACTTCCACTTTCGCGACGCCTTCGATCGGACCGATTGCGTTGGCGATTTCCTGCGCGATCTGCCGCGGCGCGCGCCGCAGCTTCCGCGCCAGCTCGAAACAGACCGGCGTCGCCAGCTCCCCCAGTTCCAGCCGCGGGGGCCGTTCGAGCGCAATCGCCGCATCGAGCCCGTACCGCTCGCTCAAAAACCGCCGAATCGCCTCGCGAAATTTCGCTTCCACCACGTGATACACGTTGACTCCTCAGTCCCCGTTTCTTGAGTCACTTCTCGACTTCGCGCGCCTGCCCGGCCGGCAGCGCAGCCTTCCGGCTGTGCAGATTTTCCCCGACAGACCGCCCGCCGGCGTTACTTCAGCCGCGAGCCCACCGGCACGTCCTCGATGAACGTGCACAGCACCGGGCTGCCGTCGGGCCGCGTGGCGGCCACGACCATTCCGTTCGATTCCACTCCGCGGAGTTTGCGCGGCTCAAGATTCGCGACAATAACCACTTTCCTGCCGACCACCTGCTCGGGCGTGTAAGCAGCCGCAATTCCCGCGACGATCTGCCGCTGCTCGGTTCCAATATCGACGACGAGCTTCATCAAGCGATCGGTGCCCGCCACGCGCTCAGCCGATTTCACTTCGCCCACGCGCAATTCCACTTTCGCGAAATCCTCGATCCCGATCCGCGACGTTGCTCCCGGGGCTGCGGGAGCGGACGCAGCCGCAGCCGGTTCGGCTTTCGGCGCCGGGGCCGGCCCTTTGCGAATTTCCTCTTCCATCGCTTCCATCCTTTCCACCGCTTCTTTCTTCTCGATTCGGGGAAACACGGCTTCCGGCCGCCCGACGCGCGTTCCTGGTCGCAGCTCGCCCCATTTCAACTGATCGATCCTCTGGTCGCCCAGCTTTCCCGTCTGCCCAAGCTGCTCCCAAATCTTCTGCGTCGCGTCGGGGATGATCGGGTGCGCGAGAACGGCGACGTGCCGGAGCGTTTCGGCCACGAGCCAAAGGAGAGCGTCGACGAACCACTCCTGCCCGGGCTGCGGCTCCTTGGCCCACGGCTGATAAGTGGACAGGACTTGGTCGCCCCAGTTGGCGACGATCTCCCAGATTTCTCCTGCGGCGGCAGAGAACTGAAATTCGTCGTAGCTGTGCAGAATCCTCACCCTGGCCTTCTTCGTGCTCTCCGACCATTCCGGTGAAAAGAATCTGCCGAACCCGGGCGTGTCCTTGGCCTTTTGCGATACCTCGGGGACTTGGCCGCCGCGGTACTGGTGAATCATTGCCAGAGTGCGGCTGGCCAGATTTCCCAATCCATTCGCCAAATCCGCGTTGTACCGCGTCACCAGCGCCTCGCGTGAAAAATTCCCATCCTGCCCGAACACCGTTTCCCGCAGCAGGTAATAGCGCAGAGCGTCGTTGCCCACCTTCGCGCCGGCGAGTTCGTCGAACGCGTTCACGATCGGCTCGGCGTACGCGATATTGCCTTTCGATTTGCTCATCTTTTCCTGCTCGAAAAGCAGCCATCCGTGCGCGAAAATCCGTTTCGGCAGCGGCAAACCCGCCGCCATCAGAAACGCCGGCCAGTACACCGCGTGGAACCGGATGATCTCCTTGCCGATCATGTGGACGTCCGCCGGCCACAGCTCTTTGAATCTCGGGTTCGCGTCGCCTTCGGGCCCTTCGCCGAATCCGATTCCGCTGATGTAGCTCGAAAGCGCGTCGTACCAGACGTAAAACACGTGCTCGGGGTCGTCCGGCCAGGGAATGCCCCATTTGATCGCTTTCCGGCTGATCGAAACGTCCTTCAGTCCCGCTTCGACGAAGCTCCTCACTTCGTTCATCCGGAAATCCGGCTGCACGAAATCCGGTTGCTTCTGGTAGAGCGTGAGCAGTTTTTCCTGATAGGCCGAAAGCCGGAAAAAATAATTCTCCTCGGAAATCAGCTCCGCCGGCCGTCCGCACAGCGGGCAATTCGCCGGCTCGGCCGAATCGCTTACGTACAGATTGTCGTAGATGCAGTAGCGGCCCTCGTACTTCGCCTTGTAAATCGCGTCCGGCGAATGCCGTCTGGTCCGCCGCACCAGCGTCTGCACCGCGCGCGCGTGCTCGGTCGAGGTCGTGCGCACGAAATGCGTCAGCTGAATCCCGAGAAGCTTCCACAGGTCGCGGAAGATTTTCTGGTTCCGGTCCACCAGTTCGGCCGGAGTGATGCCGAGCTTTTCCGCTGCCCGCTCGATATTCACGCCGTGCTCGTCGGTGCCGGAAAGGTACGCCACGTCGTATCCGCACATCCGCTTGTATCGCGCGACCGCGTCGCAGGCGATGGTCGTGTAGGCCGAGCCGACGTGAGGCCGCGAATTCGCGTAATAGATCGGCGTGGTCAGGTAATACGTTTTCGTCGTCATGAGCCCGTCTGCCGCCAGCGCGCCATCGCTTCCTCGATCACCCGTTTCAGCGGCACGCCACGCTCCTCGGCGATCTTGCGGCAATCCTCGTATTCCGCCGCCGCGTTCACCACGCGGCCGCCCGCGCGGGCGATTTTCACGCGCACCGTTCCGTATTGCGTTTCGACGCTCGTCCACTCCCGTTCGAGCGTGCGGCGTTCCGCGCGGCTCACCCGCGCACCCAGCGTCGTTGTCTCCTCAAACAGTATCGCAATCAGCCGCTCGGCCGTTTCCGGCCGCGCCAGCACCGTGATCAATTGTCCCGGCCGGTTCTTCTTCATCTGCGCCGGAATCGAAAAAACGTCCAGCGCTCCGGCCGCCAGCGACCGTTCGGCGAAATAGCCGTACAGCTGCGGACTCATGTCGTCCACGTTCGCTTCGATCTCGACGATCGTCTCGTTCGCCAGCGCCGCGCTTCCCTCGCCCTCGCCCGTCACCAGGCGCAGCACGTTCGCCTGTTCCGGCGGGTCGGCGCTGCCCGCGCCCCATCCCACGCGTTCGATCGTCATCCGCGGAAAGGGTTCTGTTCCCGCCGCCAGCGTCGAAACGATTGCCGCTCCAGTCGGCGTCGCCAGTTCCCGCTCGATTCCCGTCGAATAGCAAGCGAAGCCGCGCAGCAGTTCCACCGTCGCCGGCGCCGGCACCGGCAGCGTTCCATGGGCAGTCTGCACGCGCCCCGCGCCCACGTTCAGCGGCGACGCCGCGAATTTCTCGATCCCGAGCAGCTCGAATCCCGCCGCTGCGCCGACGATATCCACGATCGCGTCCACCGCGCCCACTTCGTGAAAGTGCACGCGCTCCACCGGCACGCCGTGAATTTTCGCTTCCGCTTCGCCCAAGCGCTGGAAAATCCGGCTCGCTCGCTCGCCCACGCGCGGCGAAAGCCCCGCGCCCTCGATCATTTTCAGAATCGCGCCCAGCGACCGGTGGTGGTGCTGTTCCCCGGCCGCGACGTTCACTTTCGTCGCCCGAATCGCGCCGCGTTTCACCGTTTCCGCTGAAATCGTCCAGTCGGAAACCGGCAGCCGCCGCAGCTCGTTCTCGATTGCGGCGAGTTCCACTCCCGCGTCCACCAGCGCGCCCAGCACCATATCGCCGCTGACGCCGGAAAAGCAGTCGAAATAAGCCGTTTTCATCGGTTCCGTATTCTGCCGGTGCGCTGCTGCTCGCGCCGTCAAAAGGCAGGGAAAATCAAAATGGTAGTCTGGGCCTCCGGTGGAGTCAAATTCGCCGCGCGCCGGCAGCCCTCCTGAGGTTCGCCTGGGCCGCTGCGTGCCACGCGCGCAAAAAAAATCACGGCCGGCCCGTCGTTCCAGGCCGGCCGGGATTTTGTTGGCAGAGAAAAACTTCAGCGCTTCGCGCTCTTGTCGCTCCCGGAAGGGCCCATCGCCGGCGCCACAATTCTCACCTCCACCGGCTGCGCCAGCTTGAAATGGAGCATCTGTTCGGAGGAAATCTGCACCTGTTGCGCTTTCGTCATTCCTTCGTACGCCGCTCCGCCCCCTCCGCCCGCCGCCGCGCCGATGGCTGCGCCTTTGCCGCCGCCGGCCGCCGCGCCCACCACCGCGCCCAGCGCCGCTCCGCCGATAATCGCCAGCAGGCTTCGCTTGCTGCGGCTTGCTCCTTTCACCACGTAATCATTGCTCACCAGCGGGTAATTCCTGCCGTCGAGCCGCAGCCGATAGAGATCCACGCGCAGCACGCTCTGCCCGCTCAGGTGTCCCGCCGATTTCGCTTCCACCAGTTGCAGGTAAACGTTCGTGCCCTTGGGAGCCACCACCTGATGATTTACCACCAGTGGGCTCGCCAGCGAAGCGTGGAAAATATCTCCCGTGTGGCTCTCCGCCGAGCTGATCGTATCGATCATCTGCACGTTCAGCTTCGTTCCCTGCGGAATCGTGATTCGCTCGACCGGCGGCGGCGCGGGAATCGCCGCAGCCGCGGCCTGTTCCGGCGCCAGGGCGGGCGTCGTCGCCGGCGGAGTCATAGGCCCCTGGTTGTTTTCGGACGGCTGCCGCGGCGCGGCTGTGTAATCGGGATAGCCCGGCAACGGCGTCGGCTGCGACTGG
>JAKAOH010000057.1:0-4435 GCA_021812285.1 Acidobacteriota bacterium | reverse complement strand
ATCTCTGGTGGCGAATCGAGCTGCGCCGCGGCGGCGGCGCGGGCGCCGGCGGCTCGGAAACCTGTTTCTTGCTGCTGAGCACCGGATCGAGGATCGTCATCTGGTCATCGACTTTTTTCACGCCCGGCGTGTCGGTGGCCACGCGAAACGCCTCGTAGCGCTCCGCAACCGACGGCACCTGTCCCGAAACCGTCGCCACGCCGTTCTTGACCGCGACTTTCAGCGCGGCGCCGCGTAGCTGCGGATCGGAAAACATCCGCGCCTCGATGTTCGTAGCGATTTGCCCGTCGTTTGGCCCGCGTGCGCAAGCCACACCCGCCAGTGCAATCGCCAAAACCAGCGCCACCCGCGCTGTTCTCGTGCGCATCGTTCCCCCTCCAACAATCCTGCTGCTGTTTCCGTCTGCCCCTTTGCCGCCTGCCCGAATAGGATGCGCCGGGGCCCCAAAGTGCTGTCCAGGACCATACCCCATCCGCCAGCGATGTTTCGGCCGGCTCGGGTACTCGCGGGTGTTTACCGTTTCGCCCAAGGCGCCGGTGGACGCAACTTTCTCTTTCGTGCCGTGTTTCGCCCTACGTTGGAGGATAACGGCACGCCATCTTCGTTGGAAACCGATTTTTGAGGAAAAAACCATGCGGAAAAACGGTTGGGTACTGGCAGTCGCGGCGTTTCTGGCTTCAGCTCTGATGAGCGCGTGCAACGGTTCGACTTCCGTGGCCGCCAATTCCACGCCCCAGAGTGGTACCGTCGTCGTCATGGGCACGGATAGTCCGACGCTTTCCAGCGTCGTCTCGTTCCAAGTCCCCATCACGGGCATCACCCTCTCCGGCAACGGCCAATCGAGCGTCTCCGTAATGGACACACCCCAAACAATCGATTTCGCGCGCCTGCTCGGCCTCCAAACGCTGCTCGATATCAAACCCGTCCAGCCCGGCACGTACACTTCCGCCACGATCACCCTCGGCGGCAACGGCACGCTTGCCGTCCTCGATACATCCGGCTTGCCCTCGACCGCGCCTTCCATTCAAACCTACACCGCGTCGTTCACCACCCTCAGCGTCACGGTCAATTTCCCTCAGCCGCTTTCGGTCGGCCAGTCCCAGGTGATGGGGCTGCTTTTGGATTTCCGCCTTGGCAAATCGATCCCCGTTTCGAACGGCCAGATCGTCGTCACCAGCGGCAACACCGTCGTGGTCACGCCTTACATTCGCTTCAATTTCGTTGATCCTCAGCAGGCGAAAATGGAAGTGGACGATCTTCGCGGCGGCGTCGTCAGCATCGGCGCGGGCGGCACATTCGTCATGCAGGGTCCCGGCGGCCGCCAGTTCACCGTCGAAACCGATAATTCCACCGAGTGGGAGCCCTCCACCCAGAGTTTTTCCACGCTCAGCACCAACGACATCGTGAATATTGAGGAAGCGATCATCGATCCCGCGACGCTCCAGATCAAAGCCCGTGAAATCGACGTCATTCCCGATAAATTCGTCGTCACCGGCATGGTCACCTTCGTCAATCCGCCGGCCAGTTCCACCACCACCACCTGCGCGCCGCAGGTTCAGCTCCTCGTTCGCTCGGCCATCCCCGGCGCCACCGGCTCTTCGTTCACGAGCGGCGAGATCTCGTCGATTCAGCTCCAGGGAACGGAAACCTATTGGGCTGGCCACAAGGACTGGATTGGCTCGCTTTTCAACACCGGATTCGGCTCCTGCACCATCGTTCCCGGCCAGGCGCTCGCCATCGGCGGCACGCTCTCGACGAGCGGCAGTCCCATCACATTCACTCCCAGTCACGTCGTTCTTGGCATCCAGGGTTTCGCCGGCACGGCCGCTTCCACGGTCGGCAGTTCCGGCACGTTTACGTTCAATCCGCTGGGTCTCGCCGGCGTGCTCCTGCCGAATCCAACGACCGTTCAAACCATCCAGACTTCCATCTTTACCACGGAACTCGAAAACCTGGCGGGTTTCGGCAGCATCAATTCCGGCACAAGTCTCCACATCGCCGGCCTGCTCCTCTACAACACCTCGACCAATCAGCCGGAAATCCTCGCCGGCCGCATTGTCGAGCCCGAAAACTGAGACTGCGGCCGGAAGCCAATACAAAAATGGGAGGAGGAAGTGGCGCACCGCGTCGTTAGTGGGTGACGCGCGCGCCACACAGCCGATCAAGCACGCCAGCCGATGAACGCGCCGGTTCGAGCATCGCCGAAAGGGAAACCAGGAAAGTCTGCTCCATCGCATACTGGCCGCTCAGCACCGCGTGGCTCACCATGTCCGTGTAGACCATCCAGACCGCGCCAGGTCCGAATTCCGACCGCCGCTTTTCACAGCGCTGCTGGAATTCGCGGTCGTTTGCGGTAACTGAAAAAGGCCCGGGAGGAAGCAGCGGCACATTTCCGCGGTCCAGCTGTTCCGCACACCAACGGCTGCAATCCTCAGACGGCGAGAAATCGGCCGGGCTCGCCTCGGCGACCAGTGTCCAGCCCGTCGTCAATGGTTCCGTGCAGCGGAAAACTCACGCCGTGGAACTCAGGCCGCTTTCCCGCAACACTTCTTGTATTTCTTTCCCGAACCGCAAGGACAAGGATCGTTCCGGCCGATTTTCGCGCCCGCGCGCACCGGCTGCGGCGCCTCCTGCTGTCCCGCTCCGGCCGAATACTGCAGTTCCTGTTGCGCCCGCCGCTGTTTCCGCTCGATGCGCTCGGCCTGTTCCTCGGGCTTGGCCGGCTGCATCAGGAAGAGGAAGCGCACCGTCTCGGTGTCGATCCGGTTCATCATGTCCTCGAACAGGATGAACGCTTCCTTTTTGAACTCGATCAGAGGATCTTTCTGCCCGTAACCGCGCAGCCCGATGCCTTCCTTCAGGTGGTCGAGCGTGAGCAGGTGGTCCTTCCACTGGCCGTCGACGATATCCAGAATGATGTGCCGTTCCAGCCAGCGCATCATCTCCGAACCGAACAGCTTCTCTTTTTCCTCGTATTTCGCCTTCACCCCATCCACCAGCGCACCCAGAATCTGCTCGTGGCTGGAGTCCTCCAGATTCGGCGCCAGGCCCTTCAAGTCGATTCCGTACTGGTTGAACGTCTCCTTCGCCAGTTGCGGGACGTCCCATTTCGCCGCGTGCTCGGTGCGCGGGCAGTGCATTTCCACCAGCTCACCGGCAATGTCTTCCGCCACCGACAGCACGTATTCCTTTTGGTCCTTCCCTTCGAGGATGGCGCGGCGGATGTCGTAGACCGTCTGCCGCTGCTTGTTCATCACGTCGTCGTATTCGAGCAGGTGTTTGCGCGCCTCGAAGTTCTGCGCTTCCACGCCCTTCTGCGCGTTCTCGATCCGCTTGCTGATCAGCTTCGATTCGATCGGAATCCCTTCCTTCATTCCCAGCCGCCACATCAGCGCCTTGATCCGGTCGCCGCCGAAAATGCGCAGCAGATCGTCCTCGAGCGAAAGGAAAAATCGCGAAGAGCCGGGGTCGCCCTGCCGGCCGGCGCGCCCACGCAACTGATTGTCGATGCGCCGCGCTTCGTGCCGTTCGGTTCCCAGAACGTGCAAACCGCCCATCGCCACCACTTCGTCGTGTTCCTGGCGGCATTCCTCGGCGAACTGGTCGTAAACCGGCTTCCACTGCTCTTGCGGCACCTGGTAAACGCGTCCCTCGTGCTGGAACAAAACCGTTCCCGTCGCCTCCCCTTCCGGGCCCACCAGCGGTCCCGCCGACGCGTACGGCATCGCCAGCTTGTTTTTTAGGCAATGCTCGCGCGTCAGCGATTCCGGATGCCCGCCGAGCAGGATGTCCGTGCCGCGGCCCGCCATGTTCGTCGCCACGGTCACCGCGTGCTTGCGTCCCGCCTGCGCGATCACCTTCGCTTCGCGTTCGTGCGCCTTTGCGTTCAGCACCTGGTGTGGAATCCCGGCTCGTTTCAGGAGTTCGGCCAGCTTTTCGGATTTTTCAATCGAAATCGTGCCGACCAGCACCGGCTGCCCGCTCTCCCACAACTGCCGGATGCCGACGCTCTTCGTGCCGTCTTCCTGCACGATTCCGTTGACCACCGCTTCCCACTTCTCCTTTTCCGTGCGGTAGACCACATCCGGCGCTTCTTCCCGCGCCAGCGGCTTGTTCGTCGGAACCGCCGCGACTTCCAGGCCGTAAATTTTGCGGAATTCCGTCGCTTCCGTCTCCGCCGTGCCGGTCATTCCGGAAAGTTTCTTGTACATGCGGAAATAGTTCTGGAAAGTGATGGTCGCGAGCGTCTGGTTTTCGCGCTCGATCTTCACGCCTTCCTTCGCTTCGATCGCCTGGTGCAGGCCGTCCGACCAGCGTCGGCCCGGCATTTCGCGTCCGGTGAATTCGTCGATGATCACCACTTCGCCGTTTTTCACCACGTAATCCACGTCTCGCTTGAACAGGGCGTGGGCGCGCAGCGCCTGGTAGACGTGGT
>JAKAOH010000240.1 GCA_021812285.1 Acidobacteriota bacterium | reverse complement strand
GAGTGGCGCGGACTTCAGTCCGCGCGCCATTCGCCAACCGTGCCGGCAGAATCGCAGCGGTTCGCAAGAGACGGACTGCGGGGCAATTGCGCGCTCTCCCCAAAGACCACTTGGGCCCTGTTTCATTTCAAGGAAAATGGAGGCTCAGCGAATCCGCAGGAACTGCGAAGCCATCAGCAGGAAACTCAGCGCCACGGCCGCGCCGGCCAGCCAGCCCAGCGCGTAGGCGCGCTTGCGCTCGCTGGGATCGGCGGGCTGGCGATCCATCATCACGCGGCCAAGCAGGTAACCCGACACCAGACCGCCCGCGTGGGCCCAGTTGTCGATGCCCGGCATCAGCAACCCGAAGACGGCGATGTAAATCAGCCAGCGAATCAATTGGCTTCGCATCATTTGCGCGGTCGCGCTGGCGCGGTGCCTCGTGGTCACCGCGAGGAGCAATCCGATGAGGCCCAGCAGCGCGCCGGACGCACCAATGCTCATGTGTCCGAAGAACGAACTGACCACGTAGCCAAAAATTCCGGTTACCACGAACAGAAAGAAATACCGCGCCGAGCCGTAGAGATCCTCGACCATCGGCCCGATATCCATCAGCACCCACATGTTGAAACCGATGTGCAACAGGCTGCCGTGCAGGAAAATCGCGGTGACGTATCGCCACGGCTGTGCCAGATCGTACGGCAGCGGCAGCGACGCTCCGAACATATACAGCACGCGGCTGCTGATCCCGCCGAAATTGAAAATCCCCCCTCCCATCCGGGCGCCTGAGCGCATCGTCAGCAAAAACGTGATCCCGTAGAGCAGGCAGCAAAAGAAGAGAATTCCGTAGGTGGCCGGAGACGTTTCGGGAAGGAAGCGGGAAAAGGACTGGCTGGCGGCGGCGAGGGAAAACGTCATGCTGGCGCCGCAATTCGGGCAGCGCCGCGCGCCCGCTCCCGCCAGTTGACCGCAGGAAGGGCAGAGTCGCGGCCGGTCCGGCTCCGGCTCGCCGGGCAGCAGCCAGCTCAGGTACTGCCGCTTCCATCTCTCAATCTTCCATCGCCAACGGGGGCTGAGTGGCACCGGTCTCCTTGTCGGAAAATTCCGCGGTTCCTATAATACCCGAAAGTTTTTTGCGGCAGCTGGTTTGCGTGCGACTGGGTAACACATCCCGCCACGGCTCGCCCGGGGCTGCGCCCCACGGGCAAGTCTGCCGTTCCAGGCGCGAGGCCTGACGCTTTGCCGGGCGCTGGGCACGGCAGGCGAAACTCGCGCTGGGAGCAGGCGGCTGTTCTGCTTGTGGCGCTGAGCTTCGTTGCCGGTTGCGCGCGCCGTCCCGCCTATCGCGTTCCCGTTCCCTCCACCGTTCCTCCGTCTCAACCTGGATGGAGCCAGGAAGGCATCGCTTCCTGGTACGGCGTGCCGTTCTACGGGCGGCGCGCGGCCGATGGCGAAATCTACGACATGTACAAGATGGTCGCGGCGCATCGCACGCTGCCCTTCAACTCGCTCGTGCGCGTCACCGATTTGCAGAACGGCCGCCAGGTGACGGTGCGGATCATCGATCGCGGGCCGTTCGTGAAGAACCGGATCATAGACCTCTCATTTGGAGCGGCGCGTGCGCTCGGTATGATCGGACCGGGCGTCGCGCCCGTCCGATTGCAATTGGTTTCCGGCCAGAATCCCGAGCAAGGCGAATTCACCGTCCAGGTGGGAGCGTTCGCAGTGCACGCGAACGCGCTGCGGTTGCAAAAGCGGCTCGGCGAACGGTACGGCCCGGTGTTCATCCAGAATTACGATTCGCCGCACGGCTTGCTCTACCGCGTCCGCGTGGGCGAAGTCCCCAGCGTGGCCGCCGCGCGGCGGCTCGCCGCCAAACTTCGCGGCCGGCAAGGTTTCCGCGTCACCTACGTCGTTCGCCTCGATCGCTGAGTTGCACGATTGGGGGGGTGCGCTCGTTGACTTGCGCGGGAGCGCCACGTAACATGCCGCTACCGTGGCAGACAGCTCATCCTTGATCGGCCAGACCATCTCCCACTACCGCGTTGTGGAGCGGCTCGGTGGCGATGGCGACTACTTCTACGACACCGCCGGCCGCTACATCGGGATCATGAACAACGTCACTGGCGGGTTCCATAGCGCCGAGGTTTACGCAGGCGCGATGCATCTGGGGACCTACACCAGCCAATTCAATTTCAGCCACGGCGATCAGCTGGGAACGATTCATGCATGGAGCACCGCCGGCGGCGCACTGGAGAGGACGTGCACCGGCCTGCCCGGAGCCTGCCCTGAGCGAAGCCGAAGGAGCGACGACGAGAACTGCAGCGGCACGTTCGCCAGCACGCTGTACTACACCGGCAAGGAAGACGACTACGCCTACAACCTCGATTACTTCGGCGCCAGATACTACGCGTCTTCGATGGGCCGTCCCGATGCCTTCACCAATACGGGACGGTCCGTGTTGTCAGAACCGGACCGCTTCATGAGCCCCGACCCCCTCGGCGGTTGGACCGGCAACCCTCAATCGCTGAATCGCTACACGTACGTCCTGAACAATCCGGAAACCTTAGTCGACCCGCTCGGCCTGTGTCCTCAAGGACAGGTGCAGATCCCGGGCGGGCAGTGCGTTCCCTCGCAGTCCATAATCCACGTCGATGGCATCATCTATACGGAAGACTACAAGGACTTTTTCCGCTTCCTGCTGGAGGCGTTTCTCGGGTGGGACTCTCCAATCCCTCCGCCGACGCACGCCGTCTCGCCTGACGACATCCTCTACATCTTCGACCAGCGCCTGCCCGCGTTCAAATACCGGCTCGGAACCCTAAAGCTCCAAGCAATGGACATCGCAAGTAATCTTCTACAAAACGAACTGCAGGCGTGGAAGAACGGCTACTTCGCATGCGTAGCGAGCGGCGGTGACACGAACAGCAACACCCGGGCCGCCGGCGCCCAGCTACTAGAAAAGGGCGCGGAGCAGGGCCTTGACCAAGCCGCGCCATTCGCGGCTGGGGCATGGTACCACTTCACCGATGCGAGGTTCACCGCTTGGGGCTCTTCGTCAAAGGTCCTTGTCCCACAGGCGGCGACGATCACAGGCGTAGTGGACCTCGCCGGAGGAGCGTGGACGGACTTCGATCTCGGCACAGGACTTCTCACGTGCAAGCCTTTCTGAAAAGATGACCCATGCCAAACGAGAAACCCAGCGCACGGGAACGCACGGGGACCCCGTGGAGAGAAAGATGGCGGATTCCGACCGCCGATCTCGGCGGCCTGCTCTTTTTCTTTGCAATGTGCGCGCTGTTCTTCCTCTGGCTCGGGCTCTCCGTTTTCGGAGTCGAGGCCGAGGCTGTCAGGGCAGCGCACAGGCTATTGCCACAGCGCTTTTTCCTCGTAAACCTGTTCCTCGCACCCGCGCTGGGCGCTCTCGTGGCAGGCCCGCTCCCACTGCCCCGGGCTCTTCGTCTTGCCCTCGCAGTACTTATGGTATGCTCCCTTTCCCTCTTCCTCGTGACCCCACAACATCAGGCCGTAGGGCTCGTGATGCTGGGGCTCCTCTACCTGGAGGCATTCTGGATTATTCCGCGCTGGAACAAGCGGGCACGCAGGGGAAATTGCCGAGGGGGCACGCACAGCGCGGGCCCGAACGCAGGCGCCAACCCCGCCCCGGCGAGCAAGGCAGCGACACTGCCACGGCCCCGCAGGAAGCCCCGCCCCCGCGACCTAATTCTGTACATCATCATCGCGGCCGTAGTAGTCGCGATCCTTGTAATTCGCGTTCTAGGCTAGCAGGGGGCCCCAAATAAGAACGAAGTCCTTGCCAAGGCGCAGTGGGCCGAACCGCTGCCGAGAAGCACCGCTTGGTCGCCCAGAGAAGCTGCGGACCAAGACTCCGGAACGCCCAGCCCGAACCACCTCCTGACGGAATCGTCCCAGCAACCAGCTACACGGTGCAAGCAATGACCGCTCCTTACGTAGACCCACCTCTCGCGCTCCGAATCGCATCGCGCGAAAATGGCATCGCGTAAGGAAAACTGTGGCCCTTCACCCGCGTGAAGGAGGAACCATCACATGCCGGGGAGCGGTAGTGTCCAGAGTTTTTCGCACTTTTGTTGAGCGGTGAGGATCGGTTGGTTGGTGCTTTCTCTGACCGCCTCCATGGGGGCGGTCAGAGAAAAAATCGCGGCGCCGGTGCGCGGCCAGCCG
>JAKAOH010000056.1 GCA_021812285.1 Acidobacteriota bacterium | reverse complement strand
GTTCGTGGGTTTCGTGCGCGAAGAAATGGGACGGGCGCTCGCGAACGCTCCCAATTCGCGCCTAGCGAGTGCGATTGTGCGGTTCCGACCCGCGCGCGTGAGCCGCGTGGCAAAATGAAACTCCCGCACCCGGCGCCTGAAGCGCGGAGGCCTGGGTGGTCGTGCCGGCTGCGGCTGTCGAAGCCCAGGTGCGCGCTAGTGTGAAGGCCGTTTCCGCCACCCCCGCTGGCTCCGGCCGACTCGAGCGTGGCGTTTGAGTCTGGCGACTGCGAGGTGGTCGTTGATCCCCTTCAGAAATGCGGCGTCGGGGGCACGAAACCGTGGTGGGGAGGCGCCGAGGGGGTCTTGGGTGTGATATCGGTCCAGGTCTGGCCACCGTCCGCTGTGGCGTACAGTTTCCCGGCGAGGACCCATCCTTGGTTGGGGCTGGCGAAGCTCGCACCGCCGACCTGGGATCGCAGGGGCCAGACACCGAGGGCGGGGGCTCCGGGGCCGGAGGTGGGCAGCTCGGAGATCGACAGCCGCCCCCGCCAAGGCATGTCCGGGACCACCAGGGTCTCGTCCGTCGCTGCGAGGGAGAAGGCACCGCCAGAGGAACCCCCGGCAGATTTCAAGACCGCAGCCAAGTGCCAAGTCCGTCCCCCGTTCGTGGTTCCGAACACGGAGACACCGAGGGCTTCGCTGCCGCCCCCTGGGGCGGCGCCGGTGTACATCACGGGCAGGAAGCCGCGCAGGGCGCCGGTGAACAGCGGGGCGAGGTAGCTCGCGTGGATGGCCTTCCGGAACTGCGGCGGTGCCTGAACGCGGACGTGCTGCCAAGTCTTTCCCCCGTCACGGGTCACCACCAATTCCGTGCCGCCCGGCCCGCCGGCCCCCCAGCCGGTCTGCGTCGAAATGAACCTGACATCACCGAACCCGATTGGGGCCGGCACTGTTCTCCAGGTCGCCCCGCCGTCGCTCGTGGCGAGCAGGCGCCCCCAGTTCGCCGCGGGGCTGCTCTGGAGGGACAGGTCCACCCAGCCGTGAGACGCGTCCACAAAGTCGAGCGTTCCCGAGCCGCCTAGCGTGTAGGACTTCGGATCCCAATTGGGTATAGCGACGGGAGTGACCGACCAGGTGATCCCGCCGTCCTCCGTCGCTGCGAGTTCGAAGCTCCAGCCGCCGTAGCGGCCTCCGTCGGACTCGGGATTGCGCAGCAGAGCCCAGCCGTCCGAGGTGTCGAGAAAGAACACGTCGGCGATAGACTCTCTACCGCTTGCCGCAGCCTTCGGCGTAATGTCGCGCCAGTCCTGGCCAAAATCGTTGGTCCAATAAAGACGGCCATGCAACAGGGCCCACCCCGTATTTTGCGTGAGCAGCTTGATTTCGTTCGGCGTGGCCTGTGCCCGCGCAACGGACGGGATCAGGAAAAATGCGGCGGCGATGAAGAAAGCGAAAAATCGGAGTTTGCACATAAGCGACTCCTGCCTTTGTTCTTGATGCGTGCTAATGGCCGTGCGTCCCCACGCAACGGCCGTTCCCCGAACTGCGACCAACCATCGTATACGCCTCCCCCCCCCCTGGATGTCAACCGGAACGGCGTTGGTAATGCGTCCTTGGAGACAACCGCATGGCGCAAGGACGACTCGCGAGCAGGCGGGACCGCCCGAGGCCGACGTGCGCCTGCATTGCCGCGGCATCTTCCTTGACGGGGATTGGCTCGCGGCATACCCTTGCCCCGAAGGGGCTGAGCGCACCCAGAAACGCCAGATGGCCACGACCACTCCTCACGAGCCGCCGGAAGTCGCGCCGGAAAGCCGTTCGTTCACCACGGTGGTGAACAATGCGGTCAAGAACATACTGCTTTCCGTTCAGGATTATTCCGAACTGGCCTGGCAATCCATCGCCAACCTGGTTTCTCCTCCGTTCTATTTCCGCGATCTGCTCGACCAGATGGATGTGATCGGCGTCGGCTCGCTGCCGATCATCATCCTGACCGGATTTTTCATCGGCGCGATCATGGTGCTGCAGACGGCGGCTCAGTTCCAGCGTTTCGGAACGACCGCGCTCACCGGCAACGCCGTTTCGCTGGCGCTGATTCGCGAACTGGGACCGACGATTACCGCGCTGATGGTCGCCGGACGCAGCGCTTCGGGCATCGCGTCCGAGCTGGGCTCGATGGTCGTCACGGAGCAGGTGGATGCGATGCGGGCGATGGGCACCGATCCGGGAAGAAAACTGGTGACGCCGCGCATGGTGGCCTGCGTCGCGGTGCTTCCGCTCTTGACCGGCGTGGCGGATTTCGTCGGGCTGGTGGGCGGATTCCTGGTGGCGCACGTCACGCTCGGCCTGAGCGCGGCCGAATTCTGGCACCACGCAATTGACGCGCCCGGCTCGAACGATCTGATCCACGGCCTGTCGAAGCCGCTCGTTTTCGGGTTCATCATCGCCACGGTCGGCTGCTACAAAGGGCTGAAAGTGCGCGGTGGGACCGAAGGAGTGGGCCGCGCGACGACGAGCGCCGTCGTGATCGCCTCGGTGTCCATTCTCGTGACGGGATTTTTCCTCGACAAACTGCTGATGTACATATTTCCCGTTTGATCCCGCGCCCGGCGGCGAAACGTCCGCAACGCCTGCTTTCGCCGTAGGTTCTGGCGCTCTTTCTCCGTATAATTTGCGTGTGTGCTTTCCGCTGCCGACATGACGAACGCCGCCGCCCGCGCCGTCGCTCCGATCGTGTTTGAGAACGTGCGGCTGGGTTTCGACCAGAGCGAGATTTTGCAAGGCATCAACCTTGCCGTCACGCCGCGCGAAACGGCCGTTCTGCTCGGCGAAACGGGCACGGGCAAAACCCTGATCCTCAAGCTGGCTGCGGGATTGTTGCGTCCGGATTCGGGCCGCGTCAGCGTCCTTGGGCGGGATCTCGGCGAAATGAGCGAGCGCGAACTGCTCGATTTCCGGCGGCAGATCGGCTTCGTCTTCCAGGAAGGCGCGCTGTTCGATTCGCTCAGCGTCGAGGAAAACGTGGCGTTCCGGCTGCGCGAGGAGGGCGTGGACGAGGCGGAAATCGCCACGCGCGTGGTGGAAGCGCTGGAATTCGTCGAAATGGCCGATGCCATCGCCAAGCTGCCCGGCGAGCTTTCGGGCGGGATGCGCCGCCGCGTTTCGATCGCGCGCGCTCTGGTGAGCCGGCCCTCGATCGTGCTCTACGATTCGCCCACCGCCGGGCTCGATCCGGTGACGTCGCAGCGGATCATCACGCTGATTCTTCGGCTGCGGGACCTGCAGGGTGTCACCGCCCTGCTCGCCACGCACCGGCTGCAGGACGCTTTCGCGCTGGCGAATTTCCGCTTCGATTCCGCGTCCCAGCGCGTGCTGCGCGAACACGAGGACGGCGCGCAAGGCGGTCCGAAAACCCGTTTTCTGGTGCTTCGCAACGGGCGGATTTATTTCGAGGGGAACGACCGCCAGATTCGCGACTCGGGCGATCCGTATCTGGCAAAATTCCTGGAGTGATACCGCGGCTTGGCGCCGGCGCGGCGAAAATCGCCGCTTCGGCCCGAACGCCACGGCAAGGAGGAGCGGGGAAAATGGCACGCAGACAACTCACCTACACCGAGCTTCGCGTCGCGCTGTTTGTTGTGGCGACGGTGGCGCTTCTGGTCGTCGGCATCTTCTACGTCACCGGCCAGAGCGCCTGGGAGCCGAAGTACCAGCTGAAGACCTACTTGCCGGAAGCCGAAGAGGTGGTGGCGGGCGCGCCGGTGAGCCTGGGCGGGGTCACCGTTGGCAGCGTCACGCGGCTGCGCATTAATCCGAACGCCCAGACGCCCGACCAGAATATCGAAGTGGATATGGACATTTTCAAGCAGTACCGCGACTGGATCCGCACGAATTCGACGGCGACGCTGGTAACGCAGGGCGCGCTCGGCAGCCGCTACGTCACGATCACCCGCGGCACGCCGCCCTCGCCGGTGATTCCGTCGGGTGGCGTGGTGCAGGGCGTGCCGGCCTCGACGATTCAGACGGTGGTTTCGAAAAGCGCGGTGCTAATGGCCAATCTCAACGATCTCGCCGTGAATCTCCGCGAAATCAGCGACCAGATCAATTCCGGCCACGGCACGATCGGCAAGCTGCTCCACGACCCGACGCTCTACAATCGCCTCGACGACACCGTTGGCCGCGCCGATACCATCATCGCGAAAATCCAGAGCGGGCAGGGAACGGCGGGCAAAATCGTCACGTCCGACGAGCTGTACAACCGGGTGAATTCGGCGGTGACGCGCGTCGACGCGATGCTCGACGACGTGCAGAGCCAGAAAGGCTCGCTCGGAAAGCTGATTTACAATCCGGCGTTCTATAACAACGCGAATGCGTTCCTGACCACGGGCAATACGCTGCTCTCGAACGTCGAAGCGGGCAAGGGAAGCCTGGGCCAACTGGCCACGAATCCGGCGCTCTATAACAATCTGCGCGACGTTTCCGCCAATCTCCGCGACCTGACCGGCAAAATGAACCATGGACAGGGAACCGCCGGGGAATTCTTCACGAATCCGGACCTTTACAACAACCTCAGCGGGCTTTCCGGCGACATGCGGCTGCTGATCAGCGATTTCCGTAAGCATCCGAAAAAGTATTTGCGCATCAAGCTTTCGATTTTCTGACGGACTACCGGCGAGAGGGAACCGGGCGCGAAGCGGCGTTGAATCGGACGAGGCTTTGCGCGAACGGGCCGGCGAAATGCACCGTGGCGGGAAGGATCGGTGCGTCCATTTGCGCGAGCAATTTGGCGACCGTGCGCGCGTCTTCCGGCAGGCAAACCACTTCGCCGCGCGCCAGCGCCTCGCTCGCCGCGCGCGCCGCGATTCGTTCGCCTTCGGGGCTCGCGTCGAGCGGAATTGCGTCCACGAAGCGGCCGAAGGAACGGACCGAACTCGGCGGTAACAGAAAGCGCAGCGTGCGATCGGTCGCCGCGACCAGCCACACGGCTTCCGAGAGCCGCATCGGCGGAAACAAAACCACGGCGGGGCCGCGTTCGGGCAGATTCGCGCGACCTTCGACGCGCAGCGGCCACGCGGTGTGCGTCGCGGTCCACAGCCCAAGCCGCACCAGCGAATCCGGGCGCCAATAGAGCGCGACGCCCGTCGCGAGGAGGGTCAGAAGTCCGGTGAGGAGGAAGACGGTTTCCGGGCTCGGATGGCCGAGGAGAATCACCAGATATTGCGCGACGGGCTGGAGCGCGATGCCGACGAAAGAAAGCAGATTCGCGGCGGCGATAATGCCGCCTTTCTCCTCGGGTCGCGGACGGTGCTGAATCATCGCGCTGAGCGGAACGCCGAAAATTCCGCCGAAAAAACCGGCGCCGCCCAAGTCCCAGGCGACCGCGGAAAAATCGAGGCCCGGGCGCGAGAGCAGCAGAATCATCGCCGCGATTCCGATCGCGCCGAGCGGAACGAGTCCATATTCGATTTTTCCGGCGGAAAAATAGCCCGCAGCCAGGCTGCCCACACCGATGCCAACTAAGATTGCGGCAAGCAACATACTGTTTTTCGTGTCGGAAACGTGGAGAACGTCGCTGGCGTAGAGAGCCGTATTCACCAGGAGCACCGCGCCCAAAAACCAGAAAAACGTATTGCCCAAAACCGCGAGCCACAAAAGCGAATCGCGGCGCATCGTGCGAATCTGGCCCCAAAGATCGGCCAGCGGATTCCAATGGAAGCGGCGAGCGAGATCGGCAGCGGGAACGCGCGTGATGCCATGGCTGATGAGCAGGCCGATGAGCGCGAGCAGAATCAGAATGAAGCCCGGCCAATGCTCACGCCCGCGGAAACGATCGGCCAGAACGCCGGCAGCCATCGTGCCGGAAATGATCGCGACGTACGTGCCCAGTTCCAGAATGCCGTTGCCCCAGGAAAGGCGCTTTTCGGGAAGCAATTCCGGTAACAGGCCGTATTTCGTCGGGCCGAAAAGCGCGGCCTGAACGCTGATCAGAAACACCGCGCCGCAATCGATCCACAAATTGCCGCGCCATAGGCCGAGCGTGGCCACAAGCGCGACGCCGATTTCCATGATTTTCGTTCCGATCGCCACCGAGCGTTTGCTGTAGCGGTCGGCGAAATAGCCGCCGGCCATCGAAAACATAAGGAACGGAATCGAGAAGAGAAGCGGAATGACGAGGACAACGAGCTGATTGCGCTCGCCCGCCTCGAGGCCCATGCTGAGAACGAGATAGGTGACGAGCCAGCGCAGGACGTTGTCGCTGAACGCACCCTGAAACTGGACGCCGATCAGGCTCCAGAATCCCTCGCGCCAGGAGCGATCGTCGCCATTCGCGGATGTTTGCGCCGCGTCCATTTCGTTTGTGCGTCTTCGCGCGCCAGTTTAGGCCCGCCGCCCGACAACCTGCAAACTCGCCGGGGCGTTGCCCCGAAGGCGATGCGCTGTTAGAGTACGGCCGGGGACGCGCATGCGGTGAAACGCGGCGCGGCGAGGCGCCGTTACACGCATCGGAACCGCGGGGGCGGATCATCGGGACCAAAGACAATGCGATTGGCGGGAGGGCAGGGCGATGGATCGAGCGGAAGTGGTGGGGCTCGGAAGCTGCACGGTGGATTTTTTCGCGCTGGTGCCGCGGCTGATTGGCGCGGAAGAGAAAATCAACGTGCCGAAGCTCGAAATTTACGCGGGCGGCGTGACGGCGAACAATCTGACGCAAGTGGCTCGACTGGGCGCGTGCGCGGGTTGGATTGGCCTGCTGGGCGACGACGGAAACGCGGAAATCATTCGCAAACAATTCGTTGAGGATTCGATGGACATCACCGGAATCCAGACCGTTCCGGGCGAGCGGTCGTCATTTACCTGGATTCCAGTGGACGCGCAGGGCGAGCGGCTGATTTACATGTTTCCGAATATCACCGCGCGAGTGACGGCGGCGCAGATGCGCGAGCGTTTCGCGCCACATATTCGCGCGGCGCGGCATTTTCATACCGAAGCGTCGCAATTGCCGCTCGAACCGGTGCTGGAAGCGATTCGGATCGCGCGCGAAGCGGGCGTGCGCGTGTTTTTCGATCTGGACGTGAGTCCGAAGGATTTTCTTGCCGCGGGACTGGGGACTGATGCGGAGCTCGAACGCGCGATTTCGCTTTCCGACGTGCTGAAACCGTGCAAGGCGGCCGCGCGCGAACTGACCGGCGAAGACGATCCGGCGCGGATGGCGGAAAAGCTGCTCGATTTCGGGCCGAAACTGGTGGCGATCACGATGGGCGGGGACGGCTCCCTGATCGCGACGCGCGAAGGCGTGGTGGAATGCCCGGGGTTTCGCGTCAGTGTGAAGGATACGACGGGCGCGGGCGACGCGTTTTTGGGCGGGCTCTCCTACGCGCTGCTCGAGGGACGCGCGCCGGAAGATGCGGGCCGATTTGCAAACGCCTGCGCGGCGCTCTGCTGCACGCGCGTGGGCGCGCGGGCGATGGCGCGACGGGACGAAGTGGAAAGGTTGCTGGGAAGGTAGGAAGCGTGAAGCGGTGTTGGCTTGAAGCTGCCAGGATCCTTCACTTCGTTCAGGATGACAGATTTTTTGTGTTGATGCAGAGCGGGCGTGAAGGGTGGTCACGGGCCTGGAACAAAGCTACTGGATGGTCTGACAGTGGCGGTCGCTGCCGATGAGCGAATCGAAAATCGCGAGGACGCGGGTGCGGTATTCGAGGATGCGGTCGAGAAATTGGCGCTGCTCGGGCAGCATGTGACGGTCGCGGCTCCATTTCTCCACGACTTCCACCGGCACGCGGATATCCCGTCGCAACTGCTCGGCCGAATGGCCGCGCAGGAACAGCCCATAAAAAAACGCCGCTTCGCGCTGGGGAAAGGCGAAGTCACGTTCGTGATCGAAATGGGCCGTCACCGTCGCCATAGAAAGTAGAGAGTGTACAGATTCACCCCTCCGCGTCAAGCCTCCATGTTCATTCGACTTCGACCGGCGTCCTCAAAAGGCAATCCGTACCGGTTGGCTCTACCGGGAGGCTTGGGCGGGCTGGTATACTCAATCTGTTTTGGCCGCAGCGCCTCCCGTTGACCATGCCTGCTCGTGCTATCGTCGTCCATTACCATGAATTGTGGCTGAAAGGCCGCAACCGCTGGTTCTTTTTGAACCGGCTGACCGATAACCTTCAGCGGACGCTCGAGGATTTACCAATCGAGCGAATCGACCGGCCGGGTGATCGCATCCTCGTCTGGCTGCGCGAAGGCGCGGACCCCGCGCCGGCCCTGGCGCGCATCGAGCGCGTGCTGGGCGTGGCCTATTGCGCGCCGGTGCTCGCCGTCGAGCGGGACATCGAAGCGATTCGCCGCGCCGCGTGGCAGGAACTTTCGGGCGAGGAGTTCGAGACGTTTGCGGTGCGGGCGCGGCGCAGCGACAAATCGTTTCCGATGCGCAGTCTCGAAATGGAGCGCGACGTCGGCGCGTATCTGCTCGCGCGTCTCGGAGAAGCCGGACGGCACGCGCGTGTGCACCTCGCGGCACCCGACCGCCTCTGCCGAATCGAAATTTCTCCCGGTCCGGCGCTCGTTTACGCGCGGCGGATTCCGGGGCCCGGCGGCTTGCCAGCGAAAACCGGCGGGAAAATGGTTTGCCTGCTCTCGGGCGGATTCGACTCGGCGGTCGCGGCGTACAGGATGATGAAGCGTGGCGCGCATCTGATTTTCGCGCATTTTTACGGCACGGGCGCGCAGCCGGGCGAATCGTCGCTCCACGTGGCACGAGCGCTCGTGCGGCAGCTGGTTCCTTACCAATTGACGGCGCGGCTGCACCTGATTCCCTTCGAGCCGATTCAGCGGGAGATCGTGCGTTTTGCGCCGGAGGATTTCCGCGTCTTGCTGTATCGGCGGATGATGATGCGAATCGCGGCGGCGATCGCCGAACGCAGCGGCGCGCTGGGGATCGTCACGGGCGACAGCCTGGGGCAGGTGGCTTCGCAAACGCTGGAAAATATGGTGGCAGTGGACCGGGCCGTGGCGACGAGCGTTTTTCGCCCGCTCGCCGGCGACGACAAGCAGGAAATTCTGGCAGTGGCGCGGCGCATCGGCACCTACGACATTTCCGCCGAGCCGTTTCACGATTGCTGCCCGGTCTTCCTGCCGCGGAGCCCCGCGCTGCGCGCCACGGCAGCCGATCTCGACCGCGCGGAATCGCGTCTGGACGTTCCGGCTCTCGTGCGGATGGGCCTGGATCATGCAGTGATGGAACGGTACCGGTTCGTTCGCGGCGAAGTGGAACGCACGGTCAAATCCGTGGATTCGGCCGCGCCGCACGGTGACGCTCCGCAGTGTGCGCCCGCGGCGGAGCGCGCGGGCGAGCACTGATCGCCCGGACGGCATCGAAGGGAAGGCAACCCGATGATCGCGGAAACGCTGCGCCCGTTTTCGGGCAAAAAATACTTGAATCTCGAAAGTTACCGGCGCGACGGCCGCGCCGTACGCACGCCGCTCTGGTTCGTCGAAATGGACGATCGCCTGTGGATCAGCACGCCGGACGACGCGGGAAAAATCAAGCGAATCCGCCGCAACGCCCGCGTGCGCATCGCGCTGTGCGATATTCGCGGCCGATTGCACGGCGATTGGATCGAAGCCGCGGCGCGATTCGCGCAGCCGGAAGAAGCCGAGCGCGCCCATAGCCTGCTTGTGCGCAAATACGGGCTGGCCAAGCGCCTGATCGATCTTGGCACGTGGCTGCGCCGCCGCGGCCACGTGGTCATCGGCATCGAAGCGCGGCCGGCCGAGGGCGGCACGATTTCCACTTGAAATGAATGAGGGAGCCGTCGCGGAACGCAACGGCCGCGGCGGGCTAGCGGGGAATGCGGCGGACCCAGATGCGGCTGGTGGCCGGCAAACCGAGATGGATTTTGCCTTGCGCTCGGCCGTCGACGGTGAGCGTCATCGTCTGGTCGTATTCGCGAGCGTGGACCTTTACCTGAGCGCCGGGGCGCAAATGTAAACCATCCACGAATTCCAGAAACTGCTTGTCTTTTTCCCACACGTGCAGAATTTCCAGATGGTCGCCGGGCGCGGCTTCGGAAAGTGTGATGGCTCCGCCGCGGCGCAGCGCCGGCAGCCCGCCGAACAAAGGCACGCCGTGCGGACACGTGCTGTCATGGCCGAATCGCGCGAGCAGAAGCGCCTCCACTTGCTGAGAAATCGCGTGTTCCAGCCGTTCGGCTTCCTCGTGCGCGGCGGTCCAATCGAGCCCGAGAACTTCGGTGAGCAATTTTTCGGCGAGGCGATGACGGACCACCAGGTGGCGTGCCGTTTGGCGTCCCTTGGCCGTGAGCCCGATGTGGCCGTTGCGTGCCACGCGCAAGTAGCCATCGCGCGCCATCCGTTTGAGAGCCGCAGTGACGGCCGGCGGAGTTACGGCGAGATCCTTCGCGAGGCGGGCGCTGATCGGTTCCTGGCCCTCCTGCACGATCTCCCAGATCGCTTTCAAATAGTCTTCGCGAGAAACCGAGCTTTTTTCCCTGGGCATGGTGGCTCAGCCCTCGGGCCCCGGCGTGGCCGCGGCGCGAAATTCGGCGGCGAGCGCGGTGATCCTGGTTTCAATTTCGCGGGCGATCCGGCGATACACGTCGAGGTTTTCCTCGAAAGGATCGTCAATTTGCCATTCCATTGTGCGGCGCGCGCCGGGAAAGAGCCCGCGCGATGCGATTCCGCTCATATTCACCACCAGATCGGCATGGCGGAGCTCCGACGTTTCGATCGGCTTCGAATATTGGCCGTCGAACGACAGGCCGAATTCCGCGCCTACCGCCAGCGTGGAATCGGCGATGCGGCCGAAAGGGTGGATTCCCGCGCTCGATGCTTCGATTACGTCCGCGCCCAGCTTCCGCGCGAAAGCTTCGGCCAATTGGCTGCGGCAGGAATTGCCGATGCAGACGAAAAGCACGCGTCGCCGATGTGGGGCCACAGCGGAAGGCTCAGCGCACATCGCGCACCAGCTTCAGAAAGAAGGAATGGATGGTCACGTCGCCGGTCAATTCGGGATGAAACGTCGCGGCCAGAATGCGGCCCTGGCGCACGAGGATCGGCTTATCGTCGCGCCGCGCCAAGACTTCGACAGCCGGCCCGACGCGCTCGATCACCGGCGCGCGAATGAAAACCATTTCGACCGGCCGATCCGAGAGCGTCGTGACGGCCTGCGTGACGCAACTTTCGATCTGCGGGCCGTAGGCGTTTCGCACCATGGTCATGTCCACCAGGCCGAGCGAGGCCTGCGGGGGATTTTTCACTTCCCTGGCCAGGAGAATCGCGCCGGCGCACGTGCCGAAAATCGGCAGCGTTTTGCCGCCGCGCTCGACGATCGGCGCGAACAACCCCTCGTCGTTCAGGAATTGGAGTTGGGTGGTGCTTTCGCCGCCGGGGAGCACGAGGGCGTCGAGCGTTTCGAGGTCCGGCGCCGTTTTGACGAAAGCGGTTTCGGCGCCCAGCCGCTCGATCGTTTTCCGGTGCGCCTCGAAATCGCCTTGCACGGCCAGTATGCCGATTTTCATGATTCCACTGGCCTCAATTGCAGCAGCAAACCCGCCAGATCGCCGAGAATCCACGCATCGGTGATGATGCCGCCCGAAATCTGGAAGATGCCGACGCCGGCGTAGCGGATGCGCCGGCCGGTGGCCGCGATGCCAAAAATTTCTCCGCGATGCGTTCCGGTATAGAGCAGCCGGGCCGCCACACGGTCGTCTTCGGCGATCAGGTCCTCGACGGTGTTGTGGAAATCGGGAAACGCGGCCTGCACGTATTTCATGTAATCGACCAAGCCGGCGCGCCCGAGAACCGCGCGGCCCAGGGATCCGCGAAAACGGACGTCGCCGGCGACGATTTGCCCGGCCAGATCGAATTGCCAGCCGTTCCAGAGTTCGTCGTAATAGCGGCGGATAAGCGCCTTGTTTTCCTCGATCGGCACGCGGAGCCTTACCAGCCCCGCGTCTGGAGCAGCTCTTTTTCATCGAGCTGGCGGATGTCGAGCCCCTTCATCGCTTCGCCGAGTTCCTCGGAAGCTTCGAGGACCGCTTTCGGGTCGCGCGCGTGCGTGGTGGCCTTCACGATCGCGCGGGCGCGCCGATCGGGATCGCTCGATTTGAAGACGCCCGAACCCACGAACACCGCTTCCGCGCCGAGCTGCATGACGAGCGCGGCGTCGGCCGGCGTGGCGACGCCGCCGGCGGAGAAATTCGGCACCGGGAGCTTTCCGTTTCGCGCCACCCAACGGACGAGATCCAGCGGCGCGCCAAGCTGCTTCGACGCGCCGATCAATTCCTCCTCGCCGAGCAGCGTGAGCCGCTTCATTTCCCCGACGATCGCGCGCATGTGACGCACCGCTTCGACGATGTTGCCGCTGCCCGCTTCACCCTTGGTGCGAATCATCGCCGCGCCCTCGGCGATGCGGCGGAGCGCCTCGCCCAGGTTCCGGGCGCCGCAGACGAACGGAATGCGGAAGGAATGCTTCCAGATGTGATTTTCCTCGTCGGCCGGCGTCAGGACTTCACTTTCGTCGATGAAATCGACGGCGAGCGCTTCGAGCACCTGCGCTTCGGCGAAATGGCCGATACGCGCCTTGGCCATGACGGGGATGGTGACCGCGGCCTGGATTTCGCGGATGATTTTCGGCGAGGCCATTCGCGCGACGCCGCCCTCCTTGCGGATGTCGGCGGGGACGCGTTCGAGCGCCATCACGGCGCAGGCGCCGGATTTTTCGGCGATGCGCGCCTGGTCGGCGTTCGTCACGTCCATGATGACGCCGCCCTTCAGCATTTCCGCCAAGCCCACCTTCACTCGCCATTGCGGATCGGTGGAAAACGTCAGTTCCTCAGCCATCGGTCATCTCCCCTTCGTTTCTGGATTCCGGCTCCTGCCGTGAAATTCCTTAAACCAGCGTCACCGCGCCAAGTCCGTCGCCGCCCGCCAAGCTGCGCCGAGTGCGCGAGCGCCGCGTCTGCTCACGCACGATCTGGCCCAGCAAGCTTACTCCGCGCGCGATGCGCCGCTCATTCAATTCCGAAAATCCCAACCGCAGGGTGTTCGGCTGCGCGTGGTCCAGGTAAAACAGGCGGCCGGGCGCGAACAGCACGCCGCGCTCGCGCGCGCGCACGAGCAATTCCACCGCGTCGAGTCCCGGCGGCAGCGTCACCCAAACGCACATGCCGCCTTCCGGCGCGCTCCACTGGACGCCTTCGGGCATCGACCGCTCGAGCGCTTCGAGAGCCGCGTGGAGACGTTTCCGGTATACATCCCGCATTCGTTCCATGTGGCGCGCCAGCATGCCGCGCCGCAGAAATTCCGCGGCCGCGGCCTGGGCCAATTGGCTCGTATGCAAATCGGCCGCCTGTTTCGCCAGGCGCAGGCGTTCGGCGACCGCTTCCGGCGTCACGCACCAGCCCACGCGCAGGCCGGGAAACGCGAGTTTCGACAGGCTGTCAATCTGAATGACGAGCCCGGCGCGGTCCAACGCTTTCAGCGATGGAATCGGCTGCCCGGAAACGCGGAGCCGCGCGTAAATATAGTCCTCAACCACCGGCACGCGGTATCGTTCGGCGAGTTCGAGTACCTTGCGCCGATCTTCGAGGCTCAGCGTGGAACCGCTCGGATTCTGAAAATCGGGCATGAGCACCATCAGCTTCACGCGGTTCCGATCCAGAGCGAAGCCGATCGCGTCGGGATCCACTCCCGCGCCGGCGCGCACGGGCGCTCCGATGACGCGGACGTGACGGCTGGAAAACGCGGCGAGCGCGCCGGGATAGGTCGGGTTTTCGAGCAGGACGGCGTCGCCTGGCCGCAGGAAGACGCGCGCCAGCAAATCGAGGCCCTGCTGGCAGCCGGAAGTCACCAGAATGTGGTCGCGCGGACCCAGAATCCCGTCGGCGCGCAGCCACGCGCCGAGGGCTTCCTGCAGGGGAGGGTAGCCGCCGGTCTGGCCCAGTTGCAGAATTTCGCGGCCGCGCGACCGCAATACCGCGTTGGTGCAGCGGCGGAAATCATCGAGCGGAAACAGATCCTGCGGCGGCTGCGCCACGATGAACGAAATCGCGCTGCGTCCTCTAGCCGGCAACAGCCGGTCGAGCGATTCCTCGGCCCGCTCCTCGGCGAACAGGCCGTCCCAATGCACGCCGCCATTTCTGCCCGGCATCGGCGGCTGAGGCGCTTCGGAGCGGGGATCGGCGTCGATTTTTCCGCAGATGAACGTGCCGCGGCCGACGTGGCCGCGAATCAGTCCCTCCGCTTCGAGTTCGGCGTAGGCGTTGGCGACGGTTGTGCGGTGCACGCCCAGGCGCGCGGCGAGTTCGCGGCTGGGCGGGATGCGGTCGCCCGGCATCAATTGGCCGATGCGCACGAGCGCCCGCAACTGATCGCGCAACTGCGCGTAGAGCGGAATGCGGCTTTCGGGCTGGATTTGGAGCGGCAGCATGCTTTTCCCGCAAAAACCAATACTACCGCATTTCGAGCGTGTAAAGAGTCAAATTGTCTCTTTAGCCGGTAGCGGCGAGTGAATGTTGCGGGGGCAGGCGGCAGTGGATGAAGGGGGTTAGCGGAGCTTGTAACGCTGGATCTTGCCGGTTGCGGTTTTCGGCAGTTCGCGGACGAGGTGGAATTCCACAGGGACTTTGTGGCCCGCGAGGCGCCAGCGCAGAAACTCGCGCAGGTTGGCCACGAATTCCGCCTCGTTCGTTCGCTCGGCGCGCGCGACGACGTAGGCCACGGGTTTCGTCAGGCCGTCGAACGAACGGCCGACCACGGCCGCTTCGGCGACGGCGTCGTGCGCCAAGAGGGCATTTTCCACTTCGCCCGGTGAAACCCACATGCCCGACACCTTCATCATGTCGTCCGAGCGTCCGCAATGATGGAAATAGCCGTCTTCGTCCTGAAAGAACTTGTCTCCAGTCACCACCCAATCGCCGCGTTTGGCGCGGGCCGTCAGTTCGGGCTGATTCCAGTAGCCGGCGAAAGCGCTATCGCCGCGCACGAGCAGGTTTCCGATCTCGCCGCGCGCGACCGGCCGGCCCTGCTCGTCTTCGATGCGCGCTTGGTAGTTCGGCACCTCAACGCCGCAGCTTCCCGGCCGGGCCGTGCCGGGGCGTGGCGAAAGAAACATATGGAGCATTTCGGTCGAGCCAATGCCATCGAGAATTTCGATGCCAAGCCGCCGGCGGCACCGCGTGAAAATCTCCGCCGGCAGCGGCTCGCCGGCGGAAACAGCGAGGCGCACCGAAGAAAAATCCACGTGCAAGCCGCGATCCATCTGTCCTAGCAGCGCACTGTAAAAGGTGGGCACGGCGAAAAAGGCGGTGGGCCGATAACGCGCGACCATTTCGGCGATCGCCTCGGGCCGGGGCCGCTCGGGATAGAGAATCGTCGAGGCGCCCACTCCCAGCGGAAAATACATGCCGTTTCCCATGCCGTAGGCAAAAAAAAGTTTCGATACGGAGAGGGTACGATCCTCGGCGCGGAGCCCCAGAACGCCTCGCGCGTAGCATTCGAACGTCACCATCATGTCCTGGTGCCGATGCACGGCCGCTTTAGGCGTGCCGCCGCTTCCCGAAGTGTAAAGGAAAAATGCGGGATCGCTCGCCGCCGTGTCGGCCGCTTCCGTTACCGGATGAGCCCTGGCGAGGCATTCCTCCCACGCGATGGCGCGCGGCGCATCGCGCTTCGTTGGCGGCCCTCCCACGACGATCAGCCGCTCGATCCCGCTCGCTTGGCCGCTTTCGAGCAGAGTTGCCACGCGACTGGCCGCGACGATCGCGAACCGCGGGGAGGAATCGGCGAGGAAATGGGCGTAATCAGAAACAGAAGCGCTGGAATTCACGGGAACGGCGATGGCGCCGATTCGCGCGGCGCCGAAAAAAGCGGCGATGAATTCGGCGGAATCGGGGAGAACCACAAGCACGCGGTCGCCGAGTCGGCAGCCCGCCTCGCGTAAGACTCCGGCGGCGCGTTCAGCGAGCGTGGCAAGCTCGGCGTAGGTGCAGGGGCGCGGTTCGCCCAGGATGGCGGCGCGGGAGGGATGCTCCCGCGCGGGTCGAGCGAGAAAACGCTCGGCGATATTCAGCCGCGGCGGGAGCGAAATCGGCACGCCCCGATTTTACTTCGCGTGGTGCTTCCGGCTCATCTCTTTGATCTGCTGCTGCAACCGCCGGCGCAAAGGCTCGGCCGCGCTGGGATTATTCGCCACCAGATACCAGAGCATCTGGGTGCGGTCCCGGCTGAGAGCGGTGAGGGTTTTCGCATCGGCGTTGGAATGCCGGGCGACATTCTCGCGGACGGCGCCGTAGGGATGGCGAGCCAGCAAGGCGAGGGTCGCCGAGCCGGTTCGCGGATGCTCACTGATCAGGCGCATGAGGAAGAAGTCGCTTTCGGGCGCTTCTCGGGCGAGTTGGTCGAGCTGCTCGGTGGTGACATCGGGGCTCAGAACCGTGCTGATGTGCTCGTCCCAACCCGGATTCATGCGGTTCAGCTCGCGGGTGCGGGCGTGGATCAGCCGCTCGATTGTCTGTTGTTCGGCCCGGCGCTGTTCCGGCGCAATGGCGGTGCGCTCGATCGAATCGAGGACGCGCAGCAGGTATTGGCGCTCGCCGAAGATGATCTGCGATGTGCGCGGGACTTTATACTGCGTGTCGCTCGAGGGGGATCGTCGGCCGAACGCCAGAAGATCGGAACGTCGCATCAGGGCTTCGCGGGGAATCGCGGCGGTCAGGGACACGGCTTGGCTCCTTGCCTTCACGTGATTTGGGACATCCGGCAGGCTGGACGGGGCCGGCGAAGGGTCCGAGAGGGCTGGGACCAGCGGGGCGCGGGCAAGCGCGAAGCCACCCGCGCCCGCTAAAGGAAATCGCACAACAGGAAGCGCGTTCCACTCTCCGCTCTCCGGGAGGACAGTGAATCCGCGCGCAACCCCTGCGCCATTTCCGTGAGTACCCGCCGTTCTCAGATACCTGTCGAGGGCCAGGAATCCAAAACCTACAGGTGCCAACGGCTGAACTTTCGCAGTCATTATGCACGGAACGGGACTTGCCAGAATGTTTTGGTACAGCGCTCGCGCTGTTTCCTCTATTAGCCACCAAGTAAATGCGGCATACCATTACCCTGTACTGGTTGAATAATCCCACCGTGGTTCTGGAACCCATTCGCGCGAGCGGTTGCCCGCGCACGCGGAAACCGCTACTCTCGATTTTTCCTTCGGATGGGAGCCATGTCGGTCTTTGACGATCACCGCGAAGAAATCGAACATTACGAAACGATGATGGGCCGCTGGCGCGGACGGCTAGCCGTTTCGCTCGACCGCGTGACAAACGCGCTGGTCCTTGTCGGACAGCACGGCGTCTATTGTCACTCGGCGCGCGATGCGGAAAAGCCCGCGCTCGACATTCAGCAGGTGCAGCAGGAACTGGCGAAAGCGAAGCAGCTCATCCAGAGCGTGATGGAAGGTCTGCGCGAGGAACGCGACGGCAGAGCCTCCTAGAGGCGGCCGTGCATTCGGGTGTCTCGGCTTTTTCAGCGTCGGCGCAGGAACGGATTCGACTTTTTTTCTTCCGCGACGGTCGTGGCCGGGCCGTGGCCGGGGAAGACGACCGTTTCTTCCGGCAGAACCAGCAGTTTCTCGTGAATCGAGCGCAGGATCTGGTCGAAAGAGCCGCCCCAGAGGTCGGTGCGGCCGATGCTGCCGGCGAAGAGCGTATCACCGGCGAAAAGGCGCGGGGTTTCGACGAGTTTTTTGGCGTTTTCCGGAGAATCGGCGGGCAGATAGAGGCTCAAACTGCCGCGGGAATGGCCGGGCGTATGAATCACCTGCGCGCGAAACCCTCCCCAGCCCAGGGCGTCACCGTCTTTCAGCAATCCATCCACTTTCGTCATTTCCGGCGGTTCGATGCCGAGCCATTCGGCCTGCATGGGCAACGCGGCATAGAGGTCGAGATCGTCGCCGTGCATCAGCACCGGCGCGCCGGTCGTCCGGTGCAGTTTCGCCAGCCCGCCGACGTGATCGATATGCGAGTGGGTGCTGACGATGAGGCGAACCGTCAGCCGGTGCCGCTCGATCACCTCGATCGCGCGCTCGATTTCGTCGCCCGGATCAAGGACCAGCGCTTCGCCGGTTTCGGGATCGCCGACGATCGAGCAGTTGCAGGCGAGCATGCCCACGGGAAGCACTTCGTGAATCAGACGTTCCGCCATTTCTCGAAGTATAGCATTCGCATTCGGGCGCTCCGGTTCTGCTAGGATGGCTGCGAGGCGCGCCGCGCAGGCGCGCCGCACAAACGGGAAGGGAAATGAATCTGGAAACTCCGCTGCGGGAAGAGCACCAACGACACGGCGCGCCAATGCGCGTCTGGTTCGGCACGCTTCTGCCGGCGGATTACGGCGATTTCGACGGCGAATATCGGTACGCGACGGCCGGCGTCGCCCTGGTGGATACGAGTTTTCAGGCCGTGGCCGAACTCACCGGCCCCGACCGCGTTCGTTTCCTCAACGCCATCACCAGCGGGAACATCCGGGATTTGAAGCCGGGCGAAAGCGCGCTGGGCTTGCTGCTCAATCCCCAGGGGCACATTCTGGCCGAGCTGCGCACGCTCGCGCTCGACGACCGACTGACGGTTCTATCGCCAGCGATGGCCGCCGAGCGCACGTTCGAGACCCTGGAAAAATTCATCATCATGGACGACGTCGAGCTCACCAGCCGCAGCGCGGAATTCGGCGCGTTTGCCGCCATCGGCCCGGCTGCCGCGGCGCTGGCCGAGCGTCTGGCGGGGGCGAAGCTCGGGAATCTTTCCGCCCGAGCGCACGCCGAAGCGCGCGCCGGAGAGATCACCATTCGCGTGTTGCGCGGGACGTCGCTCGGTCTGGATGGTGTGGAATTTCTCGCGCCGCGCGGCGCGCTGGGCGATTTGTGGCGGCGCGCGGTGGAAGTCGCCGGAGCGATGAACGGCGGACGAGCCGGCTACCGCGCGATCGAGTCGCTGCGGATCGAGCAGGGAATCGCCTGGTTTGGCGCGGATTTCGACGACCGGGTGATTCCGCACGAAGCAGGCCTCGAGAACTCGCACATCAGCTACGTGAAGGGCTGCTATACCGGACAGGAAATCGTGGAGCGAGTGAGGTCGCGCGGGCAGGTGAACCGGCGGCTGGCAGGTCTGGCGTTCGAGGGCGCGGCCGTGCCCGAGCCAGGCGCCAAGCTTTTCGCCGGCGAGAAAGAAGCGGGGTGGCTCACGAGCGCCGCTTTTTCTCCGCGAAAGGGACGCGCGATCGGATTGGGCTATTTGCGCCGGGAATCCCGCGAGCCGGGCAGCCGCGTGCGGGCGGACGGCCGTGAAGCGGAAATCATTCCGTTGCCGCTTGAACCGCCATCGAAATAGCGAAAGTGCGGCCGGGCCCCGTGCGTCACGGGGGCAGGAACTACCTTTGGCTCGGCTTGCCGATGCGCATGCCGTAGAACGATTGGTGAACGAAGTAGAGGGAAATCAGGAAAAACACCGCCGCGAGCACGTGGGTGAGCGTGCCGCCGGTCTGCGCCGTCAGCCGAACGGCCAATTCGACGGCGAGCAAGCCGAACAGCGTGGTGAACTTGATGATCGGGTTCAGGGCGACCGACGACGTGTCCTTGAACGGATCGCCGACGGTATCGCCGACGACGGTTGCGTCATGCAGCGACGTGCCCTTCTGCTTGAGTTCGACTTCAACGATTTTCTTCGCGTTGTCCCAGGCGCCGCCGGCGTTGGCCATGAAGATG
>JAKAOH010000239.1 GCA_021812285.1 Acidobacteriota bacterium | reverse complement strand
CCACGTCCGTTTTCAGCCGGCCGAAGGGCAACGTGCAACTCCAGTCCGGCACGCAATTGCAACTCCGGGTTGTCGGCAGCTCCGCGCAGCCGCAACGCCATCCGGCCGCTCCCTCGTCGAAACGGCCGGCCCATCGCTGAATCCGCCTCCGGGTTCAGCGCCAGCGAAGAGGCCCTCGCATCGCCGGGCGAGGGCCTCTTCTGTTTTTTTCGGTCGAATCCACGCCGTTTCCCTTATCGTCGCAGGCGCGCGGTCGGGGCGCCCGCCGCTTCGGCGGCAGCTATTCATCCCTCAACGCGACTACGGGATCCACTCGCATCGCGCGCCGCGCGGGAACGTAGCAGGCGAGCGCGGTGAAAGCGCCCAGCACGGCGGCCGCGCCCACAATCGTCAGCGGGTCGTACGACGGCACGCCAAAGAGAAAGCTTCGAATCAGGCGCCCCAGTCCCAGCGAAATCGGAATTCCCACCGCCAGTCCGAGGCCGGCGGTCCGCAAACCTTCGGAGAAGATCAGCCGCATCACGTCCTGTCTGCGAGCCCCCAGCGCCATGCGGATGGCCACTTCCCGCGTCCGCTGCGTCACCGAATAGGAAACCACCCCGTATACGCCGACCGCCGACAGGACGAGGGCGAGGGCAGCGAAAATCCAGACGATCAGGAATGGGAAGCGCACCGCTCCATACTCTTCCACAAGGATGTCTTCCAGCGGTTCCACATTTCTCAGCGGAAGCTCCGCGTCGAGCAATTTCACCGCGCTTCGCACCGCGCGGGCTTCGGTGAGCGGAGGAGTGGCCGTGCGAATCGCGAAAATCATCGCCGATGCCGGCTTTTGCAGGTACGGCACGAAAATTTGCGATGTGTTCCGGCGCAGGCTGCCGGCGAGCTTCAGATCCTTCACTACGCCCACGATTTCGAGCGGAATCGGCTCGCTCGCCGACTGTTTGTCGTAGACCTTCGCAGTCGGAGTCAGGTGAAGTCCGATCGGGTTCGTGTTCGGGAAATAGCGCCGCGCGAGCGTCTGGTTGATGATGGCCACGCGCGGCGCCTCGCCGTCGTCCGCGGATGTGAATTCCCGCCCGGCAATCAGCGGAGTTCGCAACGCCTTGAAAAAGCCCGGCGAGATGGTCATCAGGCTGGCGTTCGGCTCCTCGTCGGCAGACGAAGGAGGATAGCCCTGCGGGTGAAACAGGATTTCGTCATCCCACAGGAATCCGCCCGCCGCTTCGATTCCGGGCAGGGCGCGAATCCGTTTGAGGGCGGCCTGGAAAAAATCCGCCTGTTCGACCGGAGTCTTATATCGGTAGCTCGGCAGCGACAGGATCATCGTCAATACGTTGTGCGGGTCGCAACCGACGTCTACGCTCAGGACGTTGACAAAGGTTCGCAGCAGCAGGCCCGCACCCACCATGAGGATCATCGCCAGGCAAACTTCTCCGATCACGAGTGCGTTGCGCAGCCGGCGCCGGCCCGCTTCGGCCGTCACCGAGGCGCCGCTCTGTTTCAGCGGCTCGTTCAAATCCGTTCTCGATACCTGGAACACGGGCGCCAGTCCGAAGATCAGGCCCGTGAGCGTGGCCAGCCCGATGCAGAACGCTACCACGGTGCCGTTGAGGCTGATCCATTGCGACCCGATCACCGGAAAATAGTTCGCGCAACCGAGCGCCAGCAGGCGCACTCCCACGTAAGAGAAAAGCAGTCCTACCAGCCCGCCGAGGAAACCCAAAAGAGCCGCCTCGGTCAATAACTGCGCGATCAGCCTCTTCCGGCTCGCGCCCATGACCACGCGCACTGCGATCTCCTTTCTGCGCGCCGTCGAGCGCGCGAGCAGCAGGTTCGCCACGTTCACGCAGCCGATCAGCAATACCAGAAACGCCGCGCTCAGAATCGCGATGAGCGGAGTTGCGATGTGCCGGTGATAGGCCGAGTGCAGCGGTTCCACCTTGAGGCCCCAGCCCTTGTCCGCGTCGGGATATTCCGCCGCCAGGCGCCCCGCGACCGTGTTCATTTCCATCTGCGCCTGATCGTGCGTGACGCCCGGTTTCAGCCGCGCCATGGTCTGCAACTCGCGCGAGGCGCGCCCGGCTTCCGTCCAGCGGCTCGCGGGCAGCGCCAGCGGCGTCATCACGTCGAGCACGTTGTCCCAGATGAAATAGAAATTTTTGGGCATCACGCCGATGACGGTATATACCTGATCGTCCATCTGTATCGTCTTGCCCAGAACGTCCCGCCTTCCCCCGAACTGCCTTTGCCAGAGCGAATAGCCCAGAATCACCTCGCGATCGTGGCCCGGTTGCGCCTCCTCCGCCGTGAACCCTCGCCCGAGCACCGGCTCGATGCCAAGCAGCTCGAGCATATTGGGCGAAATCGTTGCGCCCACGAGCCGCTCCGGAGGATTTCCGCTCGTGAGGGTATAGGAGTGGTAGAGGTAATAACCAACCTCCTGAAATACGCGGTTTTGTTTCTGAATGTCGGTGATATTCGGCGCAGAAACGCCCGCCTGCACGTATTGGCCCCGCAGCATTCGCCATTGGCCCAGCCCGACGAGTTCTTCGGGGTGAGGGTAGGGAAGCGGCCGGATAATCACCGCGTCAACGAAGCTGAAAATCGATGCGTTCGCCGCGACGCCCAGCGCGATCGTGAGCACCGCAACGGCAGTGAATCCTGGCGACTTCACCAGCAGGTGCAACCCGTATTTGAGGTCTTGCCAAAGGTGGCTTAGCACTCAAAGCTCTCTGGAAGCGAGCCTTCCGGCCGAATCACGGCGTCAGGTCGGCCGCGAATCGAGCTCGACGGCACGGCCGACCCAAACGTCTCGTCTTTGCGTGCGCTCCATGGGGTGTGGTGCAGCCCGTGCCTGTCCGCGCGGCCGCCCCGCAAGCCGGGATGCGGCATGATACCATCCGCGTCCTCCGGCAGCGTGAAGTTTCGATCGCCGGTCGCTCCACTTTTTAACGTCGGAGCCTGTGCGGCTGAGTTTGTTCCTGAAGTGAGAGGGCAGAGCCCGCCATGGACTTGATCCATAGCGGGCTCCCCTCGCGTCCTCAGCCTCTTCAAACCGCCCTTGCTGCGTTCACTCGCCCACGGTGCTAACCGGGACGATCTTGACCGCAGCCTCGCGCATGGCCCCGTTCTTCGCTTTCGGCACGCCGTACTCGAATTCCGTGCCGATTTCCCCCAGACGGAGCGACCGCACGCATTGCTTCCCGTTGACCGTGACGATCACCAGCGAGCTTTTTCCGGCGAAGTCATTGGTGGCCAGAGCAACGGCGATCAAGCGCCCCCGGATGCCACGAGGACCCCGAACGAAGGTCAAGCTTGAGATCGCCATGGAACCGCTTTCGACGGTGAACGAATATTTGCCCGCCGGCAGCGTGCCACCTGCCCACTGAACCTGGTAAGGCAGGACGAAAGAACCCGACCCATCGATTTGCTTTGCGCGAGCAGTCGTGCCCAGCATCGCGCCCGCCAGCATCAGCAGTCCGACAATTGGTAATGCACGGATCCTTCTCATGGTGTGCCTCCTTTTCCCCGAGGAGACCTTGGTTCCAGCCTGTTCCCCTCTTGCCCTTACAGGCGTAAACGGATGGCAAAAGCGGTCACGTCTGGTATAGTTCTCTCGCCCGCGGGGAGTGGGGGCTGTCCATGGGCACACCATCCGCCGAAATCACCACTTTGCTCAAAGCCTGGAGCGACGGTGACAAAGCTGCACTCAATCGCCTGGCCGAGCAGGTCTATCCCGAATTACGCCAAATGGCGCGCCGGTACATGCGGAATGAACGCCAGTCCAACACCCTGCAGTCCACCGCGTTGGTGCACGAGGTCTACCTCCGCCTGATCGATGTGACCAGGATCGAATGGCGCGAGCGCGCCCAGTTTTTCGCCATGGCTGCCCAAATGATGCGCCGCATTTTGGTGGACGCGGCTCGCGCTCGTGGCGCGCGCAAGCGCGGCGCCCAGATTCCCAAAGTGAACCTCGACGAATCGGCCATTATGTCCTGCGTGCGAAACCGCTCCATTTTGGCTCTCGATGATGCCCTCACCGCCTTTTCCCACATCGCTCCGCGCCAGGCTCAGGTCGTCGAGTTGCGCTATTTCGGCGGACTGACGGAGGAGGAAATCGCCGCGGCTCTCGGGACCTCCGCGCGCACGGTCCGGCGTGATTGGGACTTCTCCAGGGCCTGGCTATTGCGGGAGCTACGCCGTCAGGCGTAGGATTGGCCAACCA
>JAKAOH010000055.1 GCA_021812285.1 Acidobacteriota bacterium | reverse complement strand
GCGGGAGCGACGGTGAATGGCACGGCTTCGGTGCCGAATCCGACGACGGGAACGTGCCCGGCGGGCGTGACGCTCGGCTCGAACGCCGGCGTGACGGGACAGGAAGTGGGCGGAAGCGAAACGCCGCTCAACGGTTTGAACAACGTGCCGCCGATGCCGCAACTGGCCACGGTGACGCCGGGAACGGGAACGCTGAGCGTGGGGCAGGCGATGAGCCTTCTGCCAGGTGCGTACGGCGACATCACGCTGGCTTCGGGCGGCACGCTCACCTTCGCGCCGGGCAGCTACTACATCAACAGCCTGAGCGTCTCGGGCACCGGCACGATCACGATTTCGCCGGCGGGGCAGGTGATTCTGTACGTGGCGGGAAGCGGCGTTTCGACGCCGGTGAGCCTGACCGGCAACAGCTTGACCAACAACACCGGCGTGCCGGCGGATTTCCAGATCGTTTACGGCGGCACGGGGACGATTGAGATCGCGGGAGGGTCGGCGGCGTATGCGGTGGTGTACGCGCCGAGCGCGTCGGTGGAAATGACGGGCGGGAGCGACTGGTACGGGTCCATCATCAGCAACACCTTCAATGAAATGGGGAATAAAACCGCGCTGCATTACGACCGGAACCTGGTGAATCAGTATCTGGTGCCCGGACCGTTTCAGGCGGTTGCCATCAGCCGAAGCAAATACTGAGAGTTCTGGTTGCTCGTGACTTGTGCCGGGCTCAAGGGTGCCGGTGCGCGAAAACCCCGAGCGATTCACACAGAGGTCACGGAGGGTGCGCGGAGGCCGCTGAGAAATAAGGCGAGGGTTGCGGAATGCGCGCCGGCTTGCCTGTGGCGCGTGCGGCGCCGGGCGGGTACAAACTCGGGGATACCTATTTTCGTGGAGCGGGTGCGCACTGGGCCTTCCTCGGTGTAGAATCCCGGCGACTCCGGAGGGAGAGGACTATGCGCATGAGTTCGAGGAATCGCTGGAGCGCCGGGCTTCGCTGGATCGTGGCGCTTGCGGCGCTCGTGATGTTCAGCCCGGTGACGCGGGCCCAAAAAATCGAAAAGGGCACGCTCGCGGGAATGAAATGGCATCTTATCGGGCCGTCTCGCGGAGGCCGCGCGGAAGCGGCAGCCGGCGTCCCGGGAACGAATATCTATTATTTCGGCGCGGTGGGCGGCGGCGTCTGGAAAACGACCGACGCGGGCCAGCACTGGACGCCGATTTTCGATAAGGAACCGATCGCTTCGATCGGAGCGATCGCGATCGCGCCTTCCGATCCGAACGTGATTTACGTGGGCACGGGCGAAGAAGCGATTCGCGGCGACATCAGCTACGGCGACGGGATGTGGAAATCCACCGACGCGGGAAAAACATGGACGCACATCGGCCTGACGAAAACGCAGCACATCGCCTCGATTCTGGTGGACCCGCGCAATCCGGACGTTGCGCTGGTGGCGGCGATTGGCGACGCTTTCGGGCCGAACCCGGAGCGCGGCGTTTTCCGCACCACTGACGGCGGCAAGACGTGGACGAAGGTGCTCTATAAGGACGACAAGACGGGCGCTGTGGATCTGGTCTACGACCCGAACAATTCGCACATCGTCTACGCGGCGCTCTACGAGATCAGCCGGACGCCCTACGGCTTCACCAGCGGCGGGCCGGGCAGCGGAATCTACAAATCCGAGGATGGCGGCGCGACGTGGAAACAGCTCACCGGCCACGGGCTGCCGGAAGGTGTCCTGGGACGCATTGGCCTCGCGGTTGGCGCGGATTCCGAGACCGTTTACGCACTGATCGAAGCGAAAAAGGGCGGCTTGTACGTTTCCGACGACGCCGGCGAGAACTGGCATTTCGTGAACGGCGACCACCGGTTCCGGCAGCGGGCGTGGTATTTCACGAACATCTACGCCGACCCGAAAAATCCGTACACCATCTACATTTTGAATACGGGCGTTTACCGCTCGACCGACGGCGGGAAAACGTGGAGCATGATGCTGGTGCCGCACGGCGACAACCACTGCCTGTGGATCGATCCGACCAACGCGAATCACCTGATCGTGGCGAACGACGGCGGCGCGACGATTTCGCTGAACTGGGGCAAGACGTGGTCCACGCTGGATAACCAGCCGACGGCGGAGTTCTACCACGTGGCGACGGACAACCGGTTCCCGTATTACGTCTACGGAGCGCAGCAGGACAATTCGACCGTGGCGATTCCGAGCCAGGGCAATCCCGACAACTATTACGACGTGGGCGGCGGCGAAAGCGGATGGGTGGTGCCGACGCCTTCGGGAAACACGGTCTACGCGAGCGGGTACGACGGCTCGATCACGCGGTTCGATCGGAAGAGCGGCAACACGGTGGACGTTTCGCCCTGGCCGCTCAATCCGATGGGACACGCGGCGGCGAACCTGAAATACAGGTTCCAGTGGACGGCGCCGATCGCGCTTTCGCCATTCGACGATCACACCGTCTATTTCGGCGGGAACGTGCTGTTTGAAACGGCCGACGGCGGACACAGCTGGAAAGTGATCAGTCCGGACCTGACGCGCGACGACAAGGCAAAACAGCAGTCGGCCGGCGGCCCGATCACGCAGGACAACACCAGCGCCGAATATTACGACACCATCTTCTGCATCGCGCCTTCGCCGGTCGAGCGCGGCGAAATCTGGGTTGGCTCGGACGACGGGCTGATCCACCTGACGCGCGACGGCGGCGCCCACTGGACCAATGTGACGCCGAAAGACATGCCGGCGTGGTACAAGGTGAGCATCATCGACGCCTCGCATTTCAGCGCGGGGACCGCCTACGCGGCGGTAAACGGCGAAAAGAACAACGATTTCGCGCCTTACATCTACAAAACGACCGACTACGGAAAAACCTGGGCGCGCATCACGAACGGCATTCCGGACGGCGCGTACGTTCACGCGGTGCGGGAAGACACGGTTCGCAAGGACCTGCTCTTCGCCGGAACCGAACTGGGCGTTTACGTCAGCTTCGACGACGGAGCGAACTGGGCCCCGCTCAAGATGAACCTGCCGACCGTGCCGGTGCGCGACCTGACGATCCATGGCGACGATCTGGTGATCGCGACGCACGGGCGCTCGTTCTGGGCGCTCGACGACATCGCGCCGCTGCGCCAGCTGACCAGCGAAGTGCAAAACGACGCGGTTTATCTGTTCCATCCGGCCGCGGCGTATCGCGCCCGCATTGGCGGAGGATTCTTCGGTGGTGGTGGCTCGAACGCGACGATTGATTACTGGCTGAAATCGAAACCGAAAGGCACGATCACGCTGGAAATCCTGACGGCGAAAGGCGGGCTGGTGCGGAAATACACCACGGCTCACAAAGGACCGCCGGCCGGAATTCCGGCCGAATTCGCGCGCTTCTTCCACTTCCCACACCTGACGGAGCGTCCTGGCGTGAACCGGTTCGAATGGAACCTACGCTACACGTCCGACCGGACGGTGCCGGGAACGATCTCGTGGGGTGGTGCGCCCTTTGGGCCGCTGGCGGTGCCGGAAACGTACCAGGTGAAATTGACGGTGGACGGCCAGAGCTACACGGCGCCGCTCGTCGTCAAGGAGGACCCGCGAATCGCCGTAACGCAAGCGGATCTCGAGAAACAGCTCGCGCTGGGGCTCCAGATTCAGGGCGTGGTCAATTCGGCCAGCGACGCGGTGAACGGGATCCGCAGCTTGCAGGCGCAGCTCGGTCCGCTCGAAATGCGCGTGGGCGCGTCGCATAAGGAAATTGCTGACGCGGCCAAGGCGCTAGGCGAGAAGGCCGACGCCATCGAGAACGCGCTGATCCAGCCGAAGTCGAAGAGCGGCGAGGATCCGCTCAACTTCCCGGTGAAATTGGCCGACCAGATGATGGCGCTCGGAGGGTCGGTTGACGGCAGCGATTCCGCCCCAACCGTGGCCGAGTACACCGTCTTCAACGAACTGAAAACCAAGATCGCCGCACAGGTTGCCGCATGGAGCGAACTGCAAAAGAAGGACCTGGCCTCGCTGAACGAGCAGCTCAAGAAGGCCAACGTTCCTTTCGTTGCACCCGTTCCGCCAAAAGGCGCCCGAAAGATGTAACCAGCGGGAGCAGGCACAACCAGACTCACTGAACGGAGCGGCTCCGGCGGCGAAAGTTGCCGGAGCCGCTTTTTATGAAGGCGAAACCGGAGAATCGAAAGACGAAATTCGAAAATCGACACTCGAAAATCGAAAATCGAAATACGAAAACCGAAAGGCCGAAAACCGAAGCTTGAAAATCGACAATCGGGAAACCACATTCGGAATGGGGCGACTGCAAGAGGATAGGGAAACGGCCGGACTAGCGGGACTGCTGGACGACTTCGATGGAATTGACCGAAGCGTAGTCCTTCACCGGCTCGAACCAGAATTCGAGCTTGCCCTGAGCGTTGGGGCCGAGATTGTGGAAGGTTTCGCGCGCGGGGCGATTTTCGCCGCCAGCGGCCTTGAAGATATCGAAATTCCGAAGGAGGGCCACGCCGTTGCAGTAGACGTTGAAAATCCGGCTGCCGACACCGCCTTGGCCGGGATTGTGCGGACCGTAATAGGTTTCGGCGAAGCGCAGCGTAACGGTGTAGCGGCCGGGAGGGACGGGAATGGCGTAGTCGAAATTGCCGTACTCCTCGCCGGCGTAGAGAGCGGGACTCGCGGCGGATGTTACAACCGGGCTGACGCCGGCAATGCGTCCGCGCAGGACGTAGCGGTCGGCGCCCCAGATATGGCCCTCGCGATCGGCGACGTTGTGGTCCTGAGCGACAATGCGGATGGGCCGCATCTTGCCGGAGGGATCGGGAAGAACCGCGATCGCGTTGACGAAGGGGTAATCCATCGCCTTGATGAAGTCGAGATGGAGGTAGCCGTCCCGCTTGGGCCGAACATCGCTGATGACGCGCTCGTCGGCGATATCGCTGCCGCGCGCGTCGCTGTAGACGTCGAAATCGGTGAAGAGCCGCCGGCCGTTCATCTGAATATGAAACAACCGGCTCACTTCGCCGCCGCCCCACGCGGTGCGGGGACCGTAGCGCGTTTCGGCGAAGTAGAGATGGATTTCGTAGGAGCCGGGTTTGAGCGGAATCTTGTAGGAAAACTCGCCTTCGCGCGCGGCGCGGAACAGCCCGGGATCAGAGGCGCGAGCGATGAAGACGCTGGGCTCGACGATCGCGCGCCCGCCCGAGAAATAACGATCGGCGGACCATGTCCGGCCCAGCCGGTCCACGAACGGCTTCGACGCTCCGGCGAGGATGCGGATGGCGTGCGAATCCTCGGAGACCGAAGCGGAAGCGGTCATTTGATGGATGAATCCGGTCGTCCAACGACTCAGTTTCGAGCCGGAAAACGCCCAGGCGCCAAGGACAACAGCGGCAAGAAAAACGAGAAGCGAATAGACGGCAAAGCGGCTGCGGGACCAGGAGGGCCAGAATCGCCCTGCTGCGCCGGCTGAAGCCGCGCTGGGCGGCGTCGCGACGGCGTCACTTGCGGCCGATGGTTCGGGCGCGACCCGGCGGCGAGTGAATTGAGGGATGTAATGGCCGACGGGAAGGGAAATCACAATGGAGTGGGTTGAGCCCTCGGCCTCGTAATATCGCTTGAGGCGTTCGCGGAGGCGCTGGGCTTCGACACGAATGATCGGGTCCTGGCGGGGATCGAAATCGGGAGGACGGCCGAGGGCTTCGACGCCGATACTGTACTGCTTGACGGTGTCCGCGCGGCCTTCGAAGTACTGCTCGCTGACGTAGCGCAGGATTTTAGCGAGGCTCGGGGACTTGGCGAAGGCCTCGCAACCGAGAACAGCTTCGAGTTCAGCTCTCTCCGGCCCGAAATCCTGACGAGACGACATCGAGAAATCCCCCATCACTTTATCATCCGGAAAAAGGCGAAGCAACTGAGCACGTGGAAGTTAGGCTGCGAGGGCGGAAGGTTAACTCGGACTGATTCAGTCTAGTTACCCTCCGTTCTTACCTCGGGCTAACCCCTTGTAGCCTTGACGCTTGCGCCGACCGGCGGTATCAGGCCCATGTGGAGCGAAGCGCTCGGGTGACAGGGCGGGAACCGGCAAGAACGGATGTTTGGTGCGCGGCGCAAGGGCCGGCCCGGGCGAAGGACTGTTCAACAGGCTGAGAAAGGGCAGGGAGGGAGCGATGCAATCCTTGAGGTGGCTTCAGAGAATCGGCGGGCGGGCGCTCGGAGCGCTGGCCATCGCCGGCATGTTCTTGGTATGGTGCGCCGCGGTTCGCGCCCAGGTGACTTCGGGAACGATCTTCGGCGCGGTGAAAGACCAGAGCGGAGCGTACGTGCCTGCGGCCAAAGTGACGGTGACGGAAACAACCACGGGACTGGTGCGGACGGTGACGTCGAGCAAGAGCGGAACGTTCGCGGTGCCGAACCTGCCGCCGGGAACCTACACGGTCGCGGTCGAGGCAAGCGGATTCCAGAAGCTGGTAAAAACCGGCTTGATTCTGACCGCGGCGGGAAGCGTGAACGCCGGCGAGATGGTTCTGCGGGTGGGAACAGCGACGCAAACGGTGACGGTGACCGCGACGGCCGGACAGATGCAGCTGCAATCGAATTCGGGCGAGCGCTCTGACCTGATCACCGGAAAGCAGCTGAACGACGTGGCGATGAACGGGCGGAACGTTCTCGATTACATGAAGCTGGTTCCGGGCGTCATCAGCAGCTTCGACGGGCACGCCTCGAGCACCGGCGGACTCGACACGATGAACATCAACGGCATCCGGTCGAACGAAAACGATTACGCGATCGACGGCGCCTCGAACGTGGACACCGGCAACAACGGCGGCACGCACGTGACGATCAATCCCGACGCGATCCAGGAAATGAAGGTGCTGACGGCGAACTACGACGCGGAGTACGGAAAATCCGGCGGCGGGATGATTCTGCTCACCACCAAGAGCGGCACGAACCAGTGGCATGGCGACGTGCGCTTCTTCCACCGGAACGAGGGAATGAACGCCAATGAGTTCTTCAACAAACAGAACCAGCTGAGCAACGGCCAGGCGAATACGCCGCCGTTCTACCGCTACAACCAGTTCGGGTACGACATCGGCGGGCCGATCCTCAAAAACAAACTGTTCGTCTACTGGAACGAAGAATTTTTCCGGCAACTGATTCCGATCGGCGGCACTACGCAGTTCTACACGCCGACGGCGCTCGAACGGCAGGGCGACTTTTCGCAGTCCACTGACGGCAACGGCGTGCCGGTGGTGATCTCGGGACCGGGAATCACGAACGACAAGATCGACCCGTCGCAGCTTTCCTCGTCGCAGCAGCAGGTGTACCAGCAAATGCAGAAAATCCTGAACCTGTATCCGCTGCCGAACGTGAGCGGATTCGGCGTGAACGGGCAGAACTACAATTTCTCTGAAGCCCTTTCGGGCCACGATCCGCGGCGGGAGGACATTCTGCGAATCGATTACCAGCTCAACGGCCGGAACCGGATTTTCGGCCACTGGATCTACAACTCGGATACGAACAGTTCGCCCTTCATTCCGTTTCCCGGCCCGTTCGGGATTTTCGCCTGCTCGTCTTCGGTGAATTTCCCTGGCGGCTGCACGCAGAAGCATCCGGGATGGAATCTTTCACTCGATTGGACAAGCACAATCTCGCCGACGATCGTGAATGAATTGTCCGCCGGCCCCAGCCACACGCTTTCGATCGCGGACGGCGTGAACGGAAACATTTCGCTGGCGGCGAACGGAATCAACCTGCCGCTGCTCTATCCGGCGCAGACGATCCCGGACATGAACTTCGGCGGACTTTCCAACGTGAATTTCGGCGGAGGATATCTGGGCGCGACGCCGTGGGAGCAGGCGAACACGACGATCGACGTGAACGACGACCTGACCTGGGTCCGCGGCGCGCACACGATGAAATACGGGATCTTCTACGAGCGCAGCCGGAAGAACCAGATCGCGTGGGGAAACCTGAACGGCCAATTCAGCTTCAGCAATGGACCCACCGGGGGCGGAACGTGCCCGAACGGGGCGAATACGTGCGTCCTGGGCGATCCGTTGGCGAGCGCGCTGCTGGGCGATTTCAGCAGCTTCGACCAATCCACCGCGCGGCCGTGGGGATTCTTCCGCTACAACCAGTTTGAATTTTACGCGCAGGACACCTGGCAGATGTTTCCCCGCCTGACGCTCGATTACGGCATGCGGTTCGCGTGGATTCCGCCGCAATACGACGCGAAAAACCAGGTGGCGCTCTTCGTGCCGGCGGACTACAGCGCGGCGTCGGCGGTGACGATCGACGACAACGGAAACATCGTGGCGGGCAGCGGCAATCCGCTGAACGGCATGGAATTCGCGAATACGGGCGGAATTCCGCAGGGCGGCTGGAACAGCCGAGGCATCATGCCGGAACCCCGATTCGGATTCGCCTACGATCCCTTCAACGACCACAAGACGATTTTGCGCGGCGGATTCGGGATGTTCCACGACCGGGAGCAGGGCAACCTGATTTTCAATACAGTGTTCAACAATCCGGCGCTCGTCCAGACGGCGCAATTGGGCGCCGGGAACATCGCGAACCTTTCGAATCCCAGTTTCGGCAACGGCGTGCTGAGCAACATCATCGGAGGGTCGAAGGACGGCCACGTGCCGACGATTTACAGCTTCAGCCTAGGCGTGCAGCGGGAACTGATCAGGTCCATGACGCTGGACGTCGCCTACGTGGGCACGCTGGGCCGGCACCTGGTGACGGCGCGGGACATCAACGCGGTTCCGTATGGAACGGCGTTCACGCGGGCGGCGCAGGACCCAACGAACTTCTCGGGCGGCGTCGTGCCGGCGGTTGAGCCGAACCTGCCGGCGTATTACACAACGGCGGGCTACGATTTCAGCGGAGCCTACGCGTACGGCCGGCCGTCGTACACGGACGCGCCGCTCGTGCCGTACAAGGGCTACGGACAGATCCAATATCTGCAGTGGGACGGAAATTCGAATTACAACTCACTGCAGGTGTCGCTGCAACGGCGGTTCAGCAAGCGGCTGACCTTTGGCGCGGTCTACACGTATTCGAGGGCGATGACCGACGCGGGCGCGGACCAGGAAATGCTCGATCCTTTCAAGCCGAGTCTGGACTACCGCGCGGCGCCGTGGGACCGCACGCACGTCTTCTCGGCGAACTACGTGTACAGCCTGCCGGACGTCTCGAAACACCTCGGGGGAGCGAAGTGGCTTTCCTACGCGCTGGGCAATTACCAGCTGAGCGGCGTGGTGCAGGCGATGTCGGGAACGCCGGTGGATCTGAACAGCGGGTGGTCGTTCGAATCGGGCGCGGTGGACGGAGGGAGCATGTGGGGCGCGATTCCCTTCTACTTCACGCTCGATAGCCAGGGCAACCCGGTTGTGCCGCCGATCGGATCGCGCCTCGCCGGATCGCGCGACCTCCTGCGCAACGGCGGATTGCAGGATTGGGACATGTCCCTGTTCAAGAACATCCCGATCGGACGCGGCGATCGCTACCTGCTGCAATTGCGCCTGGAAGCGTACAACGCGTTCAACCATCCCAATTTCAATTCGAAGAACTACGTGGTGAACGTGAGCGTGCCGCAGGAGTGGAACTACAGCATGCCGGCCGGCGGCTCGCAGTCGTTGCCCCCGTTCACGCTGACGAAAGCCGCGAACTGGGGCACGTACGCGAACACCTACGGCGGCAACGGAGGGCCCCGCGTGGTCCAGCTGGGCCTGAAACTCTACTTCTAGATTGCTAAAACCGGCAGCCGGTGCGCCGCTTTGCCGGCGGACTGGCTGCCGGTATGCTTTCCGGCGAACCGGTAAGCAATTGTGGACGACCGGCGTGGGCGTCTTTCCAGGGAGGGCGCATGCCCGATGCACTGAGCCGGAGGGATTTTCTGAAGATAACGGCCGCGGGAGCAACGGTGACGCTCGCCGCGAGCGGCGCGCAGGCCATGGCGGCCGCGCCCGCGGCGCGGGAAACGCCCGGCGGCATTGCGGTGCGCGTGACCGACGCGAGCCGAAAATTCACGCCAGGGCCGGCAATCGAATGGACGCGCGGAACGGCGAGCGAAGACGCGATTCGGCTCGATCCGGCGAAACGGTTTCAGACGCATCTGGGCATCGGCGGCGCGTTTACCGACGCCGCTTGCTACACCTTTCACCGGCTGGGACGCGAGGCTCGCGCGCATCTGTTTCACGAGATGTTTCATCCGGACGAGATGGGATTGAGCGTGGGGCGCGTGCCGGTCGGCGCCAGCGATTACAGCACGCGGCTCTACAGCTACGATGAAGGCGCGCCGGATCCGGAGCTCAAACGATTCTCGATCGCGCACGACCGTCGGTGGATTCTGCCGATTCTGCGCGAGGCGCGCGCGCTCAACCCGAACCTGTGGCTGCTGGCGTCGCCGTGGAGTCCGCCGGGCTGGATGAAGCCGAACGGTTCGATGCTGGGCGGATGCATGCACCCGAAAACGATGCGCGCTTACGCGAACTACCTGGTGAAATTCCTGGAGGCGTACCGGGCGGAGGGGGTCAGGATCGATTCGCTGACGCCGCAAAACGAAGTGGACACAGAACAGGACGGCCGAATGCCGGCGTGCGCGTGGCCGCAGGAATATGAAATGGGCTTCGTGCGCGATCACCTGGGCCCGGCCCTGCGCCGGCGGAAGCTCGACACGAAAATCTGGATGCTCGATCACAATTACAACCTATGGGGACGCGCGATCTGTATGCTCGAAGATCCTGACGTGCGCGAATTCACGAGCGGTATCGCCTGGCATGGGTACGTGGGCGAGCCGGAGATGATCGAAAAGGTGCGCGAGGCTCATCCCGAAATCGAAATGTTCTGGACCGAGGGAGGGCCGGACATCACCCAGAAAGACTACGCGACGGATTGGGCGAATTGGGGCGAAACGTTCAGCGGGATTCTGCGGCACCACTGCCGGACGATCATAGGATGGAACCTGGCGCTCGACGAGAACGGCCGGCCGAATATGGGACCGTTCGACTGCGGCGGCACGGTGACCATCCATTCCCGCACGAACCAGATCGTTCGCAGCGGACAGTTCTGGGCGATGAACCATTTCGCGCGAACGGTGCGGCCAGGCGCGCGGCGATTCGATTCGCAAGGGCGAATCGAGGGCGTCGAGCACGTGGCGTATGAAAACACCGGTGGCGAGCGGGCGTTGGTCCTCACGAATCCCGGCAAGCCGCGCACGGTGCATATCGAAATGGCGGGAAACATGGCGCGCGTCGCGCTGGGAAGTGATTCGATCACCAGTCTGATTTGGAAATAGAACAGCGAAGCCCGAAAAATCGAAATTGGAAAAGCCGGAAGCAAAGAACCGGCTTCCCTTGCTGCTCGACCTGCGGAATTGGTCTGCGCTCAATGAGCGAGGCGATGGAGCAGTGCCTGGCGCACTTCGCCGCCACGATCTTCCGGTAGCTTCGCGCCCTGGAATGTCAGATAGAAAACGTCGATTGCCTTCGGTCCTTCCGTATCGATCAACGCGACTTCGATGTTGCAATCGGCGTCGGCGAGGACAGTGCTGATCTCGTAGAGGAGGCCGGGCCGGTCTGCCGTGACGATTTCTACCACCGTGCTTTGAGGCGAGCATCCGTTGTCGATGGATACCTGCGTCGCGATGTTGACCTTTGGACGCGGAGCGGGACCGGGGCGGGCGCGCCGCGAGAGCAGGGAATCGACGGACACGGAGCCGGAAAGGACGGCGCGCAAGCTCTGCTCGAGGCGAACGCACTCGGACGGATTCATCTCGAGCGTGCGGAAAAGATCGGTGAAATGAAACGTATCGGCAATCCGGCCGGCGCTGCCGCCGAAGGCCTCGGCCTTGGTGATGCCCATACCCCAGGCGTACAGGGCGCCGGCAACGGAGGCGAAAAGACGCGGGCGATCCTGAGCGAGCAGCGCGAGGCGATAGCCGGAGCGGCGGCGGACAATCTCCATTTGAAGAGGGTCGCGAGCCAGGTGCAAGGACATCCGGTAGTGTGCCGCGATTTCCTGGGGAGAGTGGCCGGCGAGGTAACGCCGGGGGAAACCGAGCAGGAATTGGGCGACTTGTGGTTCGGTGGCCTCGGGGGAAAGAAGGCGAAGAACTTCGTCAGAACGGGCGTCGCGCATGTCGGCGGCGAGGAAGCGATCGTCGTCGAGGCCGCGATCGAGGCGATTCATGGCGGCAGCGTAAAGCTGCCAGAGCATCTCGGCTTTCCACGGCGTGAGCGCTTCGCGGTTGACGCTGCGAATATCGGCGTAGGTGAACAGGCAAAGGGATTTCAACCGCTCGGGAGCGGCAACCACGCGGGTGAAATGGCGAACGGCCTCGGGGTCGAAAACATCGCGACGCTGAAACGTGGCGGACATCTCCAAATGATTGGCGATGAGGAAACGGATAGTGTCCCGTTCCTCCGGTTCGAGCGAAAGACGTCCCATCACGGATTCGGCCGCATCGAGGCTGCCGGAAACATGCGAGGGAACGTCCATGCCCTTACCGACGTCGTGCAGCAGGAGCGAGAGAAACAGCAATTCGGGCTGATCGAGCTCGGCGAAAATTTCGGCGAACTGGCGCTCCGTTTCTCCCGTGGAGGAACTCAGACGGTGAATGTTTTCGATGGCGAGGAAGGAGTGCTCGTCAACGGTGTAGCGATGATAGTAATCGTGAATCACCAGCGAATCGATCGCGCGAAATTCAGGAAAAAGGAAAACGAGCAGGCCGGCGTGATGCATCTCGCGCAAGGCCGCGGCCGCGTGAGGCAAGAGAAGAATGGCGCGCAAGGAGGGCCAGACGTCGCCCGTCGGAACGGCTGATTCGGCCAGGCGGGCGATGGCCGCCTCCACTTGGCGGCGAGCCCCGCCGCTCAAGGGCGTCCCATGGCGGGCGAGGAATTCGAATGGACGAAGCAGCGCGGAAACGCTGTCGAGAGTCGCGGGCCGCCGGAGAAAGATCTTTCCGCGAGCGACGGAGAAATCCTCGCTCGAAAGCCTCGATCGCCTGCTCTCGAAGAATTCGTAGAGAGTGGAACGCGCGGGCGGCACCTCTTCGATCAAGAGCGCCGCCAGGCGCTCGATCGCGCGAACGTGGCGAAAATAGCGGCGCATCCACTCAGCCGGAGGGACCGGCTTGCGGACTTCGAGGCCCACTCCCGATGCAGCCGCTTCGTCCTGAAGTTCGTAGGAGAGGATATTGAGATCGCGATCCCTTCGATAATGAACGAAGCAGCGTGCGGCGGCGAGAAAATCGAACGCCGCACGCGCCTGAGCCGCCAAATCGGGCGGCCAAAGGGATTCAGGAGCGGCCCAGCCGGTTGGCGAATCGAGCGAGGCAATGTGGGCAAGCCATCGCGCGAGTTCGTAATCGCGCTGGCCGCCGGGAGAATCCTTGAGGTTCGGTTCCAGCTCGAAGATCGTGTTGCCGTGAGCCGCATGGCGGTTTTGCGCAAGAGCGTGCAAAGCGCGAACAAGATCGCGCCTTTCGCGCGCGAAAAGCCGAGGAATCACGGAGTCACGGAGGTTGGCAAAGAGGCCAGCGTTGCCAACGATGAAGCGGGAATCCAGTAGGGCGATGGCGAATTCGGGGTTCGAAGGATGAAACTGACCGCATTCGGCGATGGTGCGCGTCGAGGGGCTCACGCGGAGCCGCAAATCCCACAAACGGCGGGAAATCACGCCGCAGGCCGGCTGGGCCGCCTGCTCGGCGTTGCGATCGGCGAAAAGGAACAGCAGATCGATATCCGAGCGGGGAAAGAGCAGGCCGCGGCCGTAGCCGCCAAGCGCGACCAGTGAGCATCCGTGCGAGGATTGAATTTCGGCGGGAACGAGGGCGAGAAAAAGCCTCTTGAGAAAGCCGTCGGTCCAGATGGAGCGCTCGGCGGCAGCGGCGCGGCCGTTTCCAGTGGCCTCGAAGCGCGCGCGAATCTCGGCGGACTCGCGCTGGAGTTCCTCCGCGAGCGCGAGGTGATCGAGAGGCCGGCGGTTGGGCGACGCGGCCATGGGGCCTGACTCTAAAGCGCGGCTTCCCCTCGCTCTTCGTTGCGGATGCGGATCGCGTCGTTGATTCGCGAGAGGAAAATCTTGCCGTCTCCGATCTGGCCCGTTCGCGCGGCGCGGAGAACGGCTTGGACGGTTTCCTCGACGCGCGAATCGGGCAGAACCATTTCAATTTTAATCTTTGGCAGCAGATCGACGGAATATTCGCGGCCGCGATAGAGCTCGGTGTGTCCCTTTTGTCGGCCGTGGCCGCGGACCTCGATGACGGTCATTCCCTCGATCCCGATTTCGTGCAGAGCGTTCTTGACGGCGTCGAGGCTGGCGGGGCGGATGATGGCTTCGAGCTTGGTCATCGGCAATTCTCCCTGCGCGCGAACGCGGCGCTCACACTTCCAAGTTGTACCCTTCCTCGCCGTGCTGGGAAAGGTCGAGGCCCTGGGATTCCTGGTCGGGCGAAACGCGGAGACCGACCGCCATGTCCACGACTTTCAAGATTACCAGCGTGCCGACAATCGCCAAACCCCAGCTGATCGCGACGGCGACCAGTTGATTGAGCAATTGGCCGGGATTGCCGTCGAGGAGGCCGACGGCGAGAGCGCGGCCGCTCGCGTCGTGAAAGACGGGATTGACCGCGACGGTGGCGAAAACGCCGGTGAGCAGGGCGCCGGCCGTGCCGCACATCCCGTGCACTCCGAACGCGTCGAGCGAATCGTCGTAAGCAAAACGCGACTTGATGAATGTGACCATGAAATAGCCAAGCAGGCCGGCGATAAAGCCGATGGCGAGCGACGACATCGGCCCGACGAATCCCGAAGCGGGCGTGATGGCCACCAGTCCGGCTACCGCGCCGGAAATCGCGCCAAGGGCGCTGGGCTTGCCGTTGCGTAGCCATTCGGCTCCCGCCCAGCCCAGCACGCCTGCCGCGGCTCCGAACTGCGTGGCGACGAAAGCGCTGCTGGCCAGACTTCCCGCGGCGAGCGCGCTGCCGGCATTGAAACCGAACCAGCCGAACCAGAGCAGGCAGGCGCCGATGAAGCTGAGAACGACGCTGTGCGGTGGGGAGACTTCCCTCGGATAACCAAGCCGTTTGCCCAGATAGAGGGCGCAAACGAGCGCGGAAACACCGGAAGATATGTGAACCACCGTGCCGCCGGCGAAATCAAGCGTGGGAAATCGCCCGCCGAGGGTCGCGTTAAGGAAACCGCCTTGGCCCCAGACCATGTGGGCGAGCGGATCGTAGACGACGATGGTCCAAAGAATCATAAAGAGCGCCATCGCCTTGAATTTCATGCGTTCGGCGAAGGCCCCGGTGATCAGGGCCGGCGTGATGATGGCAAACATCAGCTGGAAAAGCATGAAAGTTTGCTGGGGAATCGTGGGCGCATAAGCGGCGTTGGGCGCGGCGCCGACACCGCGAAGGAACAGATAGCGGAAACCGCCGATGAAAACGTTGCCGGGGGCGAAACACAGGCTGTAGCCGAAGAGGGCCCAAATGACGGTGACGATGGCCATCAAGGCGAAGCTCTGCATCATCGTCCCGAGCACGTTTTTCCGGCGAACCAGGCCGCCGTAGAAGAGGGCGAGTCCCGGCCCGGTCATCAGGAGGACGAGCGCGCAGCAGACGAGCATCCAGGCGTTGTCGCCGGCCGAACGGGCGGCGGCAAGCTGTTGCTGGAGAGCGGCGATTTGCGGAGCAAGCGCCGCGGAACCATGGGCTGGCGCGGCGACGGCGGCAGGAAGCGGGCTGGCGAAGAGGAACGAAGCGGCGCGAAAGGGCAGGGTGCCGAAAAACACTCGGAGGAGGCTCCCGTCCATTGGGCATCTCCTTTTTACGAATGCGGAACGAGCGGTGCCGAAAAATAAAGTGGGCATTATGAGGGAAGGCGGCCGGCCGGGAAAGTGAAAACTTTTGATAGGGGGATTATTTTTGCAATTGGAACTTGAGGATGCGCAAAAACGCCGTTTCCAAGGCCGCGGCGGGCGGAAGCCGGCTACGTGATTTCGGTGCCGCGGGTTTCGGGCAGGAGAGCCGAGCTGAGCGCTGCGAGGGCGAAAGCGACGCCGCAAATGAGAAATGCGCCGGCAAGGCCGTGGCGCTGGCCGATGGCCCCGATGAGCAGCGGAGCGAAGGCGCTGAGGCCGCGCGCGACGTTGTAGCTGGCGCCAAGCGCCGTGGCGCGAATCGCGGTGGGAAAAAGTTCGCTGCCGACGATGCCCGAGCCGGTGAAAAAGCCGGTGCCGAAAAAGGCCACCAGACACGCGGCAACCAGAATCATCGCGGGACGTCGCGCCATGGCGAGCCAGGGAACCAGCAGCGCCGCGGCAAGCAGATAAATCACCAGCATGCGGCGTCGCCCGTACCGGTCGGCGAAAACACCAAAGAGCAGGTAGCCGGGCAGCATTCCCACCAGATTCAGCGCGAGCAGAAACCACGTGGTGCCGAGCAGATGGAAACCGCGGCCGCCTTGCGCGATCGGCAATTCGAGATAGGCGGGAATCCAGGTGAAAAGTCCCCACCAGGCGAACATCCCAAACGTATTCATCGCGAGAAGAACCACAAGATTGCGGCCGTGGCCGCGCCAAAGGCTCGGAGCGGCGCCCGCCACGCTCGCGGGCTTTGGCTTCGCGATTTGATTGCGCCAGACTTCGGGTTCGGGAACGCCGCGTTGCACCCAAAGCGCGACGATCGCCGGCAAAACGCCCACGAAAAAGACCCAACGCCAGCTTGCATGCGCCAGAATCAGCCCGGCGGTGACGGCGGCGAGCGCGTAGCCGATCGCCCAACTGCTTTGGACGATGCCGAGCGCGCGGCCGCGCCATTTCGCGGGCCACGTTTCGGCGACGAGCGCGGCTCCGGAATTCCATTCACCGCCCATGCCGAGGCCGAGAACGAAACGGAAAATGGCGAGAATGAAAATCGTCGGCGAAAAACCGCAGGCGAACGTGGCGAAGGAATAGATCAGGATGCTGATGCTGAGCATGCGGCGGCGGCCGTAACGATCGGCGAGGACGCCGATGATGATGCTGCCGATTGCCGACGCGATGAGCGTGAGCGTGTTCAGCAGGCCCGCGGTTTCCTTGCTCATGCCGAAATCGCGCATCAGCGAGGCCAGCACGAGCGAATAGAGCATCACGTCGTAGGCGTCAAGCATCCAGCCGAGGCCCGCGGCGGCCAGCGTGCGGCGCTGGGTGGGGGTGGTTTCGCTCCAGCGGAGAGGTTCGGTCATGGACGCGGTCCTTCGCCCAGGTCGCTAGCCCAAAAGCGCGCAGCAGAGCATGTTGCTTGTGGGGGCACGCTTGGCTCGCCGCTTTCGGGCGGCTTGCCACGTGCCCCTACAAGAACTGCGAATTCTGCTGTGACAGGCATGGTTATTTCCCCGCGACGCCGGAACCGGGCTTGATCATCCATTTTCCGGGAAGAATCGGGCGCTGGCGCGAGATTTTCCATGCCACGCCATTCGAGAAAGTTTTCTCGCTGCGCTTGATCTTGAATTGTCCGGTGGCCAAATAATTCAGATGGACCTGGTCGTAAGCGAGGCCCATGCCGGCGACCAGATGCAGATAGGCGCCGTGAGCGGTTTCGTCCGGCGCTTCGGTGTAGCCTTCGTCCCAGGTGACGTCGGGAAAACGCTGGAGGAAACCGCCGCCGCCCGGCGCGGCTTTCTGGCCTTTGAGCGACATGTAGATGCGCACGCCATGATAGATCGGCTGCTGGAAACGGCGCGGCTCGAAGCGAACTCCGTAGCGGTCGTAGAGGCGATTTTCGCGCGCGTCGAGCGCCGCTGCGCCAGGAACGCCGTTGATGGCCCGGGCGATGCGCGCGCGGAGCTCGTAAGCGATGTCCTTGCTCCAGGGATGTTTCGAATCGGAGAGATAGGCGAGACTGGTGAACCAGCCGCGCGGAATCCACCAGCTATAGCCGAAACTCACGCTCATCCGCCGAATCATCCACGCGGTGTAGCCGGAAAACGGCTGCACCCATTCGTGCGACGGATAGCCGTGCGGATTCAAGAAAACGTCGGGCAGCCACGATTGCCACAGCAGACGACGCGTGCGCGATTCGGGATAGATCGGATCGGGCTGCCAGAGGCCGTTTTCGACGTCGGCGGTGAGCGAGCCGTGATAGCCGGGATGCAGGAGGAATTTCGGCGTGATGTGCATCAGATCGATCGAAAGATTCGCGCCGTCGGGGTTGTCGATCGGATGGATAACGACGTTGACCTTGCGGAGATCGGCGCGGAGTGTCGGTTCGCGTACGAGCATTTCCGCAAGGCGAAGAATGTGGCTGGTGCTCGACACTTCGTTCGCGTGCTGGCGGCCGGAAATGAGGATGGTCGCCTTGAGCGTATCGAGCTTCGCGAGCGACCGAAGTTTCGCCGGGGAAGGTTCGAGAATATCGGCAGCCCAGATGTTCGTGCCGAGATAGCTGCGGCCCATCCAGTAGACGGTGACACCGGGACATTTCGCGAGGCGCGCCAGGATTTCCGCGCTCTGCTTCGGGCTGATCGGCTGGTTCCAGCTGACGATGTGGCCGGAGGGCGACCCGGGCATGGGAGCGGGAACGTAATCGGTGATTTGCGGGCGCGGCGTCGCGGGAGCGGGTACGGGCCAGGCGATGGAAGCGTAGGTGTGGCGTGCCGTTTGCAAAGCGAGCAAAGGCCGCGGGAGGCGAAATTCCATGGCGAGATGTGCGAGATGCGTGAACGCGAGCGAATCGGGATAAAGGCCGGCGGCGTGCATCGCAACGAGCGCGCGAATCTGCCCCGCGCCCTGCTCGGCGGAAAACATCGTGCGCTCGACGAGCGCGGCGGGCTGGCGAAGAACCCAATCGCGATAACGATCGAGGCGCGAATCGGCCGGAAGCTGCCAGGTGAGCCTATCCACGCGCCCAGCGCCCGCTCGAAGAGTCGCGGCGACAAGGCGCGGGAGGCCGACGGAAAGAGCGGGAAGATCACGCGAGCGCTCGTGGGCGTGGCCGGCGGAATCGGTCCAACGCAAGCGCACGAGCGGGTGCGGACCATCCTTGGCGAAAAACTTGATCGTAACGCGGCCGTTCTGGCCCTCGGTGGAGGGATACACGACGGGAATCACGCGGCCCATGTAATCGAAACGGCCGGTGGATTCGAGCGTGCCCATCATGTAGAAGAAATTTTCGGTGGAATAGAACGTATCTTCCTCGAGCGAATCGAGCGAAGAGATGCGCTGATGCTCCCAGCCGATGCTGTAATTGGGTTCGCTCATGTGGATGTGAAGGAGCAGCGTATCGAAGAGCGGCTGGTATTCGAGCGAAGGCTTACCGTCGTTTTGCGCCATCAGGAAATGGAAAATGCGCGGCAAGGTGACAGTCTGGTAGTGGTCCCAGAACAGTTCGGGATCGGTCTCGACGCGCCCGTTGAGCAGCGTTTTCGAGCCGGAAATCAGATGCACCCAGCCGGTATCGACCTGTACGCGATCGTATTGCGGAAATTCGGAGCTGTAGGGGCGAACGGCGGTGTGGACCGTGAAATCGCGCGAGAGAATCTGGCTGCCGTTTTTCGCGTAGGCGAGAACGCGATAGGTGGGGCCGGACGCATCGGGCATTTCGCGGAACTCGACGGCGTGGAGCGGAATGCGAAGCGCGCGATGCAGGATTTCATCCACCGGATAGAGTTCCTGGAGCCAGCGCGCGCGGGAATAGAGCATGCTGGTGCGTGTGGGATCAATATCGGACCGGAATTCGATGACCAGGCGGCTGACGCCTCGGTTCTTGATTTGCGGAAGAATATCGTCCACCAGCCAGCTATAGCCGGGCTTATAGGCGCAGAGGACTTCGATTTTCGTGCGCGCGGGATTGGCGCCGGCTTTGAAGAGAATCGCGCGGAGATCGGCGGCGAGTTTCTGACGCTCCGCAGGGCTTTCGCTGACTTCCGCGCGGAGATAGACGGATTGGCCGCGTGCGATGCCGGGCGCGGCGCCGCGAACGGTGTTCA
>JAKAOH010000054.1 GCA_021812285.1 Acidobacteriota bacterium | reverse complement strand
TCCGATCTGGACGCGCGGTTACCAGACGAAGCGTGCTCCAAGCTGAATCTGGCGGGAGTAGTTCGCCTGCTTGTTGATGACGCCGAAGCTGCTGCTGGTGGGGCTGTTGACTTGCGGCGCTTCGAATTGCGGACGATTGAAGGTGTTGAAGGCTTCGAAGCGCAATTGGAAGTAGGCGCCCTCGGTGACGTTGAAATCTTTCAGGATGGAGGAATCGAGGTTGTTGATGCTTTCGGAGCGGAGATTGGGGAACGTGGTGGAGAAAGTACGGATGTGATATTCGAATTGCTGTTTGGAGTTGGTGTCGAAGGCGGCGGTGTTGAAAGCCGGTAGCGGTTGGTATTTTCCTTTGACGAGCGTCTGATCGGTTTCGCTATTGTTCAGATCGAGTGGCTGATTGAGATAGACATAGTCGCTGGCGTTCCAATCGATCGGGGCGCCGGTCTGATAGGTGTAGATGCCGTTGAGGACCCAACCGCCGAAGACTTCGTTGGCCCAGCGGGAGCGGAGATTGACGAGCTGGCCGCGTCCGAACGGGAGATCGTAGCTGAAGGCGAAGACGAAGTGGTTGGTGTGGTCGAAGGGCGAGATGCGATTTTCGAGGATGGCATCGGTGGCGTTGAGGTAGGTATCGCGCTCGATCAGCTTGGAGAACATGTAATTGCTGATGATCGAGAGGCCGTGGGAGAAACGCTTTTCGACGCGGACGTCGAGGGCGTTGAAATTGGAGCTGCCGACGGTGTTGTTGTCCATGACGATGCCGGAAGTACCGCTGCCGCTTTCGCCAGGGAATTGCGGGAAGGCGGAGAGGAGCTGGGCGACGGTGGTTTTCGAACCGTTGAGGCTGGTGCCGGGCAGCAGACCGGCGAAGGGATTGGCGACGGTGGCGGTGAGGGTGTTGATGACGGTCTGATCGCGCGAGGAGAGAGTGCTGAGATATTGAACGGGGATGGTATTGAGCTGAGTCGTTTGCACCGGAATGTTATTGGCGTGGTTGCCGATGTAATCCACTTCCAAGAGAAGATTCGCCGCGAGCGAGTGCTGGATGCCGAAATTCCAACGCATGGAATAGGGATCGTTGACGGTGGGCGCGAGGAGCGCGACGTTCTGGCCCATGAAGGTGCCGAGACCGTCAGCCGATCCCACCGGCGCATTGATGCCGCCCAGGAACGGATCGGAGAGCGTGGTGGCGGGAGTCAAATAATTATTGGTGGTGGCGACGTAGGGGGTACTGGCGCTATACCCCTCCTGATTGAGGATGGGGTTGGAGGACCAGGAGCCGTTGGTATCGAGATTGGCGACGGTGACCGGAGAAACGTAGAGGCCGAAGCCGCCGCGGAGAACGGTTTCGCGGCCGAGGAAGCCGGGTGTCCAGGCGAAGCCGAGACGCGGGCTGGCGATGAAAGAGCTCTGGCTGTAGACGGCGCCGGGCGAGGAATTGGGGAACGTCAGGCCGCCGAGAACTTTGAAATCGCTCGCCGGAAGCTGCGCGATGGGATGCAGTGCGTAGGCGGCTTCGGCGGCAGTGGCGATGGGACTGGGAGAAGTGGTGTCGAAGCCGTTGACGGTGCGGCCGTAGCTTTCGGCGTAGGGAGTGTCGTGCTCGAGACGGATGCCGAGGTTGAGCGTGAGATTGCTGCGTACGCGCCAGTTGTCCTGCAGGAAGCCGGCGAAATAGTAGGAGATGAAGGTGCCGTAGGAGTTCACGGTGTATTTGCTGGAGCCGCTGTTGCTCGGCAGGCCGAGCAGGAAATCAGCGAGATCCTGGCCGAAGGGCGCGGCGGGTGAGCTGGACGTGGGGCCGTTGGTCCAGTTGGTGCCGAAGGCGTAGCAGCCGTCGGGACAGCCGTAGCTGATCGTATCGAGACGGTACTGGCGGAGATCGACGCCAAAGTGGAGTTCGTGGTTGCCGACCATTTTCATTACATCGCCGAAAATCTGATAGGAACTGGAGGGAACGGCGGAATCGTTGGTGTTGCCGAGGCACTGGAAGCTGGTCTGGCTGCCGCAACTGCCGGAGAACTCGATGGCCGGCATCTGGAGACGCTGGGCGCTGCTGGCGACGTAGGAAGGAAAGCTGAGCGATGTGGGGTCGAAGCCGATGCTGGGATCGCCGTGGATTTCCTTCATGTAGGTCCAGTTGGCGCGAACGTCGGCGACGGTGGTGGGCGAGATGGTGTAGACCTCGTCGATCGTTCCACCCCAGTTTTCGCGAGAGAGGGTGACGCCGGTGGCTGCGTTGCCGAAGTAATTGTTTTTGCCCTGGAGGCGATAGTTGTGGCGAATGTCGAAGAAGAGATGGCTACGGTCGCTCATGTTCCAATCGAGGCGGCCGAGTTCGTTATCGAAGGAATCTTTGCTGGTGTTGTTGTTGACGAAGTTATCGAAACCTTCGCTCGTGCCGAGGCCGGGAGTGGGCTGCGGATAGAACTTCAGATAGGCCTGGGCGATCGGGCTGATGAGACTCGAGGGAATGACGTTGCAGGGGACGCTGCCGGTGACGGGCGTCTGAGTTCCATTGGGATTGGTGGGCAGCGCATTGCCGGAAGCGTCGCAATAGAAGGGCTGGCGATCGATGATGCTGCCGTTGAGAACGCCGGAATACGGATTGTAAATCTGGTATTGCGAGCCGAGAGCGGAAAGGGCGGAAAGATCGCCATTGCGCTCGCCGGCAGTGGGAACGGTGGTGAGGTCGGTGGTGGGCTGGGAATCGCTGAGGTTTTCCCAGGCGAAAAACCAGAAGAGCTTGTTTTTGCCGTTGTAGACCTTGGGGATGAAGACGGGACCGCCGGCGGTGAGACCGTATTGATTGAAGTGGGTGACCGAGAGCGGATTGCCGGCGCGATTATTGAAGAAGGTGTTCGCGTCGAGATTGGACGGCTGGGAGAATTCGTACATCGAGCCGTGGAAACCATTGGTGCCTTGCTTGAGGATCTGATTGGCGGTGCCACCGTAGCTGTGGCCATAGGCGGCGTCGGTGTTGAAAGCATCGACGGTGACTTCCTGGACGGCGTCCTGCGGCGGGCTATAGGCGAGCGCGCCGCTCCAGATTTCGTCGGGAGCGCCGTCGAGGAGGAGTTCGCTGACCTGAGAGGGGGTACCGCCGATGCTCCAGGCGGCAGCGCCGTTGTTATCAAAGGGATGGACGAGGGAGGGATTCGACGTGGCGACGACGCCGACGGAAAGCTGGGCGAGCATCATCGGCGTGCGGCCGTCGAGCGGCAGATCCTCGACTTGCTTCGTGGTGATGACCTGGCCGGTGGAGGCGTTAACGGTGTTGACCAGGGGAACGTTCGAAACGACGCGGACGCTCTGGCTGATGGCGCCCAGTTGCAGATGGATATCGATCATGGCGTGTTGGCCGGAGGCGAGATGCAGCCCCTGGTGAACGAACGTCTTGAATCCCTTTGCTTCAGCCCGGAGCGTGTAGTCGCCGGGCAATAGAAAAGGAATCGTGTAGCCGCCGGTGGAACCGGAAACGGTGCGGGTGGTGGTGCCGGTGCGAATCTCGGTGGCCACGACGGTGGCGCCGGGGACTGGCGAGCCGCTGGGGTCAGAGACCATGCCGCTGATCGTCGCCCGGAATTCCTGCGCCCGAAGGACTGCCGGGGCAGCCAAAACGAAAGCAAAAAAGAAAACGAGAAAACGGAACCTCATGGACCTAAACCCCCTCGCGCTCATAAATTCTCCGCTGGACCGCCCGAACGGGGCCCGGCCAATCGAGAGAAAGGTGAGCTGACGCACGCCCGACTCGACGTGAATTCCGGGACCTCGCCCTGCCCTAAAGCGAACGCCCAAAGGACCCACTGCCGGGAGGGCTGAGGGGAGGCGCGGCCGACCGGCAGGGAACCGTATAGCGCAGGCGGGCGGGGAAGTCAAGAAAATTTTTCATTCAATATTGAATATTTTCACATGGAACTTGGAAGCGATGCGAGGAATGACGGGATGGTTTATGGGAGGAAATATATTTGCAATGAAGTGGTTATCTGGAAGTCATTTGAGCTGAGGACGGTAGGAGGGTGCGCGAGGGGCGGCGGGCAGGCAGTGTCCGGAGAGGTTTTTCGCATCCTTGCTTGAAAATTTTTCAGGCCGCCTGTAAGATGGCGCACAGCTTTTCGAGGCGCGCCCTGCCCGTCGGCGCGTTTCGCGTGCCGGATTTTTCCCGCACGGATGGCACGAGGTGGGAGGCGGGGTCGTTTGCAGCCGGCTTTTCGAAGAGAACAGCATGGCGAGAAAACCGCGAAAAATCAGATTTGAAGAGGTGGCGAAGGAAGCGCGCGTGAGCATCGCGACGGTTTCGCGCGTGGCGAACGGGAGCCAGAGCGTGAGCCGGAGTCTGCGGGAACGGGTGATCCGCGCGGCGACGAAGCTGGGATTCGATCTGGATGGGCGGCGGAAATCGCGGGTGATCGCGTTCATTCTGAGCAATCGCGGCGTACTGCATCCATTTCATTCGGCGGTGCTGGTGGGCGCGGAGGCGTATTGCGCGGCGCACGAATACGGGCTGCTGTTTCTGCCGGTGCGGTATCCGGCGGACGTAGCGTGGCAGAGGCTGCACTTGCCGGCCGTATTGCAGCGGCACGATCTGGTGCGGGCGGCGATCGTGGCGGGAACGAATTCGCAGAACCTGCTGGATTTTCTGACGCACAAGGGGATCGGGTACGTCGTATTGGGCAACAACGTGGCCGGGCCGTGGCGGCAGCAGGAATCGAGCGCGGTATTTTTCGACGACGTGGACGGCGCGTACGGGGTGACGCGGCATTTGCAATCGCTGGGGCATCGGCACATCTGGTACGTGGGCAATTGCCGGATGCCGTGGTTCGAGCGGCGCTATCAAGGCTACCGGAAAGCGATGGAAGAAGCCGGGATGCGGCCGCTGAAGAACGAGGTGGATTGCGAAGAGGCCGAGGACCTGGGCTTTCTGGCGACGAAATCCATTCTGAGCGGACCGGGGCCGGTGACGGCGATTTTCGCCGGTGACGACAACGCGGCGCGCGGGGTTTACAAAGCGCTGCAGGAAGCCGGGTTGAGGATTCCAGAGGACGTGAGCGTGGCCGGCTTCAACGACATTCCCGAAGCGGCTTCGCTGAACCCGCCGCTGACTTCGGTGCGCGTGTTCACCGACCAAGTGGGGAAACAGATGGCCGAGCTGGTACTCAAAAAAATCACCCGGCCGGACCAGGGCCAAGAAGTGATCACGATCCCCACGCAACTGGTGCGGCGGGAATCGTGCAGTTCGCCCGCGGAACATCCGGTGAAAGAGCACGGCGAGGAATCTGGCGCAGTCGAGGCCGGATAGGCCGCGCGACGCGACGGGCGCAAGGACCGCACACATGGCTGCATCCCGGCAGGAAAGCGAACCTTCAGCGGCGTTTCTTCCCATCGAAAAATATTCGTTTGGCGTGGGCGACCGATTCGCGCGGGAGGCGAAGCCGCAACTGGAGGCGTGCGCGCTGGCGGCGCGAGAATCGGTGGACGTGACGCCGGTGTGGAACAAGTCGCACCGGGAGCACACGATCGTGGGGTCGCGGCCGGAGAGCGTGCGCGAGGCGGCGGACCGTGCGGTGAAAGAGACGGGATGGAACCGGGTGTTTCGCGTGGACGCCGACCACGCGACGTTCGAGACGGTGAATTTGTTTCTCGCGTCGAGCGATTATTTCACGATGGACGTGGCGGAAACGATCGGGAAACCGGCACCGCGGGCCGAGGTGGAGGCATTCCTCGAGCGGCATCGGGAATTTTCCGCGCCGATCGAACTGCCGACCGGCGCGGGGACACTGAGGCTGGACGCGGAGACGGCCGAGCGGGCGGCGGGCAAATATTTGCTGGCGGCGAAAGAAGCGGGGCGAATTTACCGGAAAATCGCGGCGGCGAAAGATCCGGCGAGTTTCATCACCGAAGTTTCGATGGATGAGACCGACAGCCCGCAGACGCCCACGGAACTGCTGTTAATTCTGGCAGCGCTGGCGGACGAGCGAGTGCCGCTGCAGGCGATCGCGCCGAAATTCACTGGGCGGTTCAACAAGGGCGTGGATTACGTGGGCGACGTGGGGCAGTTCGAGCGAGAATTCCGGGCGGACATCGCGGCGATCGCGCACGCGGTAGGGGCGTACGGGCTGCCGGGAACGCTGAAGCTGAGCGTGCATTCGGGCAGCGACAAATTTTCGATTTATCCGGCGATTCACCGCGCGCTCGACGAGACCGGAGCCGGGCTGCACCTGAAAACCGCGGGAACGACGTGGCTCGAAGAGGTGATCGGGCTGGCGGAATCGGGCGGAGAGGCGCTCGGGCTGGCGAAAGAGATTTACGGGCGCGCGTACGCGCGGCGGGAGGAATTGTGCGTTCCGTACGCGCCGGTGATCGACATCGAGGCGGCGAAGCTGCCGGCGCCCAGCGAAGTGGCGAGGTGGTCCGCGGAGCAGTTCGTGCGAGCGCTGCGGCACGACCGGCGATGCGCGGAATACAATCCGAGCTTGCGGCAACTGGTGCACGTGGGCTACCGGATCGCGGCGGAACTCGGGGCGCGATATCTGGAGATGGTGGACGCGTGCCGGAAAACGATCGGGCGGAACGTCACGACGAACCTTTTCGAACGGCATTTGAAGCCGCTGTTTCTGGGCGAGCGGGCGCGAGCGACGGCGCCGTAGCACGGCGAGGGATGCGGCGCGGCAGGAATCTGGGGTTGAAATGGCGATGGACTCGAAACAGATGACACAGGCATTCGATTTCAGCGGCCGAACGATTGTGGTGACGGGCGGCGCGGGCGTGCTGGGAAGCGAGATCGCGTGCGCGCTGGCGAGCTGCGGCGCGCAACTCGCGATCGTCTCTCGAAAAGCGGAACGCGGCCGCGAGTTGCTGGAACGGCTGGGCGAGCACGCGTCGAGGACGATACTGGTTCGCGCCGACGTGCTGAAGACGGAGGAATTGCAACGGGCGGCGCGGGAGGTGCTCTCACGATTCGGCGCGATCGACGGCCTAGTGAACGCGGCCGGCGGAAACGTGCCGGAAGCAACGACGCGGCCGGAAGTGAAATTTTTCGATTTGCCGGCCGAAGCACTGCGGCACGTGCTGGATTTGAACCTGGTGGGAACGATTCTGTGCTGCCAGAGTTTCGGGCGGGCGATGGTGGAAACGGGCGGCGGGGCGATTTTGAACGTTTCGTCGATGGCGGCGTTTCGGCCGCTAACGCGGATTCCGGCGTATTCGGCGGCGAAAGCGGGCGTCAGCAATTTCACACAGTGGCTGGCGGTGCACCTAGCGCAGGAATATTCGCCGGGGATTCGCGTGAATGCGATCGCGCCGGGATTTTTTCTCACCGAGCAGAATCGGTTCCTGTTGCAGGACAAGCAAACGGGCGAGTGGACGGCGCGAGGACGAGCGATTCTGGCGCACACGCCGATGAACCGGATGGGCGTTCCGGAGGACCTAGTGGGCGCGTCGTTGTGGCTGCTGTCGCCGGCGTCGGAGTTCGTGACGGGGGTGGTGCTGCCAATCGACGGGGGATTTTCCGCGTTCAGCGGGGTGTGACGGGCGAAGTAGCGCGGGTCCGGCGGAAGGAATGCCGAGGATGACGATCGGAAAAGGATCGGCGAGCAAATACCTGAGCGAGGAAGAGCTCGGCGCGATCATCGAAGAGGCGGCGGGAGCGGGCGCGCTCGATGGGAAGCGCGTGCTGGTGCTCATTCCTGACGGTACGCGGACGATGCCGATGCCGCAGATGTTCCGGCTGCTGGGGAAAATTCTGCGGCCGCGCGTGCGGGCGCTGGATTACCTGGTGGCGCTGGGTACTCATGCGCCGATGACGGACGCGGAATTATCGCGCCTGCTGGGCGAGACGGTGCGGGACGGCATGGCCGGAGAAACGCACGTTTACAACCACCGGTGGGAAAATCCGGAAAATTTCATCACGCTCGGCACGATCCCGGCGGCGGAGCTGCGCGAAATCAGCGGCGGGCTGCTGGGGCGCGACGTTCGCGTGGGACTGAACCGATTGATTCTGGAATACGACCATCTGCTCGTGTGCGGGCCGGTGTTTCCGCACGAGGTGGTGGGATTTTCGGGCGGAAACAAATACTTTTTTCCCGGCATCGCCAGCGCGGAGATTATCCATTTCACACATTGGCTGGGCGCGCTGATCACGAGCTACCGCGTGATCGGGCGCGCCGACACGCCGGTGCGGGCGGCGATCGACCGCGCAGCGGCGATGATTCCGCGGCCGGCGTCGTGCTTGGCGCTGGTGGTGACGCGGGAGGGCGTGGCCGGACTTTATTACGGCGAGACGCGGGAGGCGTGGCGGGCGGCGGCGAATCTTTCCGCGCAGATTCACGTGCGCTACGTGGAGAAGCCGTTTCGGCAGGTGCTGTCACTGATGCCGGAGATGTACGGCGAGATCTGGACGGCGGCGAAGGGAATGTACAAGGTCGAGCCGGTGGTGGCGGATGGAGGCGAAGTGATTCTGTATAGCCCGCGGCTTGATACGGTCAGCTCGGTGCACGGGAAGCAGATCGAGGAAATCGGCTACCACACGCGCGATTATTTCGTGAAGCAATGGGAACGGTTCGAGCATTACCCCTGGGGCGTGCTGGCGCATTCGACGCATTTGAAGGGGCTGGGCGAATACGACGCGCGAACGGGAATCGAAACGCCGCGCATCCAGGTGACGCTCGCGACGAAAGTTCCGGCGGAAACGTGCCGGCGGCTCAATTTGGGGTACCGCGATCCGGCGACGATTTGCGTGGAGGAATGGCAAGGGAGGGAAGACGAAGGCATTCTGGTGGTGCCGCACGCGGGCGAGACGCTTTACCGGCTGAAGCGGGATCGCGCGGAAGATGTGGGAATCAAATCCTAAGCCGGTTACGCGCCGGCGCCGCGAAAATCCAGGCTCAGCGCTGGATGCGCGCAGAACCGCCGCGGGCCATTGCCCGAACTTCGTCGAGCGTGGCCATGGTGGTATCGCCGGGGAACGTGGCGAGCAGGGCGCCGTGGGCCCAGCCGAGTTTCACCGCTTCTTCCGGGGATTCGCCGGCGAGCAATCCGTAGAAAAAGCCCGAAGCGAAGCCGTCGCCTCCGCCGACGCGATCGTAGACTTCGAGATCGGCGGTAGGCGCGGAAACGGTTTTTCCATTCACCCAGGCAACGGCGCTCCAGCGATGTCGGGAAGCGGATTGGACTTCGCGCAGCGTGGTGGCGACGATTTTGATGCGCGGGTATTTCTTCACAACCTGCTCGATCATGCCGAGAAACGCGCTGGGATCGAGTTTCGACGAGCCGCTGACCTCAGGGCCCTGGAAGCCGAGTCCTTTCTGCAAATCCTCTTCGTTGCCGACGAGCACATCGACGTTTTGGACGATGCGATCGAGCACGGCGCGTGCGCGGTCTTCCTGGCCCCAGATTTTCCAGAGCTTCGCTCGATAGTTCAGGTCGAAGGAGACAACGGCACCGTCGGTGCGCGCGGCGCTCATCGCTTCGAGCAAGAGTTCGGACGTGGTGGACGAGAGCGAGGCAAAAATGCCGCCGCTGTGAAACCAGCGAACGTGACCGGAGAAAATTTCCTTCCAGTCGAAATCGCCCGGTTTGAGAAGCGCGCTGGCTTCGTTGGCGCGGTTGTAAAAAACCACGGGAGGACGAATGCCGAAACCGCGATCGCTGTAGATGGCGGCCATGTTCGGGCCGTTGACGCCGTTGTGGGCGAAACGTTTGTAAAAGGGCCGCACGCCCATCGCGTGAACGCGCTCGGCAATCAGATCGCCGATGGGATAATCCACCATCGCCGTGGCGACGGCGGTGCGGAGGCCGAAACAATCGGAAAGATTCGCGGCGCAATTGAATTCGCCGCCGCTTATGTGGATCTTGCATTCGGCGGCTTTGCGAAACGGCACGATGCCGGGATCGAGACGATGCACGAGCGCGCCGAGCGCGAGGAAATCGAGCGCGGCGTCTTTGCGGACGGCGAGGCCGGAATCCATGTTGTTCTCCCGGAATAGCGCATTGCCGGAAATGTGCGCGGGCGCGGCCGGCCATTCCGGAAGCATGGTAACACTTCCGGCAAACCGGTCGAGTGCCGCGCGGCGTGCGGACAGGCCGAGACGATTTGGCGCGGGACGATTTGCTAGACTGATACGGGGAAGCTGTGGGGGCGCGGATCGCGTGGGCGGCCGGCGCCGAGAGGAAGCATGCTCTACACGAAAATCGAGAGCCCAGTGGGTCCGCTGCTGCTGGCCGGCGACGAGCGAGGGCTTTGCCAGCTCCAGTTCGCCGCGGGCAAGAGAAAGACAGTTGTGCCGCATGGATGGATTCGCGATGAAGGTCTGTTTCTCGCGGCGATTCGCCAGTTGCGCGCCTACTTTTCCGGAAAATTGAAGCAGTTCGATTTGATGCTCACGCCCGAGGGAACGCCGTTTCAGCTGCTTGTGTGGAAACAGCTGCAGGAGATTCCCTACGGCGAGACGATTTCCTACGGCGAACTGGCACGGAGAATCGACCGGCCGCAGGCGGCGCGAGCGGTTGGCTTGGCGAACGGCTCGAATCCCATCGCGATTATCATCCCCTGCCATCGCGTGATCGGGGCGAATGGAACTTTGACCGGGTACGGCGGGGGATTGCCGATCAAGGAAAAATTGCTGGCGCTCGAGAGCCGGCAGTTGACCCTACTGTGAATCGATAGGCCCATTCGCCTGCTTTCTGATTTGGTTGCACGACGCTGATGTGTGGCAGAGTGCGACCGCTCCCGGCAAGTTAGCCATTGCGGGCTTCCGGGCTTTCGTTTTCGGAAGAGGTGGGAGCTCTGGGTCAGGCTGCGAAGACTGGACCGAATCCGGGTCTTCAGCACTGAGGGAAACTCCGTCCTTGGGGCGGTTTGGCATGAGGGCGTTTAAACCTCAAGTACAATGGTGACGAATCGGCGCCATTCGCCGCTGAGGAGCGGCGGTGGTTGATCATGGTTCGGGGTTGGGCCACATTGCTGTCACGGCATAGACCGCGCATCTTCGCCTGGGCGATTGCATTCTGCCTGGTATGCCTTGCGGCAGCATACCCACAGCTGACGCGATCGGGAGCGCCGGTCTCACTATCAACGCTAGTAGCGCGGGCAATCGGAGATCGAGAAGCGATCGTGCTGGTGGCATCGGCGCGCACCGGACGATTGCGTGCCGCTCACGATCTGCGGGATGCGCGGCGGTTGCGCCTGCTACCGGGCTCGGCGATCAAGCCGTGGACGGCACTGGCGCTGCTGCGATCTGGCGTAGTGACGGGACGCGAGCGGATCGAGTGCCGCCGCGTGGTTCCCGGCTATGGTCCACGGTTTGCGTGTTCGCATCCGCCGTTGGCCCGTCCGTTCGGTTTGCGCACGGCGCTGGCCGAGTCATGCAACTACTTCTTCCTTACCGTATCGCAGCGCCTGCCGCGTTCCGCCTGGATCGGTACACTGGCCAGCTATGGCTTGCATCCGGACCCGTATAGTTCCAGGCAGAATCTGCCGCTGATGGCGATTGGGGTCGCCGGAATTCATGTCACACCGTGGACCTTACTCCAAGCCTGGCGGAAGCTGGTTTGGCGAATGAGCCACTCCGACGACCCCGATCTTCAACTGGTGAGGCAAGGGTTAATTGAGTGCGTGCGCAATGGCACGGGTCGGGCGGCCGGCGTGCCGGGTTGGCAGGTGATGGGAAAAACGGGCACGGCGGCTGAGGTTCCTGACGGGCGCACGCATGCATGGTTTCTGGCGGCCGCGCCCGCGCAAGACCCACGCATTCTGGTGCTGGTGGCCACGGCGACCGGGAGCGGAGAGGGCGATGCCGCAGTGATCGCAGGGCGCGTGCTGGGTGGTTGGTTGTCGTTGATTCGGGAACAGGCATGGGGGGAACGGGATTCGGAGACTCGGGGCGGGTTTCCGGCAAGCCAACTCGCGAAATCACCAGTCAGGGCGGCATCCATCACTCCTTTGGTGCGAGGGCCGAAAGGGCTGCCATCGCAGATCGTTACTAAAACGGCTTCCAAAAACAGGTCCGCTGGGCAGCCCGCGGCAGGAGGACAAGATGAGATTCTCTTGCAGGTGATTCGGGCTACTTCCGGCCTCCGCCTGAGCGCAGAATCTTCCAGCGAAATGGAGTTCGATTCCGGCAACACGGATTGGGACACACGTGGAGCGATCATGACCGCGGGGCCGGGCGGTTGGACCGTGAAAGATCTGAATTCCGGCGAGCGGAAGCTGCAGTGGAATGCGGCGCGCATAACGGTGAGCAGTGCGTCGCCCATACAACTCACGGCAGGTGCTCAACGGCTGGGCGTTCCGGGGCAGCTGATATTGCGTTGGGGCGAAGGACGCGGCGAAGTGCTGGCGCGGCTGGGCATGGATGCCTATGTGGCAGGGGTGTTGGTTGGCGAGGCCTCGGGCATGCCGTATGCCGCGCAGCAGGCGATGGCGGTGGTGGCGCGCACGTGGGCGCGCACGCATCGCGGACGCCATCGGAGGGAAGGGTTCGATTTTTGCTCGACCACACATTGCCAGGTGTGGCGCTGGGCGCAGCCGGGTTCGGAGGCCTGGCGCGCAGCCGTTTCGACGCGCGGCGAGGAGGTAGATTACCACGGGCGGCCAGCTCTGGTTTTTTACAGCGCAAACTGCGGTGGGGAAACGGAGGCCGGGGGTCCTCCCTGGACTCCGCATCCGGAACCCTATCTGGTTGCCCAGCCCGATCCCTACTGCTTGCGCCATCCGCGCCGCTGGCGATTTCGCATCGCACGCGCGCCGCTGGCGCGTTGGCTGGTCCGGGAGGGACTTTTTTCGCAATCACCAGCCGATTTACGGATTCAGGTAGCGCAGCGCGATCAGTCGGGCCGGGCAAGGTGGCTGAGCATTTCCGGCCCACCCTTGCATATGGTGTCCGCCGAGGGATTCCGTTTCGACGTGGATCGCCGCTTTGGATGGAACCGCATCGAAAGCACGCTTTTCACCGTGCATCAGAGCGGCGGGTATGTCTTTTTTTCCGGACGCGGACTAGGCCATGGTGTCGGCTTGTGCCAGGCGGGCGCGAGCGAGATGGCACGCGAAGGCTTCAGTTGGCGAGCAATTCTGGCGCATTACTTTCCCGGCACACAAGTCATCCAACACCCGGAAGGGGATCGCGCCGCGCGAAGCGCAACTCCAAGGGCGACGTCGGAGGACAAATCCGCGTTATTTTCTCGGCCGATCGCTTATCGCGTGCCGCTCGCTCCAAAGGCGGAGTCGCCGCGCTGGCGCTTTCTGGTGGATAGCGGTTGCCAGATCCGCTACGAGGGCGCGCCGCCGAGGGACATCGTCGAGTGGTGCCGCCGGCTGCTTGGGCGCGCTGAATCGCTGCTCGGTCGCCAGGCGAAAGGCGAAATTCATCTGATCGTGTATTCCACGCCGGCGGGGTTCATCCGGAAAACCGGCGAACCCGCGTGGAAGGCCGCGGTGACGCGAGGCAACACCATTCGGCTGCAACCGGAGTGGTGGCTGGAAAAGAGGGGGCGGCTTCAGACGGTACTCCAGCATGAGTTGTTGCTTGCAGTGATGCAGAGCTGGCTGCGGTCCGGTGTGGACGCATGCCAGCAGGAGGGATTGGTTCTGGCTCTAAGCGGAGAGGGGGCGCAATTGCCGCGAGTGAAGGTGCTGAAAGCAGGCGAAAGACAGCGCAATGCGCGACTGCTTCGGGCGCAATCTGCGGGCGAGTTCACCGCGGCGATGGCGGCCTGCTATCAGGCCGCGCGGCAGAGCTTACGCCAGTTCGGACGGGGCAAATACCTGGATCGTGTGCTGCGCTGAACCGGATTTCCGTTTTCCCGGGCAAAGGAAAGCCGTGAGGGAAGCGCGGACGATTTCTCGCGTTCAAGCCGCCGAATCGGGAGGGGCGGAGACCCGGGCCGCAGTTGGCGTTGCGAGCACCCTTCCGATGTACCAACTCCACTGGATCACGAGGCCGCAGGCGAAGGCCAACCCGGCAATTCCCAATCGCAACAGAGCGCTGAGCACTTCCGCCCAGCCCTGACGAAACGGAGGCGCCCACCAAGCCAGTTGCCATGGCAACCAGTCGAAAACAACGGCGAGCGCTGTCGCGATTGTCCAGAAAAGGAGGAAATTCGCCCGCCGGGGTTGCCCGGCCGCCGGAGGGGGGGCCGAAGCAACGGCTTCGGCGGCAAGGCTGCTGTGGGAGCGGCGCAACCGCCATGCCAAAATGCGTATCGCCAGCGCGGGAAGCACGGCCAGATATAAAAACAAAAAGAAGACCTCCCACGCCGAGCGGAAAGGGGGAATCGGGACGGGATGGTTGGAGATGTAGCTCAGCCAGGAAGACACCACATAAGCCCGGCTCGCACCTTCGCTTTCGACCAGTTCCAAAAACCAATAGAGCATCGCCGCGGCGATCAGCACCAATACGCCAATCGGTGCCCGGCGCGAGATTCCCCGGATGCCGAAGCGTCCCGGGAGTCCCGCCAAGCTCGCCACGGTTCCTGAGACGAGAGCTCCGGACGCTGCCAATAACAGCACGCCGACGATTGCCTGAAGCAGAAGATAAAAACCGTTCGAATCAGGCAGCCGCAGCCAACCGTAAAAGCCGGAGCACAACGCGAGCAGGCCGACGGTGAAGACGGTCAGACGGCGCGGCTCGAGGCCGCGACGGAGGATCTCCAGAACGGACCTCACGGTTTTGCCTCCACAAACGTGAACTGCCGGTTCGTGCCAGTGGCCAGCTTGGCCGGATCGTACATCGGCCCGACACGCGTTGGCAGCGCCTGGAAGCGGCCGGGCAGATTGACCCGGAGCAGATAGGTGAGAGACTCCTGTCCTGGGCCGAAACCGGACTGGAAGAAGGTGACGCGATTGTCATGCAGTTCGCGCCGCACCCACCAGGTCATATCGGTTTGTGCAGGGTGAAGCAAGGGATAAAGGTCGTCGTACGCGATGGGCTCCGTTCCGGCCGGGATCGGATCTTCGATCAGCAGGTAGCGCTGGGAATCGCCAGAGATCGTGAGACGCACGAGGACCACATCGCCCGTGTGGAGAGGGCCGGATACAGGAACGGTGCGGTAGAGAATTTTCTGCTCGCCGTTCCTTTCCTTTTCCACTTGCGGCGCCAGGCGATAGTACTGCCGAACCACATTCAGCCTGAAATTTCCGCGGTGCACGTCGTCCGCGTCGGTGGAAAAAGTGACCAAATCGGCGCTCCAGTAGAGAACGCCCTCGCCTTGCCGTTCGACCGAGAGTTGCACGGGTCCGCGATGAACCGGCAGGCGCAGGTAAACGGGCTGTCCGTTGAGATCGGCCGAAGTAAAAAGGCGCTGAAAAATCACCTTGCCGTCAAGCCGTACGATCGCGTGGAAATCCGGTCTTAGTTCGCTGGACCCTCCGAGGTAAGCGGCAAGCGCCTGCATCACTTCCGCTGTCTGCTTGGTGGAAAACCAATAATCGTCGCTTGCGTGGTTGACCAGCCAGCGCACGATCATGGGCGCCATCTGGCCGGCGGCATGAGCGGCGATCAGGGCGCGTAGCACGTGAGCGGTGGTTTCGGGGCCGTCGTCATCCCAGATGCCGAGTAGCGGATCGAAATCCGAACTCCACCAGGCCTGTTCGGCGTTTCTGTGCGCCTCGCCGAGAATCCGCGCAGCCAGACGGTCGGCGCGGACGTCGCGCTGCCCCGCCAGAATCAGCAGCAGCGACGCCTGGCCGTAGGCCGAGAGACGAGCGCGCTGCCGCCAGAGTGGAGCGATGTAGATTGCCGGGACCGGGCCGGTATGACGGACCGCTTCGAGCAGGTAGGCGCGCAGCGCGGGAACCATGCGCGGAAATTGGTCGAGCAGATGCAGAATCGCGGCGCGTCCCTGCTGTAGCATCGGCGCCGGAACGGGGAAGCCGGCCTGACGCGCTTCGGCGAGCGCCCTCACCGCGTCGGCGGTCATGTAGGGATCGCTCGGCGTCGAAGGCCACCATCCCCAGCCGCCATCGGTGTTTTGCGAGCTGGAGAGGCGGTCGAGGCCGGCACGAACGCGCGCAAGCAACTGCGCCTGCGTATCCGCAGGCACCCCTCCAAGCCGCTCGAGGGTACGCTCCACGGCGAGCGTGCCCAGCATCGCCGACGTTGTCTGCTCGGTGCAGCCGTAGGGGTATTGAATCAAGTAGTCCAGCGCGCTGAACATTTTTCCCGCGAGAGATGGAGTTAGGCGCAGCGAGAGATACGACGCGCCCGAAACCACCTGGACGGGCACCGTCCACTGCGCTTGCTCGTTTTTCCTCCCACGCAGCGTTCCGGTGCGCGGTTGGTCCAATCGAATTCCATTCGGGCGCACCGGTAGGGGCAGTTGCTCGGCGTCGGATTCGATCGGCGTCAGCGCCTCGCCCAGCAAAGTGACGCCGCCTGTGCGCGTAGCGCGGAGGGTCCAACCCACCCTCTGTTCACCGTTGCTTGCGACCTGCATCCTCTGCGAAGCGGGATTCAGAATAGCCAACTCGCCCGGTGCCTGCGGCGCAGGCGAGGCTTTGAGGGTGGCTTGGACGGGGACGGCCTGGGGAAGGTAGTTGTGAACGATCGAATAGGAAGTCCACTGGTCGCCCTGGACGGCGAAACGCGGCAGCGCCAACTCAAGAATGAGGTTCTTGCGTGTGATGACGCGGGCAATGGACTGACCGACGCGGGCGCCGCGAGTGACCGCATAAGCGGTGATGCGCCATTCGGTCAGACTGTCGGGCCATGTGAACTTCACACTCGCCCGGCCGCTGGGGCCGGTGAGTACGTCCGACTGCCAGAAAGCGGTTTCCCGAAAATCCTTCCGCACTTGCGGCTGAACGTTGCGCGCCCCCTTGAAGTCGGCCAGGCTGTAAGGCCGGCGAAGTTCAGTGAGCTGCAAAGCAGCGTGGCCGGCCCAACCGGTGAAGGCGTAATCGGTGGAAAATTCCGTGTCGACCTGGTCGTACTGCTTGCCGTAGAAGTACGAAACAATGCCGGGATTCGTATCCGGCTCGATGGCGTAGACGGATTCGTCTACTACGCCCAGGCTCACATCCGCAGCTACCGGATGCCCGGCGGCGTCGCGCACCGTTACAGTCACCTTCGCGGGGCTGTGCGGCAGATAGTGTTGGCTCGAAGGCTGCAAAGTGACGGTCAGTTGCTGCTGGCGCGGAGGGACCTTCAGGTCTACGCTTCCGGTGTTCAGCTGGTCCTGGCTGAGGGAGGTCGCGCTGACGTAGAGGTTGGGCACGGCGGTGGTGGGAATCGGAACGTCGAGCATTGCCGAGTTGCCCTGGATTTTCTGGACGAAGTGACTGTAGACATGGTCGCGCTCGGTGGTAATCAACACCCAAGTGACCCCGGACGCGGGGATCGAGGGGAGTTGGGCCATCACGTGAGCGATATCGCCGGGCTGATATTGATGACGATCGGCAATGAGTTGAATCGAGCCGTACTGGCCGGCTTCGGCGGCTCTGCCGTAAACCCAGATCCAGCAGCTTGTTTTCACCGTCCGGCTGTTTGGATCCGTGGCGGCGATCAGAACCTTGTAGTTGCCCGCTGCCGGGGCCGGAATCGTCAGGGAGCCTTTGCCCTGCGAATCGGTGCTGGCAGAGTAGGTTTTGAGCGGAACGTATTTCGACGTCGATTGGTCCCAACTCTCAAGAATCACCTGGAAATTGGCCGCTATCGGATGCTGGTGAAAGTCCCGTGCCGAGAGGCTCAGCGTGGCCGTCTGGCCGGGGGCGTAGATGTACCGGTCGGGCTGGATGGAGGCGCGGAAGCTGGCGTAAGTGGCGACGAAAGACCCTGAACCGCTGATGGCCCGATTGGCGGCGTCGGTGACGCTGGCACGCAGCCGGTAGATGAGATTCAGCTGATTGGGATCCAGCGGAATCGGCAGGGTCACGGAAAGCTGGCCGAGGGCGTCGAGCCGGCCCGAGCCCTGCGCGACGGGCGTGCTGGAATCGTAGTCTTCCCAGTCGACCGAGTTGTCCTGCGAATAGTCGTAATCGTTCCAGTCAAAGCCGCGAAACAGCTTCCATTCGATTTTGGCGTTGGCGACCGGGGCGCCGTAGTAATAGTTGGCCACGATGTGGATTGGCATGGAGGCGCCCTGCAAAAGCCAATGATGGGCCGGAGTCACATTGACGTAATACGCCGGCAGCTTGTAATCCTCAACGCTGAAGCTCCCGGTGGCGTTGATGACGTCGTCGCCGGTCATTCCAGCCGGCTGTGCCTGAAACGCATATTGGCCGAGCGGGGCGGTGATGGGCAGGCGTAGCGTGCCGGAAAAGGTTCCGAAGGCGGTCAGCGGGCGAGTTTGATTTTCGAGCGTTTTGCCACTGGGATCAGTGAACACAACGGTGACCATCGTGCTCTGGGGCAGTTGATAGTGGCCTTGCTCCCACTGGCGCAGGATTCCCTTGTAGTCGAGCGTCTGCCCGGGCCGATAAACCGGGCGCTCGGTGTAAAGGTAGGCTTTGAAATTCCGCACCGTGGCGCTCGAAAAATCCCAGGAGGGCAGATCGCTGGCGGCGAATTGGGACCCCGAACGCGCCAGCACGAGCCAATCGCGAGGTTTGCCGCCCTGCAAACGGAAGACAGCGGTACCATCCGGCCCGGTGGCCGCGTGCATGAGCGGGTTCAGGTCCGCGCGCAGATAAACGTCGGCTCCAGAGATTGGTTTGCCGCTGGTGCGGTCGGCGGCGTAGACGAGCAACTGCCCCCGCGCCGCTTTGGTTACCAGAGCCAGGCGGGTGACGAAAATCAGCGTGTACGCGCGCAGGCCGCCCCAAACCGCTTCGGCCAGATACAAGCCCGGCTGCTTGATGTGACAGGGAATGCTGCGCGCTTCCCAGTCGCGCGTACGGGGAATCAACTCGCGCCAGCTCAGGACGAGCTGCCGCGGATTGAGCAGAGGGACCTGGGCGAATCTGCTGACATGCAACGGAATTTGTTGGTAAATCCTCGGCGCGCGGCGCTCCACGTACTTTCTGCGGAACGTGGGGGTGAACTGGCCACGCAGGAATTCATGCCAGTCGAGCAGGAGATTGCGTTTCCAGCGGTGCCAACGCTCGAGCGGCGTGGGCGTTTGCGGAATCGACGGCGGAGGACCACCGAGTTGGTGCGGATTTTTCAACTCGCGGAAGAACGCGACGGGGTCGTCAACGCGATAAATCCGGAAATCGAGATGGCCGATCTCCCGAAACTGGATGCCAATCTTCGGTGTCTGACCGGGAACATAGGTTCGATAGGTGGAGAGGAGAAAACCCGGCCGCTTTCGCGCTGCCCAAGCCTGAACGCCGCCTAGCGCCAGCCAGATGCAGCCGGCCAGGGCGAGCTGCCACCCGATCGCGCAAACCGAGCGAGCTCTTTGCTTCATGACACGCCTACCGGCTGGAGAGAATTTTCCAGCGGTAGAACCCGAGGAAATGAGGGTTTGAGACCAATGGCCGCCAGCGTGGATCCGGAAAGCGGTCCAAAACGCGGAGCGGAGTCATGCGGATTTCCGATCGCCCGCTTCCCAAATCTCCCGTGTCGTATACCACAAAAGGGTAACGGAGGTGTGGGAAATAATAGGAGCGGCGCAGATAAATCATCGTGTGAAACGGCTCTTTCTGGCCGGGTTGGAAGAAAAAAAGCAGATCGCCCTGGCGCGCGGCGCCAGATGTGCGTCCGACCAAGACGGTGTTGTAGGCCCACAGGGCATGCGCGTCCGCGAATTGGCGAAAGACGCCGTCGCGCAGATCACGCAACCGAAACGGGCCGGGCCGAACACGAAACAGGTCCACTCCCAAGGGGCCGTCCGGGTAATTCCATGCATGCACATCGGCGCTGGCCAAGCGAATCGGCCGCCCAAACTCGCGCCGCCACCGGGGATCATGGCGCCGCAAGGCTTCGCGGAATGCATAGCGGACAAGACCCGCGCAGTCGGCGACTCCGGTCGGCGGGCGAGGGCTTTGGAAGGCGCTCTCGGCAAGATAGGTGAACCAGTTCCTGAAGTCTTGCCGATCGTTCGCATCCAAATGGGCGGCGTCGGGAAACCCGTCCCCTCGTGTATCCGTCATCGGCTC
>JAKAOH010000238.1 GCA_021812285.1 Acidobacteriota bacterium | reverse complement strand
TTCCGATCTCAGGCACAGCTTCGGACCGCAGAACACGGCATTAGCCGTGCCGCAAAGGTGGCCAAAAATCATAAGCTTCAGCCCCGGAGGCGTTCCACGTGCGCGCAGCCGCGAGCCGGAGAAAAGGCTGAAATCACTCCTCCCGGCGGGGCCGTGCCACTCGGTTTCTCATAAGCACTACGAGGAGATCGTATGAAAAAGCCGTTAATCGGATTGCTGATCGTCGTGGTCATCGTCGTGATTCTTGGCGGGATGTACATCAGCATCCGCAATTCCACTGTGCAAAAGCACGAAGCGGTGAAGGAATCGTGGTCGGAAGTGGACGTGCAGATTACCCGCCGCGCCGACCTGATTCCCAATCTGGTGGCCACGGTGAAGGGCTACGCTCAGCACGAGCAGACCGTTTTCGATAACGTCGCCCGCGCCAACGCGGCTCTGCTCAACGCGCACACGCCGCAAGATCGCATGGCCGCCAACAACCAGATGGATGGAGCGCTCGGACATCTGCTCGCGCTCGTGGAAAATTACCCGCAGCTCAAGGCCAACGAAAATTTCCTGGAATTGCAGGACCAACTCGAAGGCACGGAAAACCGGATCGCCGTCGCGCGCCGTCGCTACAATCTGGCGCTCCGCGATTACAACGCCTATATCGCGATGGTGCCCAACAACCTCGTCGCCGGCTGGTCCGGTTTCTCCCGCGACAACGCCTATTTCGAGTCCACGCCCGCCGAGCAGGCCGTTCCCACGGTGAATTTCGGCGCGCCCACGCCAAGCCCCCAGCCGGCGACGCCCGCGCCGAAGCACTAACGCGCCCAAAATTCGCCCGCCGTGCGGTCGCGTTTCACCGCGGGGCCAACTCCGTGTAGGATTAGGGCACGATTTTTCCGCGCCCGGCTGATGCCGTGCCGGATGGTGCTTTCGCATCCCAAGGAGATTTATGGCTGGCCTGAAGAAAACCAAGACGGGGCGCGTGCTCCACGATCCGATCAAGGACAAGCTGGTGCCGATTCTCCCGCTCGACCTCGGCAAAGTGCGCGGCATTGACGATCTGGTGCGGGCGATGGGCCGCACGGCGTTTACCGCGCGCCAGGTGGGCGACGCCGCCGATGTGCTCGAAGCCATGGCGCGCGACAACGATTGCTTCGTCGTCCTGACTCTTTCCGGCGCGATGACCGTCGCGAAAATGGGTCTTGTCTTCACCGACCTCATCGATTCCGGTGTTGTCAACGCCGTCGTCTCGACCGGCGCGCTGATGGCCCATGGACTCGTCGAAGCCGCCGGACGCCACCACTTCCGCTACGATCCCGGCATGGACGACCGGGAACTTTTCCACGCGGGTTACAACCGCGTCTACGATTCGCTCGAGCCGGAACTGAACCTGGATTACATCGAGGAGATCGCCGACCGCATTTTCGAGGAATGGGATCCCGACGTCGTGATGTCGAGCCATCGTCTGCTGGAACGCGTGGGAGATTTTCTGATCAGGCACGCGCCGGGCCGCGGAATTCTGAAATCGGCGCGCGAGCGCGGCGTTCCCGTCTACATTCCCGCCTTCACCGATTCCGAGTTGGGAATCGATCTCGCGCTTCACAACCGCACGCGCCGCAGCCGCGGTGAGCAGCCGCTGCGTTTCGATCCCTTCGACGATTTCGAGCATTTCGCCGAGCGCCTCCTCAGCCAGAAAAAGCTGGGAATTTTCACGATTGGCGGCGGCGTGCCGAGGAACTGGTCCCAGCAGTTCGGCGTTTTCACCGAATTGCTGATTCGGCGCGGATTCAAGAAGTCCGGCGATCTCAAGCGCTACCACTATGGCGTCCGCATCTGTCCCGAGCCCGTGCATTGGGGCGGTCTTTCCGGCAGCACCTATTCCGAAGCCGTTTCCTGGGGAAAATTCGTGCCGCCGGAAGAAGGCGGAAAACTAGCCGAAGTCTTTGAAGATGCCACGGTGGCCCTCCCGCTCATCGCCGGCGCGGTATTCGAGCGCATCGGCTATACGGGCGTCGCGAAAAGACCAAAGCCAAGGCGCAAGTAAGCGCATTTCGCTTGCCGTGCGATCCGCGGTCGCCGCGGGCATTCACCAGCGAATATCATCCCGAACGGAGCCTAAGCGGCGGCCGATGGGAGTCCAGACGCTTTCATTCGGGAAGGATCCCCATCGCATCGAGGCAGCGACCCTAGCCGCACCGATCTTCCCATTGCGGCGCCGCGTCTTCACAAATAGGAGGGGGGAGGGAACGGCGTTCGAAATCAGAGATCTTCTTCGCCGATCAGGATGGCCGCGGCCACCACGGTGGTCCATAGGCCGCGCTTGTCGCCGACGGCGGACTGTGTGATGTTCATCGTGCGCACGATCTTGTTGGAAATCCGGTAGACTTCCTTTTTCTCGTCCCACGAAAGCTCGGGATCGAATTCCACGTTGAGCGTCGTGGCTAGCATTTCCGCCGCGAGTTCTTCGCAGTATTCGCCCGCCACTTCCTCGGTTTCGCCGAAGGAGTGGTGCTCGGAAAGGTAGCCGTACATGGATTTATCGGTCGGCAGGGCGATGCCGATGCCGGCGGCGATCAGCCGGTGTGGCTCGCGCGTCGAATTCTCGCTGAGCACCGTGAAAATCACCTGGCCCGGCTTCAGGTATTTCAGCCCTTCGCTGCGGGAAATCAGCTTCGCGCCGGGCGGCATGATCGACGAGACGCGAACGATATTGCACGCGGCGATGCCCGCCGAACGCAGCGCCAGCTCGAAACTGCTAAGCCGCTCGCGGTGCTTTCCCACGCCTTTTGTCAGAAACAGCTTCTTCGCGATGAATGCCATCAGTTAGCGCACAAAAAAAGCACGCGTCGAAAAGTAGCAAGAACCAAAACCGCTGTCAATCCACTTCCGCATCTCATCGGACATTTCCGGCCCGCACGGGCAGGGAACGCCCGCCCCGGACGTTCCTCCAGCCGCCCTCGCCCCGGGTGCGGCGCGCCGAAAATGGCCTTTCCGGCCGTTCGGCTTGCTGAATCAGTGCCCCTTGCGCCTCGGCCGGAACCACCTGCCAGTTGTCGTCCGGCTCGGCGGGGATGGGATGGCCGGCGCGCAGGTAATCCACGATCAGCGTGCGAATCTCGTGTCGCGAGCGATACACCACCGGCAGTCCCTCAATCGCTTTGTACCCTCCCCCGCCCGCATAGCGGTAATTATTCACGGCCACGCGCAGCGTTTGGTCCGGTCTCAGCGGTTTGCCGTCGTAGCGCAAATCCTCGATGCGGTCGCCGATGGGTTTCGTCAAATCCACCCGGTAGCTGACGCCTTCGGCGGAATCGGCGTTGTAGTTTGGCAGGCGGAGTTCGCCCGACGGGGAGGGCCAGGAGGGGAAAAATCGCGCCGCCCGTTCGAGCGCTTCTTTGATCTCTGCGCCCGTCATTTCCACCGTGTAGAGCCAGTTATCGTAAGGATACAGGGCGAAAACTTCCCGCACCGTCACCGGTCCTTCGGGCCATTTCGTCCACGGTTCGAACATCGTCGCGAGCGACACCTGCGCGTGCCCGTAGCTCATCTGCACCCGCTGGATCAGATCCACCAGCGCGTTGTCGGCCACGCGGCCGGTCTTGCCGGAGAGCGGCCGCGACAGCGTGGCGATGCGCGTGTTCAGATAACGTTCGAGTTCCGCGTGGTAGGGTGCGTCGATGCGCTCGATGGTGGGATCGGCCGGAACGGCCGGCGTCACCGGAATCAAGTGCGAATGTTTCTGCGCCACCGTCCATCGCCCGTTCGCGTTGCGCCTTATCACCACGTCGGCCTCGGCCAGCGATTCTCCCCAATTTTTCGCCTGCGCCATCAGCACGCCGTTCACGAAAAGTTGCGGCATCCGCAGATGCGTGTGGCCGTAAAACATCACGTCGATCTGCGGCACGTGCTCGGCCAGTTCCCAGGCCACGTTTTCTTCGGGATAGGTTTCCTTGATGATGCGGCCGGTTTTCGGGTCGCGGTCCAGCCCCGAATGCACGATCGCCACGATCAAATCCGCCTTCTTGCGTAGAGGAGGAATCACCCGCTCGGCGGTCTGAACGATTGGCTCGAACTGGTAGCCGCGATAATGCGCGGGAATCTCCCAATGCGGCACCGCCGGTGTCACGAATCCGACGATGGCCACTCGAACGCCCGCCACGCGCTTGATGATGTACGGCGGGAAATAACCGCGTCCTCTCGTGTATCGTTGCTTCAAGTTCGCGGCCAGCCAGGGAAAATTGGCTTCGCGATGCGCCTTCCAAAGCGTCTTCAGACCGAAATTGAATTCATGATTCCCGACCGCTGCCGCGTCGTAATCGAGCGCGTCCATCGCT
>JAKAOH010000237.1 GCA_021812285.1 Acidobacteriota bacterium | reverse complement strand
GGCCGGCGTTTCGGCGAGGAAGCGGCGGACGAAATCATAGGTATCGAGCTTTCCGTGGCTGGAAAGGCAATCCAGGCGATGCAGTTCGAGATGCTCCTCGAACGCGGGCAGGCGAACGAAACGCTTGAGTGTGGCCGGCTTCATGCGCGGCACGTCGATGAATCGCAGGTGATTGCGCACGAGCGAGACGCTCTGCTCGGCCCGCGCATTGGAAAAGCGCAGGCGTTTGCAGATGGCCTGGGTCATCACGGCGCCAACCTCGGCGTGGCCATCGAAGCGGATGCGCGAGCCGGGGCCCGAGGCGGGCGTAAACGTTGGCGGCTTGCCGACGTCATGGAGCAGAACGGCCCAGGCGAGGGTTTCGGAAACTCCGGCGGGGAGTTCCTGAAGCATGAGGCGGGTGTGAATCCAGACGTCGCCTTCGGGATGAAATTCGGGCGGCTGCTCGACGCCCTTCATGCGGGCGACTTCAGGCAGTACTTCGGCTAGCAGGCCGGAGGCGTCGAGCAACTCGAAACCGCGGCGCGCGGAGCCTTCGCGGAGCAGGCGGGTGAGCTCGTCACGAACGCGCTCGGCGGAAACCTGGCGGATTTCGGGCGTGAGGCGGCGGATGGCGGCAAAGGTGGTGAGTTCGATGGCGAAGCCGAAACGCGCGGCGAAACGGATGGCGCGCAGCATGCGGAGTTTGTCTTCGGCGAAGCGATGCTCGGGATCACCGATGGCGCGAATGAGGCCGGCTTCGAGATCGGCGCGGCCGCCGACGAAATCGAGCACCTGGCCGGAGCGGGGATCGAGCAGCAGACCGTTGATGGTGAAATCGCGGCGGCGAACGTCCTCGGCGGCCGAGCGCGAAAAGACGACGCGATCGGGATGGCGGCCGTCGGTGTAACTGATATCGGAGCGGAACGTCGCGACCTCGACCTGAACGCCTTCCTCGACGACCGCGACGACGCCGAATTTGGCGCCGACGGTAAGGCTGCCGGGAAAGAGCGATTCGACGCGGTCGGGCGTGGCGTCGGTTGCGACGTCGTAATCCTCCGGCGGGCGGCCGAGCACGAGGTCGCGCACGCAGCCGCCGACGAGGAAGGCTTCGTGGCCGGCCTCGGCCAGCACGCGGCAGATTTTTTCGGCGAGTTCGCGCGGGGTCACGCGGAGATTATGGACGCGAGGAGCGCGCCATGCCAGTCCTGAATGGCGAGACGGCTAATGGCGGTTGCGCGACACCCGCCGAGGCTCAAGCGCGGGCGAGCAGGCGCTTACGAACGGCCTCGTCGGACGCCAGATCGACGCAGGTCCACGCCATCGCCAGAGAACCATCCACGAGCGCCTTGTCGGCTTCCGCGGTGACACAGTGGGCGGCGAATTCCGGCTGGTGGTTCACAGCCGGGAGCGAATTGATGCCAATCATCGGATGAATGGACGGCATGGCGAGCGAAAGATTGCCCATGTCGGTCGAGCCGGAAGCGCGCGATCCGAATTCACCCAGATCGGGGAACGAGCGGCCGAGCGTTTCCGAATTTTTCCGGTAGAAAGCGGCCATGGCGGCGTCGTGGCGCATTTCGGCGTAGGGTTTGTCGCCGCCGATGAATTCGATGCGCGAACCGGTGGCGAGCGCACCGGCCTCGAAGCAGCGGTGGACCCTGGGCCGCAATTCGGCGAGCTGATCGAGCGTTTCCGAGCGAATGATGTATTTCGCCGAGGTGTGCGCCGGAATGACGTTGGGCGCGACGCCGCCTTTGGTGACGAAGCCGTGGATGCGATCGGTCGAGCGGATGTGCTGGCGAAGCAGTCCGAGCGAAACCTGGGCCACGGTGAGCGCGTCGGCAGCATTGATACCGACCTCGGGAAACGCCGAGGCGTGCGATTCCTTGCCGGTATAGTTCACCTCGAACATGGACGCGGCGATGATTTTCGCCTCCAGAATATCCACCGGCGCGGGATGCACCATCATCGCGGCGTGAACGCCGTCGAATCCGCCGCGTTCGAGGAGCAGGATTTTGCCGCTGGCGTTGCCCACTTCCTCGGCGGGAGTGCCGATCACGCTGATCGTCAGGCCGAGCTCGTCGGCGACTTTGGCGGCGGCGATGCCGGCGCCCACAGCCGAGGCGGCGATGATATTGTGCCCGCACGCGTGGCCGATGCCGGGCAGCGCGTCGTATTCAGCGCAGATGGCGATGTGGAGCGGGCCGGAGCCGGTCCGAGCGCGAAACGCGGTGGGAAGATCGCAAATGCCTTTTTCGACGCGGAAGCCGGCGTCGGCGAGGGCTTCGGCGACCCAATCCGACGATTGCTCTTCCTCGAAGCCGATTTCCGGATGCGCGTGAATGCGATGGCTGAGCGCGATGAGCCCCGCGCGCGCGGCTTCAAATGACTCCTTTGCGCCAGTCTTTGCGTCCATGGAAGGCCCTCCTTACGGCGTTCGCATGCCGCACAAGACTACCACGGAGGCCGTTGCAAGCAAATGAAGTCGCCGCGCGGCCGCGGGTCACTCGCGGCGAAGCACCAGGCAAGTAATGTCGTCGTGCTGGCGGGCCTGGGCGACGTAGCGATCCACGTCGAAAAAGACGGCTTCGAGCAGATTCCGCGCGTCGGAACCGCGCAGGCGCAGGAAAACGTCGCGCAAGCGGGCTTCGCCGTATTCCTCGCCGCGGTCGTTGACCGCTTCGACCACTCCGTCGCTGAAAACGACAAGCGTATCGCCCGCGGCGATGGCGAAGTCCTGCGACGGATACTCACTTCCCGGCAGAATGCCGAACGGCACGGCGGTGGCTTCCAGGCGCTCGATCGCGCCCGAGGCGCGAAGCAGGAACGGCGCGTTGTGGCCGGCGTTGACGAAATCGGCTGCGCCGCTCGACGGATCGAATTCGGCGAGGAAGGCGGTGGTGAAGCGCATGCCGTTGAGGCTGTGCGCGCAGGAGTAGCGGTTCAGGCCGCGGGCGACGTCCGCGATGGTGCCGGGAAGCGCGGCGAGCGCTTCGAGGCTGGCCTGAAACGTCGCCATCAGCAGGGCCGCGGGCACGCTTTTGCCGGCGACGTCGGCGACCGCGACGATCATGCGGCCGTTCGCGCCGGGACGCGCAAAGGCGTCGTAATAATCGCCGCCGACGGTATTGGCGGGGCGAGTGCGAAAGGCGATTTGCCAGCCGGGAACCGCAGGCGGCACGTCGGGCAGAAGGCGATGCTGGATGTCGCGGGCGATTTCGAGGTCGCGCTTCATCGTGACGCGATCGGCGAGTTCGAGCGCGAGCAGGACGAAAAGCAATGTGATGCCGATATCGCCGGTGTTGATGGAAATGATGGCATGCCCGGAAATTTCGGCTCTCGGCCACAACAGGCACGCAATCGCCAGCAGCAACAGCACGCGCCGCGCGGGAGAAAGCTTCATCAGAAAGACGATGAATAGCGCCCAAGCGGCGCGAAACGGCCGCTTCCAACCCTTTTCGGCACGCACTTTGTCCCAATCCACTTCGCGCGAGTAGAGCCCGTAGCTGGAGCGCGCTTCGGCGACGAACTGGTGATAGAGCTGGCTGAGCCGGGCGCCTTCGGTCACCTGTTGCCAGAAATCGCGCAGCGCCTGGCCGAAGCGATGGCCGCGCGGCGGCCGGGGAGCTGACGGCGTACTCATACCTTGGATTATAGCGGCGAAAGGCGGGGAATCCCCTCAGTCTTCTTCGCCGCTTTCGAGTGAACTCCCCAGACGAATTTTGCCGAAGCCGTAGCGGTCGCGCAGGCGGTCGGCGGCGCGAGCCAAACGCTCGCGTTTTTCGTCGCGGCCGGCATCGAGCAGATCCATCTGGCCGGGCGCGGACGTGAATCCCGCGAGCTCGACGCCGACCAGGCGCACCTTTTTTCCGGTCCAGTGGGCGGCAAAGAGCGACCGCAACGTAGAGAGAAAAACAGCGTCGAGATTCGACGGCTCGGCGAGCGTTTTCGAGCGAGTGACCGTTTCAAAGCCGGCGTAGCGGAGGGTGAGCGTGACGCTACGCGCCCAGAGGCCGGCGTCGCGCAGGCGCTTGGCCGCTTTTTCGCAGAGCCAGCTGAGCGTCGAGCCGAGGAGTTCGCGATCGTCGGTATCGGCGCTGAAGGTGCGATCGTGCGAGATGGATTTCGGCTCGGCGTCGACGAGAAATTCGTAGGCGTCCTGGCCGCGCGCCTTGCGGTAAAGCGCCGCGCCCCATCGGCCGAAGGCGCGATCGAGTTGCTCCTCGGAAAGCTCGGCGAGCTGGCCGACGCGCTCGATGCCGAGATCGTGCAGCGCCGCTTCGGTCACCTTGCCGATGCCCGGAATGCGGCGCACGCCGAGCGGAGCCAGGAATTTTTCCTCGGCGCCTGAG
>JAKAOH010000053.1 GCA_021812285.1 Acidobacteriota bacterium | reverse complement strand
GTCCCGGCGTTAATGTAATGGTCTTCGCATCGGCCGCTTGGGCAACTCCAGGGTAGTAATACAAGGGAGAAAAATGCTTCACAGCCTCGATGGGCCCGACGTTACCCGTGAACAGGGCATATCCCAGATCGCCCGGCACGTTCGTCGAAAGCAGCAGCCCAGGTACGTATCGCATCTTGATCCGATACGATCCTGGCGGAAGCCCCCACACGCGATACGCGCCCCGATCATCCGTTACCTCCATGATGACGGGAAGCCACATGTTCCGCTCCCAGCCGGAAATCCCATGCCACTCCACCAAAATGTACGCGGAGGGTACCGTCTCTCCGTGCAAATCCATCACGCGCCCGACGAGCACCGCCCCAGGCGGCAGCTGAATATTTACATCCCGGCGCGCCTCGCCGGGACTCACCTGAAATGCGGTCCATCCATATTGAGACTTCGCCGGCCGAAATTCTCGCCCCGCGTACCCGCTCGCTTGCGCTCGCGCCTCATACCCTCCAGGCGCGACCCCGCGAATCCGGTACCGCCCTTGCGCGTCTGTCGTCGTCGTGTATCGCAGCTGCCCCACCGCGCCACACCCGACGCAGGAATAGTCAAGCGAGAGGCCAGGAACGCCTCCGGCGACGCCTGCGGCTGGAGACCCAAAGACCGTTACCTCCGCGCCGTCGATCGGCTTTCCGGTCGTAGCGTCGGTCACTACGCCCGAAATTTCGCCCGTCTGTTTTGCCGCTGTTAGTCGCACAGCCGTCCCGGCTGTCAGCCCATCCGAGTGTCTTGACGTCTGCGCCTCAGCCCGCGTCCACACGAACAGCGTCATGGCCAATGCCGCCGCGATCAGCAGAGCGCCGCTCGCTTTTTCTTCACGAACCCGCATGAGCCTTCCCCACCCCGCAGCATACGCCCAAACTCGGCTCTTATGCGTCTTCTCGCACCGGCCTGCTGAGACCGTCAACCCCTCGACTTTCACTTCTCGAATGCCGCCTGTCGCGCCGTGGCTTTAGCGAAGGCGGGCTCGTCGCGCCGTAACCTTGGCGTAGGCGAACATGTCTCGCCGCCCATCGTAGCGGCACGCTGCGCGTGCCCCGCCCCGCCAAGCGGAAGCCCGTGCGGCCATTGGCGCCGTCGCTTGCTTCAAAACCCTAAAGGGGAGTAAAAGCAAAGAAATAGAGAGGGCGGTCTCATGAAGCGCCTGATTGTGCTCGTTTTCGCCATTTTGGCCAGCGCCGTAATCCTGTTTGCGCAGAACAATCCCAATGCTGTGGGCGGCATCGAGGGCGAGGTGCACCTTCCGAACGGACAGCCGGTTCCAGGCGTCTATCTCCAGTTGCAGCCGGAAGGCATCGGCGGCTTGATCCAAGGCGCTTCCACCGATTCCGACGGGCATTTCACCTTCGGGTCGCTGGGCGCTGGCGCGAACTATATGGTCACCCTCCGAGTTCCCGGTTTCTTGCCTGTGCAAAAGCTCGTGATGGTCACCGGCCCGGAAACGTGGGTGGAAATCACTCTTATCCCCGCCCGCACCAACAAGCCTGCGCCAGGCGGCATCGTCTCCGTCTACGAAGCCGCCATTCCGCCCGCGGCGCTTGCCGAGTACAACAAGGGCCTGAACAGCCTGGACGCGGGGAAAACGTCGGATGCGGAGAAGGCGTTCCGGAAAGCCATCGCTATTTACCCGCAATACTCCGATAGCTATCTCCGCCTCAGCGCTATCTACGCCGATCAGAACCAGTTTTCCCAAGCCAAAAAGGCGATCGCCGAGGCCACCAAAATCCAGAAAGACAGCCCATCCGCCTTCGCCTATCTTGGCTACCTTTACATGAAAGAAAATCAGCCGCAGAAGGCCCAACAGTCGTTCGAGAAAAGCATCCAGATGCAACCCAACGATTGGTTTGCCCAGCTCGAATTGGGCCGGCTTCTTTACAGCCAGAAGGACTATGCGGGCGCGCTTCCGCACTTCGAGCAGGCGCGCAAGCTGGATCCGGGGATGGCCTCGGTCCACCTGATGCTCTATGACGACCTGATCCGTCTGAACCGTTTCAAAGAAGCGCTGGCGGAACTGGATGATTTCGTCGCCCGGTTCCCGAAGAATCCCCAAACCGCGGCGATGAAAAAGGTGCGTCCCGCGCTCGCCGCCGCCGCGGCCAAGCAACGACCGCAGCGACATCCTTGATCGACATTCCGCCGGCCACCTTGGCCAGCCCGGTGGCACCGGCATCGCTGGCTCACCCCCTTCTGGCGGCCCGCCAGCGGCCTGCTCCAGAAGTCCCGCCTCCGCGCGCTTCCGCCAATCGCGAGAGTGTTGCCGGAGAACCACAGGCCTGTCCGCCGTAGCCTTGGCGTAGGCGGGCCTGCCCCGCCGCACGCGCCAAGGAAACCTTGACTTCCCGGCGGGCCTTTCCTAGATTGGATTCGCGATGCCGAAGACGCTCAAGTTCACGTATTGGCAGGACGGGGAATATTTCCTCGGGTTTCTCAACGACTATCCGGATTACTACACCCAGGCAAAATCGAAAGAAGAGTTGGTAAACAATCTGAAAGATTTGTTGGCCGACGTCGAATCGGGCGATATCCCCTACATTCGCAAGGTAGAGGAGCTGGTCGTCACCGAATGAAGCGTCGCGAATTGGTCAAGCAGCTCGAAGAGATGGGTTGCGTCCTCGTGCGGCATGGCGGTGGCCACGATTGGTACACGAACCCGGTAACCAAGAAATCGCAACCGGTTCCCCGCCACAACGAGATCCACGAGGGACTGGCAAAGTCAATTCTTCGGAAACTCAGCAAGCCGGACGACAAATAAAACTCCTGTAACGCCCTTCTGCGCCCGGCGAGCGACTGATCATGGCTCCCTGCAGGCTGCCCTGCATCTAATCCCCCAAATGGCCGGAGCCCTGGGCGCAAAGTAGCGATGATATCCGTCAAGAAGGTACCCGAACACCGGCCCGCACGGCCCATGGAACATCGACCCCACGTAGACCCATCCCTTGCGTCCGCTTGCGCACACGGGTACCCTGTCGCCGCGATGAGCGAGCATCCCAAATCCCCAATTTCCCGCTTTTCGACGACCGCCCCGATCCCTGTCCGCCCCGCTGTCTCCGCTCCTGCCTCTATCGCCCGCTCAGTTCACACATTTCGGCGAACAATGGCGGCAGGGTGGCCACGGGTTTTTCACAAAAATCGCATGCGCGGCGACCAGACGGCCCGAGCGACGCGAACACCCCCCAATCTTTATGCGGCTATTCGCAATTTATGGAAATCGCGCAACGAGCGCACGCCGCGCAAGACTCCAAAAGGCAGGACGCAGTTTGGTGACGCCCTCCGCGCGATACCAAATGGCACGTACGCCGGCGAAACGAAAGGCTTTACGCGGGACATAACACCGTTAACACCGGCCCCGCGAGTGACGCCCTTGGGTGCCGCATCAAATCCCGAGCAGGTCCACCATTTCACGCACGGATGCCGCGGACTTATCGAGCGCCGCCTTTTCTTCCGCGCCCAATTTCACTTCGATGATTTTTTCGACGCCCGCCGCTCCGAGAAGCACCGGCACGCCCATGTACAAGTTCTTGATTCCGTATTCGCCTTCGAGGAACGCGGCGCACGGCAGAATTTTCTTCCGGTCGCGCAGAATCGCGTCGGTCATTTCGTAGACCGCGGCCGACGGCGCGTAATACGCCGAGCCGGTTTTCAGCAGGTTCACGATTTCGCCGCCGCCTTTCCGGGTGCGCGCGACGATCGCCTCGATTGTTTCCCTCGGGAGCAGATCGGGCAGCGGAATTCCCGCCACGGTGGAATAACGCGGCAGCGGCACCATGTCGTCTCCATGCCCGCCGAGCACGAACGCGTGAATGTTTTCCACGGAAACGCCCGTCTCCATCGCGATGAACGCGCGCATCCGCGCCGAATCGAGCACACCGGCCATGCCGACCACGCGATGTTTCGAAAAACCGCTTGCGCGAAACGCCGTCTGCGCCATCACGTCGAGTGGGTTTGTGACCACGATCAAAATCGCTTCGGGCGAGAGTTTTGCCACTTTTTCCGCGACTTCCTTCACCACGCCGAAATTCGCTTTCACCAGATCGTCGCGGCTCATGCCCGGTTTCCGGGCGAATCCCGCCGTAATCACCACGATGTCGCTGCCCGCGGTGGGGCCGTAATCGCCCGTCGCGGTGCTGATGCCCGTGACGTGCGAATCGCTGTGCAGGATGGGCATCGCTTCCAGCATGTCGAGCCCTTTGCCCGCGGGAACGCCTTCCAGAATGTCGGTCAAAACGACGTCGGCCAAGCCGGCGTCGGCAATACGCTGAGCTGCGGTGGCGCCAACGAATCCGCCACCAACCACCGTTACCTTTTTCCGCATGATCTGTGCCTTTCTTGAAGTATCGTTCGCTTCCAGAGAATCGAAATCCTCTCGCGAGCCTCGCGCGCTCATGGGCATACCGCTCGCGACAGCGTAGCAGAGGCGGGTTTATCACCCGCCTGCCGTGCTCAAGCTGCCTGGGAAGCGTCTATCGCGCGACCGCCGCTCCGCTCATGTTCTCGATCACCGCGGTCGCGAATTCCGAGGTGTGAACCCGTGTGGCTCCGGTCATCAGGCGTTCCAGGTCGTAGGTGACGCGCTTCTGCCGGATGGCGCCCGAAATTCCGTCTTCCACCAGCCGCGCGGCTTCTTTCCAGCCGATGAAATCGAGCATCATCGCGCCGGAGAGCATCACCGAGCTGGGATTGATTACATCCTTATCGGCGTATTTCGGCGCAGTGCCGTGCGTCGCTTCGAAAACGCCGAAGCCGTCGCCGATATTCGCGCCCGGCGCCATGCCGAGCCCGCCCACCTGCGCGGCGCATGCGTCGGACAGGTAATCGCCGTTCAGGTTCGGCGTCACGAACACGTGGTATTCGTCGGCGCGCAGCAGCACCTGCTGAAACACGGAATCGGCGATGCGGTCGTTCACCAGAATCTTCTGTTTCCAGCGGCCTTGTCCGTGGCTCTTGCCGATCGCGTCGAGCGCGTCTTTCACTTCCGCGTAAATCTGTTTCCGGAAGGCTTCGGTCGCGTTTTCGAGGCCCGGCTCGATCATTGTCGCGTTCTGTTCGATCGAAAGATTCGGGTCCTTGTCGAGGTTGCCGAGGATCCAGCTTTCGCGCTCGGTCACGATCTTGTCGCGGAATTCGGCCTTGGCCAGCGCGTAGCCCCAATCGCGGAACGCGCCTTCGGTGAACTTCATGATGTTGCCCTTGTGCACCAGCGTCACCACGCGGCGGTTATTTTCGATCGCGTGGTTCAGCGCGCGGCGCATCAGCCGGCTGGTGGCCGTGGGCGAAATCGGCTTGATGCCGATGCCGGAATCGGTGCGAATCTGCTTGCCCGTTCCGCCGAGCATTTCGCGGTTCAGGAATTCGATCAGCTTCTTCACTTCCGGCGTTTCGCTGCGCCATTCGATTCCCGCGTAGACGTCCTCGGTGTTTTCGCGGAAAATCACGACGTTCATTCTTTCCGGATGCTGCACCGGCGAAGGAACGCCGGCGAAATAGCGCACCGGCCGCACGCAGGCGTAGAGATCGAGCACCTGCCGCAGCGTCACGTTCAGCGAGCGGATTCCGCCGCCCACCGGCGTCGTCAACGGGCCCTTGATCGCCACGCGAAAATCGCGGATTGCTTCGACGGTGTCGTCGGGCAGCCACGTCTTGCGCGAGTTGTACGCCTTTTCGCCCGCCAGCACTTCAAACCACGCGATTTTCTTCTTTCCGCCGTACGCCTTTTCCACCGCCGCGTCCAGCACGCGGCGCGACGCCCGCCAGATATCGCGGCCCGTGCCGTCGCCCTCGATAAACGGGATGATCGGATGGTCGGGCACCACGTACGCGCCATTTTGATAGTCAATCGCCCGGCCGTCGGCCGGCACTGGGATATCGTTGTAAGACTGTTTCATCGGATTTTTCTCCATCTGTGATGCGTCCGAGCGGCGGCGGCAGGTGAAGGCCGTCCGCGAGCGCCGGGAAGCGGCTCGGTTCGCCCATACGCTACGCGGAGCGAAGCGGCGCCTGCGAACGCCGCGTGCTGCGAGCGGCTTGCGCGCACCGCGAGCGGAGAGCGCGAGCAAGCAATTTCACAATAACACAATCGCCGCGTCCGGAGCGAGGCTCCGCAGTCGTGTGTCTCCCGCGATGCGAAAGAATCTACGCCGTCAGCCGGCTGATTTCCGCCAGCTCCTCCGCATCGAGGGACCACCCCGCCGACCGCGCGTTCTGCTCCACCTGTTCGGGCCGCGTCGCGCCGGCGATCACACTCGAAACCGGCGGCTGGGCGGCGAGCCAGCTGAACGCCAGTTCCACCAGCGTGTGGCCGCGCTCCTTTGCGAACGTTTCGAGTTGCGCCACCTTTCTCCAGTTGTCTTCGGTCTGGTAGCGCTTGCCGAGTTCCGGCCACGCGGCGAAACGCGTGTCGCCGGCCGGAGCTTCGCTCCTTTTATACTTGCCGGTGAGCAATCCGCTGGCGAGCGGAAAATACGGCAAAAGCCCGAGTCCATACGCCCGCATCGCCGGCAAGAGTTCCCGCTCGGCGTCACGCACCAGCAAACTGTATTCGTTCTGGCAAGAAACGAACTGGTGGATGCGGAGATCTTTCGCCGTCCAATGCGCTTCCACCACCTGCCATGCGGCGAAATTCGACGAGCCGATGTACCGGACTTTCCCCTGGCGCACCAGATCGTCCAAAGCGCGCAGCGTTTCCTCGATCGGCGTCTCGGGATCCACCCAATGCTGCTGGTAGAGGTCGATCCAATCGGTTCTCAGCCGCCGCAGGCTCGCTTCCACGGCCGACAGGATGTATCGCCGCGAAGCTCCTTTCAGCCGGCTTTCGTCATCCATCGGGCTCGAAAATTTAGTGGCCAGCACGATGTCCTTGCGCCGCGGCCCGAGCACTTCGCCCAGAATCGTTTCCGATCCGCCGCGATTGCCGTAGGAATCGGAAGTATCGAAAAGCGTGATGCCAAGATCGAGCGCCTTGTGCACGACGCGGCGCGCCGTTTCGCCGTCCACGCGGCGGCCGAAATTGTTGCAGCCCAGCCCGACCAGGGAAACTTTCAATCCGGATCTGCCCAGATTCCGTAGTGTCATGCGGCTTTGCAACCCTCCTCGCCCATTCTCCGCTTTCCCGCGCCCCAATTTCCAGCCGGCAACGCATTTCCCGTCCTCGGGCCCGATTTTTCGCGGGTTCCGGCGACGAGGCTGCTATAATTTTTCTTTGGGCCGGCAGGCGGGTGTGTGTGCCGGCCTGGAAACAGCCAGGCAAACGAATGCCCGGACCTTGGAGCTACATCACGTTGGCGCTGTACCTGGCCAGCTTGGGGCTGTATGTGGCGTTTCTCTATAGCGGACGCCGGCTCACCGGGCGTTTTGCCACGGCCGCGCTGGCTCTGGGTCTCTTCTGCCATTACTTCGCGTTGCTTGAACGCTCGCACTGGGTGCGTTCGGTTCCCTACGACGATCTCTACGGCTCGCTTTCCCTATTTGGCTGGCTGCTCGCCGCCATCTACCTCGGCCTTGAACTCTATTACCACCAACCTTCGATCGGCGCATTCGTTCTGCCCGGAGTGATTATACTTTTTCTGATAGGCAGCTGGTCCGGCCATCCCGCGCCGGCCACCAGCCAAGAGCGCGGCGCCCTATTCGCGTTCCACGTCACTCTGAGCGTTTTGGCCTACGCCGGATTCGCGCTCGCCTTTCTCTTAAGCACCGTCTACCTGCTTCAGGACCGCTATCTTCGCCGGCGTCCGAGTCCCGCGAACTGGCGCTGCCCGGCGATCTGGCGATTTCCTCCGCTCGACGGTCTGGAGCGCATGGCGCGCGGCAGCGTTCGTGTGGGCCTAGTGGCGCTGGTGGCCGGGGCCGGGCTCGGCATTTATTGGGAACATCACACGCAACATGAAATCTTACTGACCGACCCGAAGGTGCTGACCACGCTGGTGATTTTGGCGCTCTACGGAGGGTACCTGAGGCTTTCGAGCCGGGGAGTTTGGCGCGGAGCGCGAGCGGCGCTAATGTGCGCGCTTACGTTTCTGCTGGTGATTTTCAGCTACGCGGTGGTCAACGTCTACCTTTCGCAATTTCACAGGTTTTTGTGATTTTGCGCGGGAAAGCGCCGGCCGCGAGGCAGGACGTACAGGAAAGATCCGCCGGCCAAGCGCCGGCACGCGTATGCGCATCGTTCTCGTCGGATTGAATCATCGCACCGCCTCGGTCGCGCTGCGCGAGCGCGCCGCGTTCAACGCCGAAACGGCTGAGCGCGCCTCGAAGGAACTCCGCTCGCATTGGCAAATGGAAGAGGTAGTGGTGCTTTCCACCTGCAATCGCAGCGAAATCTACGGCGTGTACGGCCAGGACGCAGAGCTGGGCGCGATCGAGGCGTTCCTACCCCAATTCCATTCGATTCCGCCCGAGCAGCTCAACGGCTCGCTTTATTCGCGCCGCGACGGCGAGGCGATCCTGCATCTGTTCCGGGTCGCCGCGGGCCTCGATTCCATGCTCCTCGGCGAAGCCGAGATCCTCGGTCAGGTCCGCGAAGCCTATCGCCGCGCAGCCGATTCCGGCGCGACCGGCCCCATCCTGAACCGGCTGTTCCAAAGCGCCATCGAAGCCGGCCGCCGCGTGCGCTCGGAAACCGAACTCGGCGCGCGGCCGATGTCCGCCGCATCGGCCGGCGTGCGACTCGCCGAGCGCATTTTCGGCAACCTCGAAGCCCACGAGGCTCTCGTTCTCGGCGCCGGAGAGATGGCCGAGCAGGTGGTCGAAAATTTCCGGCAGCGCGGAATCAAACGGCTCTGGGTTTCGAGCCGGACGCGCGAGCACGCCGCCGCGCTCGCCGAGCGATTCGGCGTCGAAGCGCTGGTGTGGGAGGAAATGTCGCGCGAGCTGGCGCGCGCGGATGTTCTGGTTTCGTCGGTGTCCTCGCCCGAACCGGTGGTCACGCACGCGATGCTGGTCGAGGCCATGGCGGAGCGCAAGAACCGCTCGATGCTCGCGCTCGATCTCGGCGTGCCGCGAAATATCGAAGCGGATTCTTCTTCCCTCTACAATTTCTACCTTTATCACCTCGACGACCTCACCGAAATCGTGGAGCAAAACCGCATCGCCCGCGAACGCGAGGTTCCCCGCGCCGAGGCAATTCTCAACACGCAGATTTCCAAATTCGAAGCGTGGTACGCCGGCCGCGGAGCCGCCGACGCCGTGGACGATCTGCGTTTGCGGCTCGATTCGCGCCGTCGCCGCGTCCTGGAAACCCACGCCGAGGCCTTCGCCCACCTGGGTCCCGAGGACCGCGAAAAAATCGACCAGCTGACGGCCGAGCTTCTCGAGGAACTCCTGAAAGCGCCCTCCAGCCGCCTACGCCACGCGCGCAGTTGGCGCGACCGCGTTCAGCAGATCGAAACCCTGCGTGGCCTTTTCGGCCTCGATTCGGAGGACAAATCGTGACGGCGCGAATCGGCAGCCGCGGCAGCCGCCTGGCCCTTTGGCAAGCGGAATACGTTCGCGAGCGTTTGGCCCAGAGCTGCGGCGTGGAATCAGAAATCGTCGTGCTGAAAACCTCGGGCGACCGTTTTCTGGAAGGCGCGGTGGGGGATCTGGGCCTGAAAGGCGTTTTCATCAAGGAACTCGAGGAAGCACTGCTCGACGGCCGTGCCGATCTCGCCGTGCACAGCATGAAAGATGTGCCAACGGAGCTCGATTCGCGTTTCTCATTTCCCGCCGTGCTGGCGCGCGAGGATCCCCGCGATTGCCTGGTTTCGCGCGCGGGCGCGACGCTGGCGAGCCTGCCCGAGGGCGCGCGCATCGGCACGAGCAGCGTCCGCCGGGAGGCGCAATTGCGCCACTACCGCCCCGATCTCCAGATTCTCCCGCTCCGCGGAAACGTGGATACGCGGCTTGCGAAGCTCGATCGCGGTGATTTCGACGCCATCGTGCTCGCCAAGGCGGGCCTCGATCGGCTGGGGCTCTCCGCGCGAATCACGGAAGTCATCGGCGCGGAAATTCTCTTGCCGGCCGTCGGCCAGGGCGCGCTTGCCATCGAAACGCGCGCCGGAGATCCCAAATTCTGCAGGCTGGTCGCGACGCTGGCCGACGTCGAGACGCGAGCCGCGATCAATGCGGAACGCGCACTGCTCGCCGAACTTGAAGGCGGATGTTCGGTTCCCGTGGGCGCGTGGGCGCGGAACGTGGATGGGCGCTTCCTGCTCGAAGCCTGCGTCGCTTCGCCAGACGGTACGGAATACGTCCGGCGTTCGACACAGGCCACGAAGGAACAGATGGAGGATCGTTCCACGCCGCTCGAACTCGGCCGGCAACTGGGCCGGGAATTGATCGAAGCGGGCGCCGATCGCATCCTGCGCCAGATCGAGCGCAAAGGTTGATACGGGCGGAATGGACCAGCCAGCCATCTCGGCAGACATGAAACCGCTCGAAGGCTGCCGCATTGTCGTGACCCGCGCCGTTGAACAGGCGAGCGAACTGGTGTCACGCCTGGAAACGCTGGGCGCACAGGTTTTGCTGTTGCCGCTCGTCGAATTCGCGCCGCCCGAAGATTTTGCTGCGTTCGATCGCGCGATCGAGCAGATCGAGCGGTTCGATTGGCTCGTGGTCACCAGCCGCAACGTGGTGGAATTCGTCTCTGCCCGCGCCCGCGCGATCGGAGTGAATTTGGCCGCGCAGCTTTCACCAGCCACTTTTCGTCCGCGCGTCGCGGCGGTCGGCCACGCCACCGAACTCGCCGCGCGCGAAGCCGGTTGGCGCGTGGATCACGTTTCGAGCGGCCGCACGGGAGTGGATTTAACGCGCGAACTGGGCGATAAAATCGGGGGCTGCCGCGTGCTGCTTCCGCGGAGCGACCGCGCGGCGGGCGATTTGCCGCGCGCGCTCGCCGAGGCCGGCGCCGAACCGGTGGAAGTGGTCGCGTATCGGACGATCGCAAGCGCTGAGGGCGATCCCGGCGTTCTGGCCGCCATCCGCGCCGCTCAGGTACACGTTGTGAGTTTCGCCAGCCCGTCGGCGTTTCGCGCTTTCGTCGAGCGGCTGGGAGAAGAAACCGTTCGAAATCTGGCGGGAAAGACGCGATTCGCCGCGATTGGGCCGACCACGGCGCAGGCGATTCGGGAAGCGGGCTACGCGGTGGAAATCGAAGCGAAAGTGGCCACCGCCGCGGGGCTTGCCGCGGCGATCGCGAGCCATTGCGGCGCCCATCCCGCCGAAAAAGGGAGAATGCGATGAGTTTTCCAACCCACCGACCGCGGCGATTGCGGCGCAGCGAAGGTTTGCGCTCGCTGGTACGCGAAACCCCGCTTGCGGCAAGCGATTTTCTCTATCCGATGTTCGTTTGCCCCGGCAAGCGCATGCGTAAGGAAGTCCCGTCCATGCCGGGCATCTATCAGCAGTCGGTGGACAAATTCCTGGAGGAATGCCGCGAAATCGAAGATCTCGGCATCGCCGGAATCATCCTGTTCGGTCTTCCGGAGAAAAAAGACGAGCGCGGATCGGAAGCCTGGGCAAAAGACGCTCCGGTGCAGCGCGCCGTGGAAGCGGTGAAGAAGGCGAAATTGAACCTGGTCGTCGCGACCGACGTTTGCCTGTGCGAATACACGAGCCACGGCCATTGCGGCGTGGTGAAAAGCGGCGAAGTGCTCAACGATCCCTCGCTCGAACTCCTCGCGCAAGCCGCCGTTTCGCACGCTCGCGCCGGCGCGGACGTCGTCGCGCCGTCGGACATGATGGATGGCCGCGTGGGCGCGATTCGTGGTGCGCTCGATCACGCGGGATTCGTGGACGTGGCGATTCTGGCGTATTCGGCGAAATACTGCTCGGCATTTTACGGACCGTTTCGCGACGCGGCCCAATCCGCGCCGCAATTCGGCGATCGCCGCAGTTACCAGATGGATCCCGCCAACGCGCGGGAAGCGTTGCGCGAAGTGGCGCTCGACATCGAAGAGGGCGCCGATATGGTGATGGTCAAGCCTGCGCTGCCCTACCTGGACGTTCTGCATGCCGTCCGCGGAGCCGTGAATATTCCCGTGGGCGCGTACAACGTGAGCGGCGAGTACGCAATGGTGAAAGCGGCCGCGCGAAACGGATGGCTGGATGAACGACGGACGGCACTCGAAATCCTGACCGGCATTCGGCGCGCCGGAGCCGATTTCATCCTCACCTATCACGCCAAGGACGCCGCCAAGTGGCTCGGGGAATGACGCCGCGCGACCGTTCCCGCGAAATCTGGCGCCGCGCTTTGGAAGTGCTCGTCGGCGGTGTCAATAGCCCGGTGCGAGCGTTTCGCGCCGTCGGCGGCGAACCCATCATCGTCGAGCGCGCCTCGGGCGGGCGGATTTGGGACGCCGACGGCAACGAATATCTGGACTACATCAGCTCGTGGGGCGCGATGATTCTCGGCCACGCCCACCCCGCCGTCACTTCCGCGCTGCGCGAGCAGGCCGAGCGCGGATCGAGCTATGGCGTCACGAATGAACTCGAAGTGCAGCTCGCCGAACAGATCCGTGGCGCGCTTCCCTCGATGGAACGCGTCCGGTTCGTCAGCTCGGGCAGCGAAGCGGCGATGAGCGCTCTGCGCGCCGCGCGTGGATTCACCGGCCGCGAACTGGTGGTGAAATTCCAGGGCGGCTATCACGGCCACGCCGATAGCTTCCTTTCCGAAGCGGGATCGGGCCTGGCAACTTTTGGCATCGCCGCGAGCGCCGGCGTGCCGGAGTCCTTCGCCGCGCTCACGCTGAACGCTCCTTATAACAATCCGGCTGCGGTCAAAGAGATTTTTGCGAAGCGCGGCAAGGAAATTGCCGCGATTTTCGTCGAGCCGGTGGCGGCGAACATGGGCGTTGTGCCGCCGGAACCGGGATTTTTGCAAATGCTGCGCGATGTCACCGCCGAACACGGGTCGCTGCTCGTTTTTGATGAAGTCATCACCGGTTTCCGCATCGCCTGGGGCGGAGCGCAAAACGCCGTTGGCATCCCGCCCGACCTGACGGTACTGGGAAAAATTATCGGCGGAGGGATGCCCGTCGCCGCGTACGGCGGACGCGCGGACGTGATGAAAATGGTCGCGCCGGAAGGGCCCGTCTATCAGGCGGGAACCCTTTCGGGCAATCCGCTGGCGATGCGCGCGGGGCTCTCGACGCTCGCCGAATTGCGCAGACCGGGTTTTTATGAGGAACTCGACGCGAGAGCCAAGCGCTTGGCGGAGGGTCTGACTGCCGCGGCAAAAGACGCCGGCGTACCGGTTGCGATCAATCGCGCAGGGTCGCTGCTCACCGTCTTTTTTACCGAAGGCCGCGTAAGGGATTACGCTTCCGCCAAGCATTCCAACACCGAGCGTTTCGCGACATTTTTCCGCCGGATGTTCGAACGAGGCATTCTGCTGCCGCCCTCGCAATTCGAGGCGCTCTTTCTTTCCGCCGCGCACACCGACGCGGACATCGCACGGACGATTGCCACAGCGCGCGAGAGTTTTTCCGGCTTGACGGCGAACTGATCCGCGCAGCCGTGACTTTTTCCTCCAGACGTTGGGTATCCTCCGGCGCGGAGGGGACGTTCCCATGTGCATTCCCGTGCGCCGCGCGACGCAACTGGGCCCGACGATCGCGCTGCGGCACGAGTAGAGCTCGCGCGCTGAAAAGAGGAAAGCGGAGTCGCGTCGGGATCCTTCGCCCCGGCGGACCGGGGCTCAGGATGACAGGCGAAATTCGACCGGCGCGAACGCGGAGCAACAGGGGCGAGAAAAGCGCGCTAAATGTAGTAGCGCAACTTCGGCCACATTTTGTCGAAGGGCGCTTTCGGTTTTCCGCAGAGATAAATGGGCAAGTGATTTTCCACGGCCATCGCATGGGGATTGAGGACGCGCGCCTTCAGATGGACGCTGGTGAACATTTCGTCGAGCAACGAAAGCGGAACGCCGACGGCGACGACACACGAGCCGGAATAATCGCCGGGACCCCAAAAATAGAAATTATTGTGGCCGCTGAGCGCCTGCGGGAGGCCGTAGCGTTTGCCGTAGTGGTCGATGGCGCCCGCCTCGCCGTAATTCCAGGCGACGATGGCGCAGCCTGAGCGCCGGGCCGGCGGCAGGGCGTTGTAGACGCCTGCCACGACCCTCGTTGTGTGCCGCCAGCTGAACATATCGGCGTAGAGCTGCGGCAGCGGGCCATCGGCGTCGCGCTCCACGCGGATGTCGCCTGACATCGGCAGGATTTTTTCATAGCGCAGGAAATCGCGGATGGGCAAAATCGGCAGGCCGTAGGGCAGCGTGATGAGTCCGCCGAGCGCGATGGCCGCCGGCAGCGCCACACGCGCGCGGCGCCAGCGCTCGCTTGCGAGCCATCGCTCCCAGGCCACGCCACCCGCGCTTAGCAGAAGAGGATAGGCGGGCAAAAGGTAGTAGCTCTTGCTGTGCAGGAGCACAAACACAGCCAGTAAAACGAGCCAAGTTACGCCGAGAAACCGCTCCGGTCGCTCGCGCACCTCCGTGAAATACCACCAGAGGCCAGCCGCCCAAACCGGCAGGGTGACGGGATGCATGAACAATACCTGGTCGAACAGAAAGCCCAGCGGCGAGACGGGAACATTTTTGTACAGGCGCGCGTTCATCACGACCTGAATCTGCGGCCAGCCGTGCCTCCATTGCCAAGCGAGATTCGGCGCGAAAATTGCAAACGTCACAAGCGCCGCGATCCAGATCCACTTGCTGTAGAAAACGCGCCGCGCGGGCGAGAGTAACAGCCCGACGAAAATCGCGTAGCCGAAAATCAGCATGGAGTTCTTGTTGAGCAGGCCGACGCCGGCGACCACACCGAAGAGCAGCCACCATCGCTCGTCGGCTCCGCGGGCGATGCGCAGCGCAATCAGCGCGCAGAGCGTCCAGAAAATCGGCTCGAACGCGTTCATCGAAAGGAAATTATCGAAGGCCAGATACGCCGGAGCAGCGAGCATCGCCAGCGCCGCGAGACCCTGGGCGAATTTTCCTCCGCCGAGTTCCCCGGCCATTTTTCCCGTCAGGAAAACGACAGCCGCTCCCGCCAGCGCCGGGAAAAATCGGATCGCGAACAGATGCGAACCCATCAGCCATTCGCTGACTCGCGCGACGACGGCCACCAGCGGGGGCTGATCCACATAGCCCCAGGCCAGATGATGGCCGCAGGCCATGTAGTAGAGTTCGTCGCGGAAAAATCCGTATTCGCGATTGAAGAGGAAATGCAGCAGCAGCGTGATCGCTGCCAGAACGAAGACCACCCAGGCCGTTTTGCGCCACCCGCGCCGCGGAGCCGGTTGCGCTTCCCCGATGGCGAGCCGGCTCACGATCGGTTTGTCCTAACGGTCCCGAGCCGGCGGCGGGTTTCGCACCGAGCCACGACTCGCCACCGCGTGCTTCAGCGGACGCCGCTCGCCGCGGATGCGCCGCACGATCACGCGGCGGATTACCACGGGACGCAACGGACGGTTTCGGGCGTTTCGAGGCACGTTCGCGATTGCGGTCACTACGTTCACGTCGCCGCACTGGCCGAAAATGGTATAGCCGCCGTTCAAGCGGGGCACGGGAACCTCGGTGATGAAAAACTGGCTGCTGTTCGAATCGGCGTTGCCTTCATTCGCCAGCGCCAAGCGGCCGGGGCGATCAAAAGTGAGGCTCGGAGAAATCTCGTTTTTGAACGGGAATCCCGGTCCTTCGGCCGAATGCTCGCCCGTGCCGGTGGGATCGCCGGCTTGAATCATGAAATTCGGGATCACGCGATGGAAAATGATTCCATCGTAAAACGGCCTTCCGACCATCCTTTTGTGCGTTCGCGGATCGATGTACGGCAGGCGGCCCGTGGCGAGTCCGACGATCGTGTGGACGGCGATCGGCGCTCGATGCGGAAACAACCGGCAATGGATATTCCCCATCGACGTCACGAACGTCATGTAGAGTCCGGGTGCGGGCCGCGCCGGCGCTCTTGGCGCGGGTCGCTCCTGCGCCACAGCCGGAATTGCCGCGACGACGATCATCCAAGAAAGCCACCACAGGCGTTTCATGTTCACCTCATTCCCCGGAGACGAAGGGTTCCCGAGCATTGTAACGCAGCGGGCATTTCAAGGCGCACGGAACCACGCAACGGGGCATACCGGCGGGTAAGCGGGGAAACATTCAATGGTAAAGGATTGCGTTCGAACGGCGGCGGCGCGGCAGTCGCTTAGTGGAACATCCAGCCGAGAATCGAATCGAGCAGCGCCTGCCGGTTCACGTCATTATTCGATTCGGTGAGTGGAATGCCCTTCGGGCACGCCTTCACGCAATTCTGCGCGTTGTCGCATTCCTGGATGCCGCCCGGTCCGCGAACAGCCCGCAGGCGCTCGTGAGCGTGCATCGCGCCGGTGGGATGCATGTTGAACAGCCGCACCTGGTTGACGATCGCCGCGCCGACGAAATCGCCATGCTCGTTGACCTTTGGGCAGACTTCGAGGCAATTTCCGCAGAAAATGCAGCGCGACAGCGCGTAGGCCACTTCCTGGCGCTCGGGCGCGATGCGCGGGCCCGGCCCGATGGCGTAGGTGCCGTCAATCGGCACCCAACACCGCATGCGTTTCGCGTCGTTGAACATGCGCTGGCGATCCACCACGAGATCGCGGACAAGCGGGAATTTCGACATCGGCTCGAGCCGAATGGGCTGCTCGAGGTGGTCCACCAGCGCCGAGCAGGCCTGGCGCGAGTGACCATTGATGACCATCGCGCATGCGCCGCAGACTTCCTCGAGGCAATTCGCTTCGTAGCTGACCGGAGTGGTTTTGCGGCCGTCGGAGGTGACGGGATTTTCCGCGATATCGATGAGGCAGGCGATGACGTTCATATTCGGGCGCCAGCGGATGGAAAATTCCTCCCACTGCGGGGTATCCTGCGGGCCCGCTTGCCGCTTGACGCGAACGAGAATCGTTTTGGCTTCGGCCATCGTTCGTTTCCCGATCAACTGCTTGTGTAACTGCGCTTGCGCGGCGGGATCAGCGACGTATCCACCGGATCGAACTGGAATTTGAAGGAGCCGTTGTCGTATTCGGCGCGCGTGGTACGCAGCCAATGCTCGTCGTCGCGGTCGGGGAAATCGGGCTTGTAGTGCGCGCCGCGGGATTCATCGCGCAGCGCCGCTGCCTGCACGATGAGCCGGGCGAGCACCAGCATGTTGCCCAGTTCCCGGGTGAAATGCAGGCTCTGGTTACCCCAGCGACCGGTATCGGCAAGATTGATGCGGTGGTAGCGATCCTGCAGCTCGGCCAGCTTCGCGTCGGCTGCCTGCAAGTCCTTGTTGTAGCGAATCACGGTCGCATGCTGCGTCATCGTCTCGCCCATCTCTTTCCAGAGCGAGATGGGATTTTCTTCGCCCTGCTGAGAGCGGAGGCGGTCGTAAATTTCTTCCTGGCGCTTCTGTTCGCGCTCGTAAACAGCCGAAGAAACCGATTCCGCGCTTTTGGCGATACTTTGCGCGTATTTCACTGCGGCCGGCCCGGCAAGCATGCCGCCGTAGAGGCAGGAAAGCAGCGAATTCGCGCCGAGGCGATTCGCACCGTGATATTGGTATTCGCATTCGCCTGCGGCGAAAATTCCCGGGACGTTCGTGGCCTGGTTCTCGTTGTTCACCCAGATGCCGCCCATGGTGTAATGCTGGGCCGGGAACACCTTCATGGGGTGGTCGCGCGGATCGAGGCCGACGAATTTCTCGTAGATTTCGAGCACGCCGCCCAGTTTCCGGGTGAGCATTTCGCGCGGCAGGTGGGTGACGTCGAGATAGACCATGTTCTTGCCGTCGATCCCGAGGCCCAATTCGTAGACGACTTTGTGAATGGCGCGCGTCGCGACGTCGCGCGGCACCAGGTTGCCGTATTTCGGATACCACTCTTCGAGGAAATAGAAGCGTTCGGCGTCGGGAATCGTGCGCGGATCGCGGCCGTCGCCCGCGGCTTTCGGCACCCAGACGCGGCCGCCCTCGCCACGCACCGATTCGCTGATCAGCCGGCATTTGTCCTCGCCGGGAATCGCCGTCGGGTGAACCTGAATCATTTCGGGATTGGCGTAATGCACGCCCTGCTGGAACAGCGCCGATTGCGCCGAGCCCGTGCAGGCCACCGAATTCGTCGACTGGCGGAAAATCGCGCCGATGCCGCCCGTCGCGACGATCACCGCGTCGGAGGGAAACGTCCGGACTTCGCCGCTGCGCAGGCTCACCGCGGAAACGCCGCGGCAGACGCCTGCGTCGTCGAGAACGGCCGAAAGGAACATCCAGCTTTCAAGCTTGCGCACTTTGCCTTCGGACTCGAACCGCCGGACCTGCTCGTCGAGCGCGTAGAGCAATTGCTGGCCGGTGGTCGCTCCGGCGAACGCAGTGCGGTGATACAGCGTGCCTCCGAAACGGCGGAAATCCAGCAATCCTTCCGGGGTGCGGTTGAAGGTGACGCCCATGCGGTCGAGCAGGTCGATGATGCCCGGCGCCGCTTCGCACATTCCCTTGACGAGCGGCTGATTCTGGAGGAAATCGCCGCCGTAGACGGTGTCGTCGAAATGCTGCCAGGTGGAATCGCCCTCGCCCTTGAGGTTCTTGGCGGCGTTGATGCCGCCCTGGGCGCAGACCGAATGCGACCGCCGCACCGGCACCACGGAAAATAGATCCACGGAATGACCAAGCTCGGCGACGCGGATCGCCGCCATCAAGCCCGCCAAACCACCGCCAATCAGAATGACTTTCGTTGAGCTCATTGTGCGTAGAACTGGAACGGCTGCCAGTGGAATACGAAGGCGCATACAATCAGCAGGCCCACAACGGCGAAGAGCACGCCGATGGCGCCGGCGACCCATGCGGCCTTGCGCTGCGCGTGCGCGCCCACGGCCAGACCCCATTTATTCGAAAATTGCCACAACCCGTTGCCGAAATGAAACGAAACGGCCAGGATGCCGATGACGTAGAAGCTCAGATAAAGAGGATGCGAGAGCGTCGCGGCGACGTCGAAATAATTCGAACGTCCCTGCGTCAGGAACCGCTCGACGTAGACGTGCCAGCCAATGAAAACGAACGCGACGAGGCCCGTCCAGCGCTGCATGACGTACATCCAGTTCGCGCCGTAGCTGTAGCGGCTGATATTCGCTTTTCCGCGCGACCAGATGTAGATGCCATAGAACCCGTGATAGAGAAGCGGGATCCAGATAAGCAATGCTTCCACCGGCACGCGCCAGGGAATCGTCTGCAGGTCGGAAGACTGCCGATTGTAGAGATCCGCGCTCACCAGCGCGTAACTATTGGACCAGAAATGCTCGACCAGAAACGCGCCAATCGGAATGATTCCGGTGAGTGAATGGATTTTGTCCCAAAAATAGCTGCGATCAGGAACGGCTGCGGGTACGACGGCGGCTTCCGGCGGAATTTCGGCAGTGGCGACAGTTTTGGCAGACATCTCTTGAGCGTTTCTCAATCCCACTCAAATCGAAGGCGCCAGTATAGGAAACATCCGATGACTTTTGCAAGAAGCCGGGCGCGGGAAGCGAAACACCATGGCCGCGCCACGGGCTTCCCGCAGCGGCTTACGCAGAGAATTCGACTGCGAATTGCTGCTCTACGGGCGCGATACCACGCGACACGCGGCGCTCGGGACGGCTACAATCGTTGCTTCGCGGCGGCGCGCCGCGGCAGTGCCGCAACGCGCAAGGAGGGCCAGCCGAGGTGGCATCCCCAATACTCCGAGTCCGGAAAATTCCTGCCGCGCTTGCCCTGCTCGCTTTCTGTGCGGCGCTGCTGGCCGCGCCGCGACCCAGCGCCCCCACATCCGTCCCGCAAACGGTTCGCCTGACCCTCCTCAGCACTACGGACATTCATGGCCACATCGAGCCATTCGACGACGCCATGGGGCGCTACGCCGATCGCGGCCTCGCGAAAATCGCGACGCTCGTCCGCCGCATCCGCGCGACGCGGCGCCATGTGATCCTGGTGGATTGCGGCGATCTGATCGAAGGCTCGGCCGAAGCCTATTACTTCGCGCGACGCGATCCGGCAAAACCCAATCCCGTGATCGAAGCGATGGACGCGCTCGATTACGACGCGGCAGCGGTCGGGAATCATGAATTCAATTTCGGTCTGAAGACGCTTTGGAAGGCGCATCGCGAAGCCAATTTTCCCTGGCTGGCCGCGAACTTGAAGCAGCGATACACGAGAGGACCCGGTTATTTC
>JAKAOH010000236.1 GCA_021812285.1 Acidobacteriota bacterium | reverse complement strand
GGCGGCGCTCGGCGTTGCCGAGCGCGCGAAACGCCTGGAATCGCTGGCCGCGGTATTGCTGGCGCGGGCGCGGGAAATCGCCGAGGTGGTGACGCGGGAAACGGGCAAGCCGCTTGGGGAGGCGCTGCTCTCGGAGGTGCTGGTTTCGCTTGATTCGGTGCGCTGGCACGCGCGGCACGCCGCCAGGCTGCTCGCGCCAAGGCGGGTCGCTCACCACAATCCGGTCTTCAAGGGCAAACGCGGGTGGGTCGAGCGCGAACCGCACGGCGTGGTCGCGGTGATCGCGCCATGGAATTACCCGCTCGCGATTCCCATGACGACCATCGCCGCGGCGCTCGTCGCCGGAAACGCCGTCATTCTAAAACCCTCGGAACTCGTGCCGTGGTGCGGCGCGCTGGTGGGCGAACTCTTCGATCAGGCCGGTTTGCCGGTGGACCTGATGCAGGTGGTTCAAGGGCCGGGGGAATTGGGCCGCGCGCTGATCGAAGCCGGGCCGGACAAAGTGAGTTTCACGGGAAGCGTCACGACCGGACGCCTGGTGGCGGAAACGTGCGCGCGCCTGCTGATTCCCACGGTGCTGGAACTGGGCGGCAAGGACGCGATGATCGTGCTGAGCGACGCCGATCTGGACGCGGCGTCGAGCGGAGCGGTCTGGGGCAGCATGACGAATTGCGGGCAGGCGTGTCTTTCGGTGGAGAGAATTTACGCGGAGCCCGGCGCGGTGGAACGCCTGACCGAACTGTGCGTGGAAAAAACGAAGAAATTGCGATTGGGTTCCGGCCTCGAACCGGAAACGGACGTCGGTCCGATGATTGACGAGCGGCAAATCCAGCGCGTGGAACGGCAGATCGCGGACGCGGTGAAGCGCGGCGCGCGGGTTCTGACGGGCGGGAAACGGCGGCGCGATCTGGGGCCGCTGTTTTTCGAGCCGACGGTGATCGCCGGCGTCGAGCCGGGGATGCTGCTGATGCAGGAGGAAACTTTCGGCCCGGTGCTGGCGATCGCTCCGGCGGCGGACGGCGAAGAAGCGGTGCGGCTGGCGAACGAAACGCCGTTCGGGCTCGGAGCGAGCATCTGGACGGCCGATGGGCGTCGCGGCGAAGCGATCGCGCGCCAACTGCGCGCGGGATCGGTGATGATCAACGACGTGGTGAGTTGCTACGGAATCGCCGAAGCGCCGCACGGCGGACGCGGCGCGAGCGGATGGGGACGCACGCACGGGGAAAGCGGACTTGAGGAAATGGTTCAAGTAAAATACATGGACAGAGACGTTTTCCCGCGCGGAAGAAAGCCGTGGTGGTTTCCCTACGACCGCGGCGTGGTGGAACTGGCGGAAAGCATGCTGGCCGCGCTGTTCGGTGCGGAAGCCGGCGCGCGCTGGCGCGGATGGCGCGGAGCGTGGCGCAGCTACCGCGCGCGGAGGAAATGACGAACGGCGTCGTTGCCGGCCGCAGGCCACAAGGGAGGGTGCGATGAGCGACGAACTGGGCGATCTGATTTACGATTGGAACGCCGTGGCCGGCCCGGAAATCCCCCCCGGGCGCAAAGTGACGCTCGACGACGAGACGCTGCGCGATGGCCTGCAAAACCCCTCCGTTTTCGATCCTCCGATCGAAGACAAACTGAAAATCCTGCATCTGATGGAATCACTCGGAATCGAGATGGTGAATATCGGTCTGCCGGGCGCCGGGCCGCGCGCCTACGCCGATACCGAAGCGCTGGCGAAGGAGATCGCGCGGGCGGGGCTGCGCATCCGGCCGAATTGCGCGGCGCGCACCGTGGAAGCCGATATCCGGCCGATCGCGGAAATTTCGCAGCGCGCGGGAATCGCCATCGAGGCGGCCACGTTTCTGGGCTCGTCGCCGATCCGGCGCCTGGTAGAAGACTGGACGGTTGATCACTTGCAGCGGACCACGGAAAAGGCCGTGGGCTACGCCCGATCGCTTGGGCTGCGGGCGATGTACGTCACCGAAGACACGATGCGCACCGATCCCGAAACGCTGAAATGCCTCTATTCGACGGCAATCGAAGCGGGCGCGGAATCCGTGGTGCTCTGCGACACCGTCGGCCACGCGACGCCGCGCGGCGCATACAACCTGGTGAAATTCGTGATCGACGAGGTGGTTTCCCGCGCGGGCCGGCCGATTCGCGTGGATTGGCACGGACACAACGATCGCGGGCTTTCCATCGCGAATTCCTTTGCCGCCATTGCCGCCGGAGCCGATCAGGTGCACGCGGCGGCGATTTCGCTCGGCGAGCGCGTGGGCAATACGCCGATGGAACTGATGCTCGTGAACCTGCGGCTCGCGGGGTTGATCGACCGCGATTTGAGCCCATTGAAGGAATACGCGGAGACGGTTTCGCGCGCCACGCGCACGCCGATTCCGGCGAATTATCCGGTGGTGGGCCGCGACGCTTTCCGCACTTCCACCGGCGTGCACGCCGCAGCGATCATCAAGGCGTTTCGCAAGGGCAACCGGATGCTGGCGAATTCGGTTTACAGCGGCGTGCCTTCGCATCTGTTCGGCCTCGAACAGGCGATCGAAATCGGCCCGCTCAGCGGACGCTCCAACGTGACTTACTGGCTCGAGCGGCATGGCATCGAACCGCGCGACGAACTGGTGGACGCCGTTTTCCAGGCCGCCAAGCAATCGCCGCGGGTTCTGAGCGACGACGAAATTCGCGCCATCGCCGCCGGCGCCGGCGCGGCGGCGCGCGGCGACTGATTTTCTCGTTCCCGGGGTGCGCCGCGGTTCGCAGGGGGAAACGAGCCGCGCGCGGAAAGCATTTCAAAATGAAAAAGAACAAAGGCGCGGCCTTGGACGCGCGGACGCACACGATTCGGCCGGGCCGATCCGGAGCGGCGTCCGCTCCGGCTGGCGCGGCGATGGATTCCCGCGCGCAGAATCCTTTGCGCGCGCCGGGCGTCGCGGAAGCGATTCGCTGGCTGCGGTCGCACGAGGCGTGGATCATGCGCCAGCAGATTCGTTTGGTGGAGATTCCCGCGCCGCCGTTCAGCGAGGAGCAGCGGGCGCGAGCGTTTCGCGAGATGCTCAAACGGGCGGGCTATCGCGCCGAGATGGACGAAACGGGCAACGTGATCGGCGAGGCGCGCGGACTTACGGAAAAAATCGTGCTTGTTTCAGCGCACCTGGATTGCGCGATTCGGACGGAAGAACCGGTGCGGGTCCGGAGGGCCGGCACGCGCCTGGAAGCGCCGGGAATCTGCGACAACGGAGCGGGCCTGGCCGCGCTGCTGGCGGTCGCCGCGGCGTTTCGCGCGGCGCGGATCGAAACGCAGCGCAGCGTCGCTTTTGCCGCGAACGTCGGCGAGGAGGGGGAAGGGAATTTGCGCGGAATGCGGGCGCTGGTCGGGCGCTACGGCGAGCGTCTCGATTCAGTCATCGCGCTCGACGGCGCTTCGACGGCGCATATCGTGACGGCCGGGCTCGCGTCGCGGCGCTTCGAGGTGATGATGCGGGGCCCCGGCGGGCATAGCTGGGTGGACGCGGGGGCGCCCAGCGCAACTCACGCAATGGGACGCGCGATCGCGCGGATTCTGGCGATCGAGCTTCCGCAAAAGCCGCGCGTCACGCTGAACATCGGCGCGATGGAGGGCGGCGAAGCAGTGAACGCCATCGCCGCGCGGGCGTCGATCAAGGTGGATTTGCGATCCGAATCGGAAACGGCGCTGGCGGATCTGGAAAACGAAGTCCGCTGGGCCTGCGAGCGCGCGGCCGCCGACGAGCGCGAAAAAGCCGCCGGTGCGGCGAAATCGCTCACTGTGGAATTCCGCGCGCTCGGGTCGCGTCCCGCGGGAAGGCTCGCGGCCGATTCTCCCTTGCTTGTCGCCGTGCGCGAAGCCGACCGGCTCATGGGCATCGCAGCGGAATCCCATCTCGCTTCGACGGACGCCAACCTGCCGCTGTCGCTCCGGATTCCGGCGCTGGCGCTGGGCGCGGGCGGCAAAGGTGGCAGGGTGCACACGCTCGAAGAGTGGTACGATGCCGCCGGCCGCGTGGCCGGCGTCGAACGAATCCTGCTGGCGGTGGTGCTGGCGGCGGGAATTGCCGGCGACCGGGCGAAGGAGCGAAGCGATGAACCGTGAATGGCGGCGGAAACGGCTCGGAACGATTGCGGCGCTTGTGGCGTTCGCGGCGATGACGCCTGCTTTTCGGGCCCGCGCGGCCGGCGACCGCGGCACGGTGGCACGGGCAACACCGACGCCCAAAGAGTTTGCGGATCTCGCGCTGGTGAACGGCGATTTTTACACGGTGAATCCGGCCGAGCCCGAGGCGCAGGCCGTCGCCGTGCGCGACGGCAAAATTCTGGCGGTTGGTTCGAACGCCGAGATACGGGAATTCATCGGGCGG
>JAKAOH010000052.1 GCA_021812285.1 Acidobacteriota bacterium | reverse complement strand
ATATCGAGCGCACGCGCCTTCTCGCTCATCTCGTTGACGTCAGCGACGGCAATCCGCGCGATCCCGTCAGCGATTTCGAAATCATCCTCGGCGAGCTCGCCGCTTCGAGCCCCGCGCTTGCGCAAAAGCCGATGATCGTCGTTGCCACCAAGCTCGACGCGGCAACGAGCGCGGAAAAATGCGACCGCTTGCGCCAGTTCGCCGCCGAGCGCGGCTTGGTTTTTCTCTCCATTTCCGCCGTCACCGGACAGGGAATCCCGGAACTCGTTCGCGCGATCGGCGAAACGTTCGCGAGTCTGCCGCGCCCGCTTCCCACCGCCGAGGATGCCGAGCCGGCGGAAACACCTTTACCGGAGCCTTCAAACCAGCCGTGAAATCCCACTCCTCACGCGCACCGGCGATCGGCCTTTTCGGCGGAGTTTTCGATCCGCTCCATTCCGGCCACATGGCTGTCGCTCGCGCCGCGACGCGCAAATTCCGGCTCGACGCCATTTTTTTCATCCCCTCCGGCTGTCCGCCGCACAAAGCGCAGAGCCCGATCACGCCGTTCGAGCACCGATTCGCCATGGTCGTTCTCGCCTGCGCCGGCGAGCCGCACTTCATCCCCTCGCTTGCCGAAGCGGACACTTCTGGCGCTTTCTCCTATACAATCGACACGGTGCGGCGCTTCCAGTCCCAACTCGCCGGAAAGTCTGCCCGGCTGTTTTTCATCACCGGCGCCGACGCCTTTCTCCAAATCGCCACGTGGAAAGACCCGCTCGCGCTGCTCGATTCCTGCGATTTCATCGTCGCGCACCGCCCCGGCTTTCCAGTGAACCGCCTGGCGGATGCGATTCCGCCCGAGCTGCGCGCGCAACCCGCTCCATCCGCGCGGCGCAGCCGCGTTTCGAGGGATGCCGCGGCGATTCCGCTCCGCCGCACCACGGTGCACGTGCTCGAAACGGTTTCGAGCGAGGTTTCCTCGACCGGCATTCGGCAGCGGCGCAAGCATGGCCGCTCGATCTCCGGCCTCGTTCCGCGTCTCGTGGAGGAATATATTGAAAAACAGGCGCTCTATCGCGCATGACCGCTAAACTCCCCAGCCCCCGACTCACCGCCGCCACCGAGGCCGCTCTCGACAAAAAAGCGGCCGAGCTCGTCATTCTCGACCTCAGCGACATCGGCGGATTCACCGATTTCTTCCTGATCTGCACCGGCTGGAGCACGCCCCAGATTCACGCGATCGCCGACGAAATCTCCCGCCGGATGGACGCCCTCGGCGCCCGCCTCGCCCATCGCGAAGGCTACGATTCCGCCGATTGGGTTCTGCTCGATTACGGCGAATTCGTCGCGCACATTTTCAGCGAAAAAGCGCGCCAGTATTACGACCTGGAACGCCTCTGGCGCAGCGCGCGACGCATCCCGGCGCCCGAGGCCGGCTCCGAGCAGGCAACCGGCTGATCGGCCGCCGCGGCACGCCACGCTTTTGAAAACGCACCTATGAAAATCCACCTGGTGATGCTCGGAAAAACGCGGCGCCCGGAATTGCGCGCGCTCCAGGAGGATTACGTCGCGCGCCTGCGCCATTTCGCTCCCGTCGAAGTCAGCGAGCTTCGCCAAGCCGCAGCGCTCGATCGCCTGAAAACCGAGCCGACCGCCGTTTGGGCGATGCTCGATGCCGCCGGCCGCGAATTGGAATCGCGGGAATTCGCGCGCTGGCTTTCGGGCCTGCGTGAACGAGGCGTCCGCGAACTGATTTTCCTCTGCGGCGACGCCGAAGGTTATCCCGATTCCTGGCGCGCCCGCGCTCGCGAGCGCATTTCGCTCGGCAAAATGACGCTTTCCCACGAACTCGCGCGCGTCGTTCTCGCGGAGCAGCTTTATCGCGCTTTTGCCCTCCTCGCCGGCCACCCCTACCCGAAATGATTCGTCTGTTGTACAAATTTCCTGATGAGCATCCGCATAAGTCACGATCCCAACGCGCCAACCGCCAGCGTCGAGCTGCCGATTCTCCAACCGCTGCCCGATTACGATCTCGAGGAGATCGAACAGCCCACTCCGCGCGACGTCGACCCTCTGCTCGCGTCCCAGGGTTTCAAGGACCTGCTCGATGAAGCCCGCTCGCTCTTTGAACGCGAAGCCGCCGGCCATTCGCTCGAAATTGCCCAGCTGACCGGCGCTATCTGCCAGGATGGTCACACGCACCGGCCCGGCCTGTGGCTCGTGGCACGCGAAACGTCCGCGCCAGCCGCCCAGCCCATGTCCGCCGCGGCCCGCGAAGCGCTCACCCGCATCGCTGAATTGCTGCGCCAGGAACTCGCCCTCGGCTGATCGCGCAGCGCGGCGTTGCGGGAACAGTTGCCGCGCAAGCGGGGCGGCTGCGTTCCGGGCGAAATCGCTCTGCAAGGTGGAGGGTGTCACTCGCGGGACCTGGCGAAATGGGCTTCTTTCTCCTGTAATGCCCGTATTTTCAATGGAATACGCCCAACTGGGTGGGCGGTGGAGGGCGTCACGAGAGCAGTGTTTTGTTTCTTCCCGAATCGCTCGAAAGCGGCATTGGCATTGGGGATTTGTTGACCGAGCGGATTTGGGCCGGTCACCCTGGGACTTTGCGGCTCCCGTGGGGTCGAATGGAACGGTGACGGAAGTTCGGACCATGGCTTTGCTTCTCCACCTGCTTCTCGGCGTGCGCTGGTTTGGACCTCGGGCAAATTGTCGAATTGCCCTCGTCCGCACGCGATGGCATTTTCGCGCGATGCGACTCGGAGCGCGAGGGGAGGGTCTACGTAAGGAGGCGAGGAGAATTCGGCAGGGTTGCGGGCCGCTCGCTATGGGGCGAGAGCTGGATCGGAAACGGAGGCTAGGCCGTCGCGGCGCACGCGGATAGGGTCCCGCAGCCCAGCCGCTTCGCGCTTGATCGGCAAGGGGCCTCCGCCGTTTCGTTCGTGCCTGCCCATTTCGCGGCCGTTGCGTCATGCCGGCGCGCTCCCCGGCGCTCCGCGTCGACCGGCTACGGGCCGGCGGCTGATTTCACGTTTCGTGGCTAACCGGGCCGGTGTGACGGGTGGGGCGCGCTTCCGGGTCTGCCTCTGCGCTTCGGGGGCCCGGCCCGGCGTTCGCGGACCCACGCAGCGAGGAGGAATGCAAACCCGAGAGCGAGTCCGGCCACCGCCGCCTGCGGGCCCTTGAACAGGCCGCCGACGGCAGCGGCCACGAAACCGACCAGCGCCACGCGATCAAAGGACGTGAGCTGGCGCGCCGCCAGCGTGTGCGAAATCAGTCCGCAAGCTGCCGAAAGCACGGCCAACTCGCCAGCCACAAGGCGCGGGAACGGCGCGCGGCTGTTCGGGAGATGCCCGTCCACAATCGCGAGAAGGGCGCCAAGCATCAGTCCGCCCAGAACAAACCGGAGGTACTTAACCCAGCGACTCATTGTGGCGACCATGAGCAGGCCGGCAACGGCGAGTGCGGTCCATCCCACCACGTATGGGTGCCAGCCGGTGGGGGACCCGGAGATCAACACCCACCCCAGGTAGACGAGTGCCAGCCAAAAGACAGCACCGACGTAAACACACATGCGCAGGAGGTGCATGGTAAGCCGCGAGCGCCTTTCTTCGCTCATTGGGTTTTGTACTCGCAGTAGGCGGCTTCCAAGGCGGACAGGGCCGCGTCGATTTCGAGGCGCGTGGTGAAGTCTAGCCCTAGGCTCAGGACGCTGTTGGCCGTTCCGAGCCAGCCCCTAACCCCAGCCGAAGCGTCACCAAGGGCTAGCGGGAGCCCGCCCTTGCCAGCGAGGTTCAGCGACAAAACATCCGAAGTGCGCCTGCCCCAAGTGGTGACCGTCCCCATGCCCATCTCCAGCAGACCTGGCGTGGTAGCAGCCGCCGATGTTCCAGCATCGCTGGGCGATCCGAACAGTGTCCCGCTAATCGGGTTGCCGCCGAGGAGCGTGGCCCGCCACGTGTTTTCAAAGCTCACACCGGACTTCCCCATCGCACTCAGCGCGGCATTGACCCCGCCCTGGGCTAGGCCCGCGAGGCTGAATGTCGAGCTATTTGCGGCCATGCACTGGCTGAATGTCTGCGTTTGCGGCAACAGCGTCCGGCTCAAGCTGCTTTGATCTCGGTCGCATTGCGAGACTGAGGCCCGCGCGGCCATCCCGTTAGCCTCTGACAGCCTATCACCAAATAGAACGAAATGTCCGGGAACGCGAAGAAGAGGCAGGCGGGGACCAAACCCCAAAATTCCGCCCCCGACCGATGGCCGGGCCCTCCCCGCAGTGCAACTTCGAACGCGCCTACCCCGAGCGCGACCACGGCCCACCTAAAGACCCGAGCGACCCCTCGCAGCCTATGCTGCTTCCGCAGAAGGTTCCAGATTCCCCAGACTCCGACGCTTGCTCCAAGCAGATCGGCCAGCGGTCGTGACGGTGGGACGCCCATCGATGATTACCCCCGCCTACCGAATCCCAGGACGGGTGCACACGTATAGCGCACCCACGGCGACGCCCGCATCGAAAATAGCCTTGCCCGTGAATACGTCGGCCAATACCCCCGCTCCGGCTTGAGCCACTGTTCCAAACGGCAGCGAGGCTGTGACACTCGTTGCGGTGGCCTGAACCCCATTTTCAGAGGCCGTGACGCTGACAGCCGTCGCGGAAACTGCCACATCAGGTATGTTTTGGGCTGCGTTCTGCGCCAGCGGCCCCAATCCGTTGCTCGACGCCGCCTGGGCAATGTCGTTTCCGGTCGCACCGAAGCGGAGGCAGAGATGTCCTGGCCGAGTTGAATTAGCGAACAGAGGGTGTTCGAGAGAAAGGCACTGGCTAGAAAACCTTTCCTGCGTGCGTCAGATTTTGAACGCTGTCAACGCTTGCCAGGTCCTTTACGCAACCAGCCAGAGACTGCGTCTGCGGCAACTCGGTCGCCACCATCCGACGGGTCACCCGCGCATCCCAGCGGGGCCGTCAGGCGCGGTTTGGTGCACGGCAGGCAGAACCCTACACCAGCGGAGGAACCGAGCTAGATGGTAGGCGAAGTTCGGCCAGGCCAGAAAGGCCATACCGCCCAGCCCCAGGGTCAGCCGGGGGCCGCTGTACCCCGGGTAATACGTCGCAGCGCCGAGTAGGACGATGACGAGAACCCAGCGGATTAGCTTGGCGGCGAAGTCTAGCGGGTGATCAAATTCGCCGGCCCGGCGAATTGCCCAGGAGCAGACCCACACGGCACCCAGGGACGCCATGGCGCCGAGGCCGCGGACGCTACTTAGCCACCCTGATCCCGTACCGCGAAAGAAGCTGGGCCTCGCTGAGATCTCCCACCACCCTCTTGCTCGGGACATCGATCAGGTATCCAAGGTACCATTCCCTTATCCGCGGGGTCCGCCGGCCCGAGCCGTGCGCGTTAGCCGGCAGCGTCCTCGCGTCCAGCCCGACCAGGAGGTGGTCATTTCCCACCCACCGGAGGGCCTTGAGGTAGAACATGTCCACGTCGTAGGGGTCCGACCCGTAGTAGCGCTTTGCGGGGGCCCCGAAGGTCTTTCGGACAACAGGGGTCAGATCGGTGATGGGGATACCCAATCCCAGCCCCCTTTCGCCCAACCTGAAATTCGTACCGCACACGAGCACGTAGGACATGTTGGCGTAGCGATTGTCGGTCAGGGCAAAGGCCCGGCTATCGGGTCTCCAGAGCACGTCCACGTCCCTCTCTATCGGCCAGACCTGATACTCCAGGCCCCTGGCGTATCGTCCAAGGAACTCAAGCGTCACCCATGCCTTAAGGGATTCTGCGGGGCCTGTGACCGTGATCTGGGCCCTGCCGCTGGGGGATTTCACGGTCGGTCTGTTTCGGAAGGCGTCCATGTCAGTGGGGCGAGGCGCGCCACGCTCGAAATAGAACGGGCCAGCCGGCAGGTAGTCCGGTTGTGGGGGGAGGCTTGGGGAGACAGATTTCTGCGCCGCAGTCGGCAGGGCTAGCGGTGGCAGGCAAGCCATCGCCAGCAGGGCAAGGTAGCGCATGGGCCGAACCCTCATGACGTGCCTAGCGGCAGGGGTATTGCGTCGCCGAGAGGCCCGCCGCAGTTGATCGGGAGAGATGTGGGGAACGTGACCGTGACAGCCACCGGCTGCGATGTCGCCGCGTCCGCTGCGGCGAGGCTCGGGAGCCCGTAGATGTCAAAGTCGTAGTAGCCGTTATACGCCGAGCCGCCAGCTCGCGGGTTCGGGTTCCCGCCCACCACGTCTCCCAGGGTGAAGGTGGTCGGGAAGCCCGCGGGAAGGCTCGGCGCCGGGCTAAAGGTGAATGTGATCTGCGAGGCGTATTGCTGGAGCTGGCCAATGGCGTAGTTGCGCTCTCCCATCGTGTCGTATGGGAAGCCCAGCGCATAGGGGTCAATCGCCACCATGCCGGGGTGGCTGGAGGGATAGAGCCCGAAAGCGCCTGGTCCGGTGGCCTGCCCCGGACCTGGAGCAGTGGTTCTTGCGTTGCTTATCGTGCAGGTGGATGTCGGCGCTTGCGGCGACGGCGACCCTCCGGCTGCGGACCCCATATCGCCCTTCCCCACGGTCCGCAGGTGAAGCTTTCTAGAACGTCGTACGATAACACGTACCAGCAGCCGTTGCCGGGATCGCCAAGGGTGTAGGGTAAGGGTTCCGGAGGGAAGTCGCCAAGGAGCCCGAGCGGGTCGGTGAGGGTCTCCGGATTGTTCAGCGCGCACGTGTAGCAGTTGAGGGATTGGGGATTGTCCGCGGAGCCGCCGAGCGGTCCGGTCCTGGCGACGCGGGCTGCCGCGCGTTTGTTCTGGCATCGGGGCAGGTCGGGACTCATGAAGCGGTCCGGTTCTGACAACGCGGACCGTCCCGTGTCGGTGAACGCATCGGGACGGCCGGGACGCGGGTTGTTGTGGCGCGCCCCGATAGGGAGGTCCGCGTAAACTCCGGGGTAGTAATTTCCCTCCCCCGGTCCGGTCCTGACGATGCGGACCGCCCCGGGTTTATGAAGGCATCGGGGCGAGTCGAATTTCCCGCGGGTCCCTTCGGGATGAACTCCGCCGGCGTCCTGTAGGCGCATTCGGGATGCAAGGGGCGCAAATTTGCACGTTGGCGAACAGGAGCCCTTCCACGCATGGGAGCGGCCGGCGAGGAGGGTGTGCCCGCGTGGCGTAGTGGCGCTGCCGTCGGTGCTCTCGATCACCAGCGCAGTATACGCTCGTTGGCCGGCCCACTGTGTTAGCTAAATGGTGCGCGGGCCGATCGCGGTAACTGTTCGGGGCGAGAGATCCCGCGTATGGAATGCGCCGAGCACAGATGCTGGCTGGCGGGACGATTCCACCGGGAGGTCATTCACCTGACAGTCCGTGGCTTCAGTCATTGCCTCTCCGGGCAGCCAGGCGGTGCTTTCCAGCAGCGGTACGCTCAGCAGCGCCGTGACGGCGCCTTCGTTCTTATCGAGGGTGCCCAGCTAAGCGGGATTCGTGGGAGGATTTTTAGGGTCGCGCGGGAAGAAATACCCAGTCCCAGAAACTACCGCCAAACCTCTTGGGGACGCTCAGCAGCGTTTCAAGCCGAAACGGCTCGGGGACCACATCGATCCGATCACTCGCACCGGTGAACAGGCGACTCAGGATCATCGTCGTGCCGTTTGTGGTTGCCCGGACAATCCCAAACGGCGCTGCCGCCTTGGAAACCCACACCTCGCCGGCTTTCCCAGCGAATTTGAAGTGTTCACAGGAAAATACTCCGGCGGGTGTGGAAACGGTCTGCGGGCCCAAGTCTCTTGCCTTGGGGACTTCGGCACGAAGCCGGACCTCGGTGTCGGTAGTGAGGTTGGGGATGTCAAGACCCACGCCCGCGAGGGGCGGCGTGTAAACATCGCGGTAGCCTGAGATGACTCCGACAAAGTCTTGGGCAAAGGGGCCCAGGCCGCGCATGTGCCGAGAGAGATCCATTGGCTGGAAGCCGGGCCACTGCATGATCAGCCGCGTGACGGCGACTTCCTTGTGCTTGGGGTCGAGTTGCAGGTGTGCCTTACCAATCAGCCAGAGGTTGTTCCCTTCCGCTTGCGAGGAGACTTCCGCCCAGAAGCCGTCGTGCCTGGTCATTCGCTGCCCGCTGGGCACGGTGATTTCTATAAGCGTCCTGCGCTGTCCGGGCGTCTCGACCTCATAGACAGCTCCTGACCCGATGGACGGGTTCCAGAACCGCAGGTACGAGGGTGCCCTTGTGCGGGCCACTTCCGGCGCCCGTGCGGCGCACGCCATCGCTGTAAGCAGAAGCAAAGGCGCCACAAGCGCTCCGGACGGAGGGACGCGGGTTAGCCGGTTCATTTTCTCGCGGAGCATGCGCATCGGCATGATACCTCGGTGTGAGAGACTGCGGTAAGTTTCTCGCGGCGAGTGGTCCTCTTACGGCCCTGGCGCTCCGAGGGCGGCGGCTTGACGCGGCCGGTGGCCGCGCTCAGTATGAAAGGCGCTGCGCTGGCACGGCGCCGAGGCCGTGGGCCACTTTGGCTCCTTGTTCAGTCTCGACGCAGGGTCGCGTGGTGGAAGTCGGTGGGCCGGCGGATGTTGGAGCGGCGCACAGGCACGGTCCCGACGGAAAGCGCGGTCCCGATGGAAAACATCGGGATGCAAAAGGCGCAGAAGCTGAAGGCGCAAATGCCTGTGCCACTGCCAAAGTGGCCCGCTACGCTTGGGACAGATGAGTGAACCCAAAGGTCTCCTGATCGTCTACACCGGCCCGGGCAAGGGCAAAACCACCTGCGCGCTGGGCACGGCGTTTCGCGCGGTGGGCCAGGGATTGCGCGTGCTGATGGTGCAATTCATCAAGGGATCGTGGCACTACGGCGAACTCGACGCGGCCAAAATGCTCGGCGACGACAAATTCCAGATTCTTCCGATGGGACGCGGGTTCATCAAAATCGGCGGCGCGGAAACCGATCCCGAGGACGCGCGCATGGTGCGCGAAGCCTGGCAATTCGGCCGCGACCAGATTTACAGCGAGAAATACGACCTGGTGATTTTGGACGAAATCAACTACGTAATCAGCTACAAGCTGCTCGATCCCGAGGAAGTGGCCGAATCGCTGGCGAAACGCCCCGAGCGTGTCCACGTCATTTGCACCGGCCGCAACGCGCATCCGAAACTCGTCGAGCAGGCCGATCTGGTGACCGAAATGCGCGAGATCAAGCATCCTTATACGAAGGGAATTCTCGCTCAGCGAGGCATAGACTACTAAGAAAATGAGTTCCTGGTTCCAACGCGAACGCAAAGCCATCGAAACCCCGCCCGAGGAAGAGCGCAAGATTCGCACCGAAGGCCTGTGGGTGAAATGCGACGGCTGCCGCGCCGCCATTTGGAAAAAAGATCTCGAGCAGAACTGGGAGCTGTGCCCGAAATGCGGCCACCATTTCCGGCTGAGCGCCGCGAAACGCCTCGCCTTGCTGCTCGACGAAGGCGATTGGACCGAGCACGACGCCGAACTCGCTTCGAGCGACCCGCTCAGCTTCGTGGATACGAAGCCTTACACCGAGCGCCTGCGCGAAAGCCAGGAAAAGCTCGGCATGTCGGACGCGATTTTGACCGTCGAAGGCCGCATGAACGGCCGTCCGGTGATCTGCTGCTCGATGGAATTCGGATTCATTGGCGGCTCGATGGGCGCGGTGGTCGGCGAAAAGGTGACTCGCGCGATGGAACGCGCCGCCGGCGCGAAAACCCCGCTCGTGGTCGTTTCCTGCTCGGGCGGCGCGCGCATGATGGAAGGGGTGGTGAGCCTGATGCAACTGGCCAAGGTTTCCGCCGCTGCCGCGCGTCTCGATGAGCGACGTGTGCCCTATATTTCCGTTCTCACCGATCCCACCACCGGCGGCGTCACCGCGAGTTTCGCCCTGCTCGGCGACCTGAACATCGCCGAGCCCGGCGCTCTGATCGGTTTCGCCGGCCCGCGCGTGATCGAGCAGACCATCCGCCAGAAATTGCCGCAGGGTTTTCAGCGCGCGGAATTCCTGCTCGAACATGGGTTCCTCGACGCCGTCGTGGAACGCCGCGAGCTGAAAAACTATATTTCCAGCGCATTCGATTTCTTTCTCGCCTGAGGCGGCGATGCCGGCCACACATCGGGGAAGCGCGCCGATGGCATCCAATTCCCTTGTGGACGTCAAAGCAGTAGGCGCAGAGCGAAACGCGGACGAGCGCCGCGCGGCCACTGAGCCTCTATGACCTACGACGAAGCGGTGAAATATCTGCTCGCGCTCGGCAAGGAACTCGCCGCGCCGCGCCAGGCCCGCGTGCAGAAATTCGATCTGGAAAATATTCGCCGGCTCGCCAACCATCTGGGCGAGCCGCAGCGCAAATTCCCCAGCGTTCACATCGCCGGAACCAATGGAAAAGGCTCGACCGCCGCAATGCTGGCCGCGATTCTGCGCCAGGCCGGCCTGCGCACCGGCCTTTACACTTCGCCGCATCTCGAGCGCATCAACGAACGCATCTCGCTCGATGGAGCGCCGATTTCCGACGACGAATTCGCGCGCAGCTTTACCGCAGTGCGCGAAGCGATCGAGCAACTGCTCGCATCCGGCGATCTCGCGGCCCACCCCACCTATTTTGAGTGCCTCACGGCGATGGCATTCGAAACTTTTGCGCGGCATTCGGTCGAAATCGCCGTTCTCGAAGTCGGCATGGGCGGCCGGCTCGACGCGACGAACGTGGTTGTGCCCGAAGTCGCCGTCATCACCCAGATTGATTTCGACCACGAAGATTATCTGGGCCATTCCATCGAGCAGATCGCCGCGGAAAAGGCCGGCATCATCAAGCCCGGCGTGCCGCTGGTTCTGGCCGCCGAACGGCCGCGAGCGCGCATGGTGATCGAGCGCCACGCCGGTGAACTCGGCGCGCCGGTGGTCGAAATCGATCGCGATTTTCGTCTGGAAGGCTTGCGCGATGACGACGGCTGTTATCGCGGCGTCGCGCTGCACGTCGAAACCGGCGAACGCTACGAACTGGCGCCTTCGCTCGCCGGCCGCCATCAGCTCCGCAACGCTCTCGCCGCGCTTGCCGCCGCGCGCATTCTCGCCCGGCGCGAAACCCGCATCTCGCGGTCCGCGATCGAGCGCGGAATCGCCGCCGTGCGCTGGCCCGCGCGCCTCGAGCGCCTCGGCAGTGCGCCCGTCATCTACCTCGACGGCACGCACAATCCCGCCGGAGCCCGTGAATTGGTGGATTTCTGGGAAGCCCATTTCGCCGGCCGCCGCATCGTTCTCGTCTACGGCGCGATGAGGGATAAAGCGGTGGATGAAATCGCCGGCCTGCTGTTTCCCCGCGCTTCCTCCGTCATCCTCACCGAGCCGCGGCAAAGCCGGGCCATTTCCACTGCCGTGCTCCAGACGATGACCGGCCATTTGGCCCCGGATTGCCAGCCGGCGCCCGATCCGGCCTCCGCCGTCGAGCGCGCCGTGGAATCCGCCGGGCCGGATGGCATCGTTTTCATCACCGGTTCGCTTTATCTGGCCGGCGATTTGCGGCCTTTCGTCGAAAAGATCGCGCGACGGTCCGCTCCCGGGCCCTCCGGTGCTGCCGCCAAGCCGCCTGCCAAGGACTGATGCGCCGGGGAACCCTCCCCCCATGCCGGAAAATTTCCACCGGGCCGAAAATAGAGGAAACCTTGCGCCGGAAATCGCATCTCACCGTATGTATACATTTTGCGGTTTGAAGGGATGGCAGGGTAAGCAGGGAAGAATTTGCGCCCCCAAGCGGCGCGACTGCGGAACTGTTTGTATCCTGAAAAAATAGAAAGAGAGCCGGCGGGCTGCCGGCGCTGCTTTGCCAAATTGGGCTCTCGGCCGAGTTTGGCAATCCGCCCCGTAGCGCCGGCAACCCTCCGGCTCTCAATCGTCGGCTAGCCTAGCTCTTCCTCGCTCCGGTTGCCAGCAGAGATTTCGCCGCCTCGCCGCTCACCGGCCAAACCCCTCTTTTTTCGCCCTTTTCCGCTTGTCCGGTTGTTCCATCTCCGGCGTAATGCTACGATTTTTGCGTCTATGCATTCCGAAACTCCCCAGGGAAGCCCTGTTCGATCCGTGCCGCGAATCGGCATTCCCTATCGCCGCGCCCAGGAACAGCGCGAAGGAAAGGACGGAAGAATCCGGCCTTACGCCGACGCCGTCGAGCAGGCCGGCGGCGCGGCCCGGTTGATTTCCCTGTTTCTTTCCCCGGAGGAGTTGCGGCGCGAAATCGAGCAGCTCGATGGGCTCGTGCTTCCCGGCAGTTCGGCCGACGTCGCGCCCGCGCGTTATGGGGAAATTCCTTCGCCACTCGCCGCCGAATCCGATTCCGATAAGGAACGCACCGATCTAGCCCTGCTCGAATGGGCTTTTGCGGCAAAGCGCCCGGCGCTCTGCATCTGCTACGGCACGCAGCTTCTCAATGTGTTCAGGGGCGGCACGCTCGTGCAGGATATCGCCACGGAAATTCGCTCTCCGTTCGCGCACCACTGGCAGCGGGAGCGCGGCTATCCCGAGCCGCATCATCGCGCGCGGTTCGTTCCGGGTTCGCGAGTCGCGCGGCTCGCCGGCGTGCCCGAAGCGGTCGTCAATAGCTCCCATCATCAATCCATTCGCCGCGCGGGATCGGGTTTGCGCGTTACGGCCACCGCGCCCGACGGTGTGATCGAAGCCGTGGAAGCTGATGACATTTCGCACTGGCTTATCGGCGTGCAATGGCATCCCGAACGCCAGCGCAAAGAGGAAACCGAGGAATGGCAGGCGGGCGCGCGTCTGGCTCGCGCGCTGTTTCTCGATCTCGTGCGCGCCGCGGGCACCGCGCCGGCCGCATCCCTGTCCGAAAACCCGCCGGCGGTTTCCCTCATCTCAAACGACGCGGAGGTCCGATGATTTCACTGGCAGGCAAGGCGGCTTTGATCACCGGAGGGTCGCGCGGCATCGGCGCGGCCACGGTGAAGCTTTTCGCCCAGGCCGGGGCCGATGTTGTCTTCAATTTCCGCCGCGATAAGGAAGCCGCGCGCCAGGTCGAGCAGGAAGCCGCCAAGCACGGCATGCGCGTGGAAGGCATGATGGCCGATCTCCGCGTCGCGGAAAATGCCCACAAACTCGTGGACTTCGCCCTCGAGCGGCTCGGCCGGCTCGATATCGTCGTCGCCAATTCCGGCGTCTGGAACGTGGAAGATATCCCCATCGAGCAGATGACCGAGCACCAGTGGGACGACATGATGCGCGCGAACCTCAAAAGCGTCTACTCGCTGGTTCATTTCGCCGTCCCTTCGATGATCGCGCAGCGCTCGGGCCGGATTATCGCCATCAGCTCGACGGCCGGCCAGCGCGGCGAAGCGTTCCACGTCCATTACGCCGCCAGCAAGGGCGGGATCATCAGCTTCGTCAAAGGGCTCTCCACCGAGCTCGCCCGGCACAACATCCTCGTCAATTGCGTCGCGCCCGGCTGGGTCGGAACCGATATGTCGAATCCCGTGCTCGATACGAAGGCGGGCCGCAAATTCGCGCTGGCGCAGATTCCGCTCAAGCGCGTCGCCACGGCCGAGGAAATCGCCGGTCCGATCCTCTTCCTGGCGTCCGATCTGGCAACCTTTATCACCGGCGAGGTTCTCAATGTGAACGGAGGATCGGTCCTGTGCGGCTGAAGTTCCTGACGGCGTGGATGGTTGCGGCGCTCGCCCTGTTTTTGGCGGCCGGCGCGCACGCGCAGGAGGGTTTCCTCACTCCGGCGCAAAGCGAGGCCAAGGCCAAGCATCTGATCCAGGAGGCGATCCAAGCCCTCGGCGGCCAGGCCTATCTCGACGTCCGCGACCAGACCTGCAAGGGCAGCGTCGCCTTTTTCGGATTTCACGATCAGCTCACCGGCTACGAAAAGGTCATTGATTACAACCTCTATCCGGACAAGGAACGCACCGAATATTCCTCCAAGCGCAACATCATCGACGTCTACAACGGCGACAAAGGCTGGACGCTCGACCGCGGCGGCGTCTCCGTGATGTCCGCCGCCAATCTGCGCGATTTCCAGAAAGGACTTCAGCGCGATATCAACCAGCTGTTCCGTTACCGTTTGAAGGATCCCGGTCTCGAAATTCGCTACGGCGGTCCCGACGTCGTGGATCTCAAGCAGATCGACTGGGTCGACGTCACCGATCCCGAGCACCTCACCATCCGCATCGCGCTCGATCGTTTCACCCATTTGCCCCTTCGCGCCATCTACATCAGCCGCGACGCCAAAACGCACGAGCGCACCGAGGAAATCGAGTATTTTTCGATCTACCACCAAGTGCAAGGCGTCAATACGCCGTTTCAGGACACCCGCACGCGAAACGGCAACAAGGTCTACCAGTTCTTCATCCGTTCCTGCGCCTACAACACCGGCTTGGAACCCGACATTTTCACGCGCGAATCGCTCGAAGCGCGCTGGAAAAAGCTCGGCGGCAACAAAAAGAAGAAAAAGCATTTCTTCTAGGGCTTCGCGCCGCCGGTCAGGCTCCGGGGCACCCCTCGGAATGCCCTGAATTCGTTCGGGCGTTATAATGAACGAATGCCACGCGAGCGTTTGTTTCCTCCGATGCACGGCACCACCGTCCTCTGCGTTCGCCGCGACGCCAAGCTCGTCATGGCCGGCGACGGCCAGGTCACGATGGGCGATAGCGTCGTCAAGCATTCCGCCAAAAAAATCCGCCGCCTGTTCGGCGATAAGGTCCTCGCGGGTTTCGCCGGCAGCACCGCCGACGCCCTCTCGCTCTTCGCCCGCTTCGAAGGGAAGCTGCAGGAGCATCACGGCAATCTCGCCCGCTCCGCCGTCGAGCTGGCCAAGGATTGGCGCACCGATCGTTCGCTGCGCCACCTGGAAGCCCTGCTCATCGTCGCCGACGCGAAACAGACGCTTCTGCTTTCGGGCAACGGCGACGTCATCGAACCCGATGACGGCGTCTGCGCGATCGGCTCCGGCGGGCCCTTCGCGCTGGCCGCGGCGCGCTCGCTCGCCAAGCATTCCCGGCTGAGCGCCCGCGAAATCGCGGTCGAGGCGATGCGAGTGGCGAGCGAAATCTGCATCTACACGAACGAGCATTTCACCATCGAGGAACTGTGAACGGAAAAAAGGAATCTCTGGCCCTCCCTCCGCCTGCGCCTCCGGCCGGGCCGATGGAAATGCTGCCCACTTTCGATGAACTGACCCCACGCCAGATCGTCGTCGAACTCGATAAGTACATCGTCGGCCAGGCCGCGGCGAAACGCGCCGTCGCCGTCGCCCTCCGCAATCGCGTCCGCCGCCAGCGCCTCGATCCGCAGCTGGCCGAGGAGATCCTGCCGAAAAATATCCTGATGATCGGACCGACCGGCGTCGGCAAGACGGAAATCGCGCGCCGGCTGGCGCGTCTGGCGGGCTGCCCGTTCGTCAAGGTCGAGGCGTCGAAATACACCGAAGTCGGCTACGTCGGCCGCGACGTCGAATCCATGGTGCGCGACCTCGTCGAGGTCTCGATCGATATGGTCCGCGAGGAAAAACTCGACGAAGTGGCCGAGCGCGCCGAGCAGGCCGCCGAGGAGCGCCTGCTCGATCTCCTGCTTCCCGGCTCGAACGATCCTTCCCCCGATCCCGGCCGCGCCGAGCAGGCCGCGCGCACCCGCGAAAAGCTCCGCGCGCAGCTCAGAGAAGGCAAGCTCGACCAGCGCCTGGTCGAAGTCGAGGTGCGCGAGCGCGCGATGCCCGCTTTCGAAATCATCTCGAATCAGGGCGCCGAGGAAATGGACGTCAACATCAAGGACATGCTCTCGAATTTCTTCGGCCAGACGAAAAAGAAGCGCAAGGTGACCGTCGCCGAAGCTTTCGATTACCTGGTCCAGGAAGAGGAAAACCGGCTGATCGACATGGACCAGGTCACCCGCGGCGCCGTGGAGCGAGCCGAGCAGATGGGCATCATCTTCATCGACGAAATCGACAAGGTCGCCGGCCGCGAATCCGGCCACGGGCCCGACGTCAGCCGCGAAGGCGTTCAGCGCGACCTGCTGCCCATCGTCGAAGGCACCACCATCAACACCCGCTACGGCATGATCCGCACCGATCACATCCTCTTCATCGCCGCCGGCGCCTTCCACGTCACCAAACCCTCCGACATGATTCCCGAACTGCAGGGCCGATTCCCCATCCGCGTCGAGCTCAATACGCTCACGGAAGCGGATTTCGTCCGCATCCTCACCGAGCCCAAAAACGCCCTGCTCAAGCAGTACACCGCGCTGCTCGAAACCGAGAGCGTCCGCTTGCAGTTCACCGACGACGCTGTCTCCACGCTGGCCCATTTCGCCGCCGCGGTGAACGAGCAGACCGAAAATATCGGCGCGCGCCGCCTCCACACCATCCTCGAGCGCGTTCTCGACGAAATTTCGTTCGAGGCGCCCGAACTCAAAAAGAAAGCGATCAAGGTGGACGCGGCCTACGTCTCGAAGCAGCTCGCCGAGATCGTGAAGAACCAGGATCTGAGCCGCTACATGCTCTGAGTCCCTTGCCGAACCGATCGCTTCATTCTCGCGCCCCTGCCGAGCTATACGCGGCAGTTTCCGTTGCTTCGAGCGTTTCGTTTCCCGCGCGCGGCCGCCGCGTTTGGTCGCCGTTTCTGTTCCTCGCCGCCGGCCTCGCCGCTCTTCTGGCCGGTTGCGCCACTCCCGGCACGCCGCGCCCGCCCGAGCGCCAGGTTCCCGAGCCCGTCACCGATCTCGCGGCTCATCAATCCGGCACGTCCGTCGTGCTCCATTTCACGTTACCGGGCCGCTCCACCGCCGGCGAGCAGCTTTCCGGTCCGCCCCGCGTCGAAATTCTCCGCCGCGTGGAATCCGCTCCAGGTTCGCCCGCCCGCCCCGTTCTCGCGGTTAGCGGCGCGAATTTGGCTCGCGACACGGCCGGCAACACCGTCACCATCACCGACGTTTTCGCCCCGGCCGTTTTCGACGCCTTGGAACAAAAAACGGTCAGCTACCGCGTTCGCACCGCCGTGGGAAGCGGACCGTGGTCGGCACCGTCGAAATCCGCTGCGCTGACCGTCGTTCCCCCTCCCGCCGCGCCCGAAGACCTCACCGCAAAGAGGAGCGGCGATGCCGTCGTTCTGCGCTGGAGCGCTGCCGCGCCGAGTCGCGCCCCCGCTCCATCCAGCTTCATCGTCTATCGCACTCGCCTCCTCACCGACGGGAGTCCCGCGGCTCCGCCGGAAGTCATCGGCGTCACCACCGGCTTTTCCTATCAAGACGGTTCGGCCACCGCGGGCGACATGTATCGCTACGCGGTGCGCGGCGTCATCGCCATGGCCGGGAGAAGCGTGGAATCGGCCGATTCCGCGCCCGTCGTCGTACACGTTTCCGCCCCTCCCTCGCTGCCGGCGCCAGATGGTCTCGTGGCCATTCCCGTTCGTTCGGCGCAAGGCCATGTCGAGGTGGAACTGTCCTGGGAAATCGGTAGCGAACCGAATTTGGCTGGATATAATGTCTACCGCGCCGAGTCGCCGGACGTGCCGGGCGCGCGTATGAATCGCCGCGTGCTTCTTGCGCCGGCCTTTCGCGATACCACCGTCGAGCCCGGGCGCAGGTATTACTACTCGGTTGCCGCGGTCGGGCTGGATGGAGGCGAGAGCCGGTTGAGCGTGCCCGTCAAGGTTTCGACGCCGCCGTCGGCTGGTTCGCCGCGCTGAAGGTTGCCGACGGCGCGTCTGGTTGAGCCGCCGGCTCCGATTCGCCATCGTTTTGAGGAAACGCAATGAAACTGTGCCGATTTTGCCTCGCCGATCCAGCCTCGCCGGGAATTCACAATGGAGTCATCGATGGCGATCGGGTGAGAGAGGTGGAAGGCGAATGGCCCATCTCGCTCGCGACGGGCAGCCGGAGCTGGCCGCTCGATTCCGTGCGCCTGCTCGCGCCGGTTCAGCCGTCGAAAATCGTCTGCGTCGCCCGCAATTATCGCAAGCACGCCGCCGAGCTCGGCAACGAAGCGCCCCAGGAACCGCTGATTTTCCTCAAAGCTCCCTCTTCCATCATCTCTCCCGGCGACCCCATAGAATTGCCGCCCGATTCCTCGCGCGTGGATTTTGAGGGCGAACTTGGCGTCGTGATCGGAAAGCGTTGCGCCCACCTTGGTCCGCAGGATCCGATCGAGCCCTACCTCGCCGGTTTCACTTGCCTCAACGACGTCACCGCGCGCGATCTACAGAAGCGCGATGTCATCTTTGGCCGCGCGAAAAGCTTCGACACGTTTTGTCCCATTGGCCCCTCGATCGAAACCGAATTCGATTGGAAGCAGGCGCGCATCGAAACACGGGTGAATGGCCAGCTCCGCCAGCAGGGCGTCTCCGCCGACATGATTTTCCCCGTCGATCTGCTCGTCCGGTGGATTTCCCGGATCATGACGCTTCTGCCCGGTGACGTCATCGCCACCGGCACGCCGGAAGGTATTGCCCCGCTCTCTCCAGGCGACGTCGTGGAAGTTTCCATCGAAGGAATCGGCCAACTCAGCAATCCCGTTGCACGCCGCCATGCCTGATCAATCTCCACTGCCGGCTCCCCCTCCGCGCGAGCCTCTGAAGGCCTCGCACAAGGTGATGCTCGGCGTCGCGCTCCTGCTCGTTCTGTTGAAGCTCATCGAGACCTTCGCTCACGTCCCCTTCATCACCCCCGCCGAGCAGGCGTTTTTCGGCTGGAAATCGGTTCTGTTTTTCATCGCGCTGCTCTTGCTGGGTTCGGGTTTCGCCCACGTGCTCGGCTTTCCGGGTATGTGGGAAAAGACGGTCGCGAATCGTCAGCGCGTCTGGTTCCCGCTCCTTGTCGGCCTGGCCCTCGGCGCGCTGCTTTTGGCCGCGAGTCGCGCGGTTGCGTCCGCCCACGCCCAAATCGCGCTCCAGGCCCAGGCCGCTCGCGCCATGCCCTTTTTCTCTTTGCTGCTGATTCAGACCTACAAAGGGGTGGGTGCTGCGATTTTCTTCACGCTGTTCCCGGTCACTTTTGCCGTCTGGTTCATCGGCACCTTGCTGTTGTCCCGGCGCTGGCCGACGGCCGTCTTCTGGACGGTTTCCGCCGTCGTCTGCCTGTTGGAGCCTTACTGGACCGCCAGGAGCAATCACTGGTTGCTGCTGCACGCGACGCCGGTTTCGGCGGCTCTGGTCGCTCTGCTCCTACTGATGTACGCGTTGGATATTGTCTCGGCCATTCTGCTGCGGCGTTTTGGCTTTACTGCCGTGCTCGTTCTGCGGCTTTCCTCCGTCGCCGTTTGGCATATAATCGGAAAGTTTTAGGAATCCGCGGCGCCTCGCCGTTAGTGTCTCGATTCCGCCGCGCACAAAGCCGCCCGTTGAATTTCACGCCACGCGCTTCGCTCTATGCGGTTTCGGCCGGCGTCCTGCTCGCCGGAGGCGCGATGTTTGTCTGGCGGCGGCTTCGCTCCCGCCATGATCCCCACGAAATCGAGCGCCGGCGCCGCGAATACGTGAATCGCGTCGGCCGCCTGGCGCAGGGGGAAATTCTCGATATCGTCGAGGTCGAAAACGCCTCGCCGCCAGTCGTTCCCCGCGCGTCCCTCCTCTCCGCGCATGCGCCGGCGACCGTCGCCTCCGGTTCGCCCGCACGCCTGCTCATTTATCGCTACACCGTCGCCGGCGTCGTCCACGAAACCGCGCAGGAGCTTTCCTGGTTTCCCGCTGGCGCCGAAGTCCCTGCTCCCGGCCGCATCGCCAGCGTAAAATACGATCCGGCCCACCCCTCGAACTCCATCCTCGTGGCCGAATCCCGGCCGGGATGGCGCGAGCGCGCGGCGAGTGCCGCCGCGCCAAGGAAGGACGATAGCCGATGAAGCCTGAAAAACCGGGTTACGATCCGTTCGAGGAACTCCGCCACCGGGAAAGCGAAGCCGAAGCCGGCAGCGGCGGCGAGCGCCGCGAGCGCCAGCACGCCGCCGGCAAGCTGCTGGCGCGCGAGCGGATCTATCTGCTGCTGGACGAGGACTCCTTCGAGGAACTCGATCGCTTCGTCACCCATCGCACCACCGAGTTCGGCATGGCCGAACAAAAACCGCCGGGCGACGGCTTCGTCACCGGCTACGGCCGCATCGAGGGCCGACTCGTCTACGTTTTCGCCCAGGATTTCACGGTCTTCGGCGGCTCGCTCTCGGAGACCAACGCCGGAAAAATCGCCAAAATCATGGACCTCGCCATGCGCAACGGCGCTCCCGTCATCGGCCTCAACGATTCCGGCGGCGCCCGCATTCAGGAAGGCGTCCGTTCGCTCGCCGGCTATTCCGATATTTTCCTCCGCAACACCCTGGCCAGCGGCGTCGTCCCCCAGATCAGCGCGATCATGGGTCCCTGCGCCGGCGGCGCC
>JAKAOH010000235.1 GCA_021812285.1 Acidobacteriota bacterium | reverse complement strand
AAGGGCCATCCGAATGCCGATTTCATGGGTTTTGCGGCTGACGGTATAGGCCATGGTGCCGTAGAGACCGATCGTCGCAAGAACGAGAGCTAGCAAGCCGAAGATGCTCGACAAGTGGGCGAACAGCCGTTGCTGGGCGAGTGCATCGATCAGTGTGCCGCGATCGGTTTCGAGGCCGATCAACGGGAGATTTGGATCCATTCGGGCCACTTGATCGCGCAGGCCGGAAACGAGCGCGAGTGGATCGCCCGAGGCGCGCACCTGGAAGAACATCGGGCCAAGCATCTTCGGGAATTGCGCGTAAGCGAAATAGGCGTGGGGACGCGAAGTGGAATCGATGCCGGTGAGTTCGGCGGGCTTGGCCACGCCGATGATTTCGAAGGTTTGGCCGCCGGGAGAGGCAGGCGGCTGGTTGCCGAAATAGATGCGTTGGCCGATGGGATTCGTATGGCCCAGAAATTTCTTGACGAAGGTTTCGTCCACGACGGCGACCTGGGGCGCGCCAGCCGTGTCGGAGCGCTCGATCGGGCGGCCGAGCAGAATCGGTATCCGCATGGTGCGGAAGAAATCGGGGCCGACGACCTGGTAGCGGAGCATGGCGCCCGTGGTCGGCGCGGGAAGTCCGAAGACGCGGACGTCGGTGTTGTTGGACCAACCGCTGAAGGGAGCAAATTCCATCAGCGTGGCCGAGCGCACGCCGGGCAGCGCCTGGACGCGATCGAGCAACTGCGAGTAGAGGCTGACGAGGCGATCGCCGTGATAACCATTGCGTGTGGGATCGACTCCGAAAACGAGCAGATGGCTTTGATCGAAGCCGAAATCTTTCTGCTCGTAATTTACCAGCGTTCGGACGAAAAGGCCGGCTCCGATGAGGAGAACGAGAGCGACAGCGACCTGGCCGACGACGAGTGCGCGACCGAGGCGGTGCTTGTCGCGCGCGGCGGTGACGTTCGCGGCGGTTTCGCGCATGGCGGCGGCTAAATCAAGCCGCGCCGCGCGCAGCGCCGGCGCGAGGCCGAAAAGGATACCGGTAAGCACCGACGCCCCCAAGGTGAAGAACAGGACCGAAACGTCGGGAGTGACCTGCAGCCGGAATCCGGCGCCGTTCGTGGAGAACAGAGCAAGCAGCCAATGAATTCCTTGATCGGCGAAGACCAAGCCGAGCAGGCCGCCGAGCGTCGAGAGCACGACGCTTTCGGTGAGCAGTTGACGCACAAGACGCGTTGGCGGTACGCCGAGAGCCAGGCGAACGCTCACTTCTTTTTGGCGGGCCATCGCGCGAGCCAGCAGAAGCGTGGCGACATTGGCGCAAGCGACCAGAAGAACCATGCTGACCGCGCACATCAGAATCAGCAGCGGATCGGCGAGCTGCTGACGGACGTAGGGGACGCCCTGGGCCGCGGAGGTGAGCGAGAAACCGGGAACGGTATCGGGGCTTTGCGGCTTCCAATCCTGGGTAAGGAAATCCCGATAGAGGACGCCGAGCTGGGCGGCGGCCTGGGCGCGGGTGACGCCGGGCTTCAGCCGGCCCATGATGTTGAGGCATAGCCAGTTTCGCGCGGTGTAGACGGAATCGCTGCCGGATGGTTTCATTCCCCACGGGCGAAGGTCGGGTTGATCGTCGAACGCAAGCCAGACGTCGGGCTGATCGCCGGGGACGACGCCGGTAAAAGCGGGCGGCAAGACGCCGACGATCGTGAAGGGAGCTCCGTTGAGCGCAACGCTGCGGCCGATGACGGAAGGATCGTTGCCGAAGCGGCGCGACCAATAGGAATAGCTGATGACGGCAACGCGCGGCGCGCCAGGCGTTTCGTCGGCGGGGGTGATCGCGCGCCCCAGGAGCGGCGTGACGCCGAGGCCGGAAAAAAACTGGCCGGTGACCATCATCGCGTTGGCGAGAGTGGCGCGGCCATTGAGCGCAATGGTGGCGTTCTGCGGAGTGAATCCGAGCGGGACGAAGGCAAAGGCGCTGGAAAGAACCTGATTGTTGTCGCGAAATTCCTTGAAAGCGGGAAAGGAAAAGGAGAAACGCGATTCGGCGCCTGTCTGGCTCATGTTGGGCGGCCATTTTTTGTGCGAATTCCAGGTGAAAAGAACGAGCTGACCGGGATCCTTGACCGGCAACAGGCGAAGCAGCGCGGCATCCACCAGGCTGAAAATAGCGGTATTGGCGCCGATGCCGAGCGCGAGGGTCAGAATGGCGACGCCGCTGAAACCGGGAGATTTCAGCATCATCCGCAGCGCGTAACGCACGTCCTTGAGGAGCGAGTGCATATTCGGATCGGTTTCCCAACCTTTTCACGCCTAATGCTAGCTCCGTCGGCAGCGTCGCCGGCGGCGGGTAGCCGCCGTCGGCGACGCGTTCCGCACGGACCGCCGTCCTGCACGAGGGGGCGGATCCCCGTGCAGGCGGCAGATGCCTCAAACCCTTCACCTCGCCGCCGAATGCGGCGATGGTCCCGTCTAGCTACTCGTATCGCAACGCGATCGCCGGCGCTATTTTCATGGCGCGGCGCGCTGGAACGTAGCAAGCAACAAGCGCGACTCCCGCGAGCACAATCGCCGCCAGCGCGTAAATCAGCGGATCGCCTGGCTTGACGCCGTAGAGCAATGACGAAATCAGCCTCATCAACGCCACGCCGAGCACGACTCCGACAGCGACTCCGATGAGCGCCATGCGGGCGCCGGCGGCGAGCACCATGCGCAGCACGTCGGCGCGAGAAGCGCCAAGAGCCATCCGGATGCCGATTTCATGCGTCCGCATACTGACCGTGTACGCGATCACGCCGTAGATGCCGATTCCGGCAAGCATCAGCCCGAGCGCGGCGAACAGCCCCAACAGGATGGCCGCCATCCGCTTTCCACTCACATCCTGGTCGAGGTAGCTGCGCATCGTGCGAATGTGGGAAATGGGCTGCTGGCTATCGACGGCGGCGACGGCGGTGCGCAGGGCCGACGTGAGCGCGGAAGCATCGCCAGCAGTCCTGACCACCAGCATCATGGCGGAGAATGCCTCCTGATTCTGCGGCAGATAAAATTCGGTTTTCGTTTTCTTATCAAGTCCGTATTGCTTCGTGTCCGAGACCTCACCCACCACCGTCGTCCAATGCTTCGAATCGTACCCGCCCACTTTCATTCGCTTGCCTGTCGGATTCTGATGCGGCCAGAAAAGCTCGGCGAAGCTTCGGCTCACCAGGGCTACGCGAGGCGCGCTTGCGTCGTCGGCCTCGGTAAACAGCCGCCCACGCAGGAGGCGCGGTCCCATCGCGGTGAAATAGCCCGACGTCACCGAGTGATAGTCGGATTCGGGCGTTTGGCCTGGTTTCGGCACCGGTCTTCCTTCGATGTAGACGGTGGTTTGCCAGCCGTTGCCGGTCAGCGGCAATGGCATGATGGCGCCGGCGGATTCGACGCCGGGCAGCGCGCGAATCCGGGTGAGCGCGTCGCGATAGAACGCGGTGATTTGCGCGTCCTTCGGATATTTCGCGTTCGGCAGACTCACTTCGGCTGTGAGGATGTGATTCACGCGGAAACCGGGATTCACCTGGAGCAGGCGGTAAAAGCTGAGAAGCATGAGCGCCGAGGCGGCCACGAGCACCAGCCCCAGAGCGAATTCGCTGACGACGAGGGCCTGGCGGTAACGACTGCGACCGATGCCGGCGGTGCCGGTGCGTCCACCTTCCTTGAGCGATTCGTTGACGTCGGTACGGGAGGCGCGCCACGCCGGCGCCAGGCCGAAAATCCCTCCGGTGAGCACGGTGATCGCGAGAAGAAATAGCAGAACGTGCCAATCCATCGCGATGTTCACCTGCCTCGCCAAGCTCGCTGGAATCATCCCTTTCAGCGCGGCCACTCCCGCCGCGCCAAGCAGCAGCCCGCCCGCACCTCCAACCAGCGCCAGAATCACGCTTTCCGTGAGCATTTGTCGCACAAGTCGCGCGCGGCCGGCGCCGAGGGCGACGCGAACGGCGAGTTCGCGTTCGCGACCGGCTCCGCGCGCGAGCAGCAAATTCGCGACGTTGGCGCAGGCGATCAGCAGCACGAATCCGACCGCGCCCAAAAGCACCCAGAGCGCCGTGGGCAAGCCGCTCAGGTAGCTGTAGTAGGCGTTCCGGAGCGTCTCGACCACGGCGGTGACGCCGGCGTTCGAACGCGGATATTGACGGGCGAGTCGCACCATGATCGTGCCCATCTCGGAACGAGCTTGCTCGATCGTCACGCCGGGCTTCAGCCGCCCAACCGCCAGTATCCCAGGGTGGCTGCCGCGGTGTTGCATCTTGTCCGCATTCAGGCCAAGCGGGAGGAAGACATCTGCCGGAATCAGGAAGTGGAACGAGGAGGGCAAAACCCCAATGATCGTGAAGCTGCCTCCATTCAGATCCAGCGTGCGGCCGA
>JAKAOH010000051.1 GCA_021812285.1 Acidobacteriota bacterium | reverse complement strand
GTTCTTGGTGGGGTAGAAGCTGAAAGCGGAAGCGACGCTCCAGGAGCCCACGGGACGTCCGCGGTAGCGCGCGCCGTGCGCCTGGCAGGCATCCTCGATCAGGAGCAGCCCATGTTCGCGGGCGAGCCGCTCGAAATCATCCATCGCGGCGGGACGGCCGTACAAATGAACGGGGAGAATGGCGCGCGTTCGCGGAGTGATGGCGCGGGCCGCCTTTTCCGGATCGAGATTGGCGGTGAGGGGAACGATATCGGCGAAGACGGGCCGGGCACCGGTGTAGAGGATCGCTTCGATGGTGGCGATGAATGTGTTCGAGGTGGTGATCACCTCGTCGCCCAGACCAATTCCGGCGGCGAGCAAGGCGAGGTGGAGAGCGCTGGTGCCGGAATTGACGGCGACGGCGAACGGGAGCCCGGAATATTCGGCGAATTCGCGCTCGAAAGATTCGACCTCGGCACCGAGGGTGAAAGAGGCCTGGCTGGAGAGCCGGTCGAGAGCGACGAGAATTTCCTCGCGCAGAGCGGAATACTGGGAACGAAGATCGAGAAAGGGAACGCGCATTCTACTTGCTTGAAATTTTCCCGGTTACGCAGCTTCGCGGTGAACGAGCGACCGTTCGCGGCGCCAAGTTTGCGATGCTACGGCGCGAGAGGACGAAAAGTCAATTCGGAGTACTGATGGTTCTGTGCCTTGACAAGCGGGTGTAGGCGTAGTCGAATGACGCTCGAAATCTGCGGGTTTTTCGATTTTCCAGAGGGGGAACAAATGAAATCACTGAGGACTCAAACTCTTGCTGTTTGTCTCTCTGGGATGCTCGCGGCGCTGCCCGTTCTCGGATCGAGTCCGCAAGGATTGGTGGGCGTGGCGCAAGGGATGGGCACCATCCAGATCAACGGCCATGCGTTCGGCGGACAAGCCAGCCTGTTCAGCGGCGACCGGATTTTGACGGGGACCAAATCACCACTGATGGTGATTTCCTCGGCGGCCGAGCGGATGCGCTTTGAGCCGGGAACGCAAGCGCGGTTATCGAAGCAAAACCGGACCACCACCATCCGGCTGAACTTGGGCGCGGTGGATTTTCGCACCGCTGGAGAGATTCAAGCGGCCTTGCCGGACGGCATCAGTGTTGAGCCGATGGCGGGAAAGACAACGCTCGCGCGAGTGAGCCGGTTGGCCAACGGGACCGACGAAGTGGCCGTCTACAAGGGGTCGGTGACCGTGGCGGATGCCAGCGAAAGCATGAACGTGAGCGCGGGCCACACGGCCGTTGTCGGCCCGAACGGCGCGGGCGCCCAAAATAACCAGTCGAACGACAAAAACAACCGGAAGAAGAAGATGTGGGCGATCTTCATTACGAGCGGACTGAGCGCGGGCGCCGTGGCAGGCATTCTTGCCTACAACCAGACGAACTTCGTGAGCGTGGTTGATCCTTAAACCGCGCCGCTTTCCTTAATTTCGAGTTCATTTCGAGGTGGTCGAGCGTCACTTTGGCGCAGCGGAAGGGTGTAGAATGCGCTGCGACATGGATTTCGTCCTTTCGCGACGCGCCGCAAGACTACTGGTTCTCGCCGGGAGTCTGGCCTGCGCCGGCCTTTTGAGTGCGGACGCTATCCGAAGGGCGGTCGCCGCGCATTGGGAAGGGACGCGAGATCCGGCGAAGTGGGCGAAAGCGGTACGCCTGGAGCCGGCAAACGCCACCTACTGGGCCCGCATCGGGTTGTACGAGCAGTGGGATTTCAACAACGGAAATCTGAATCAGGCCATCGCCGATTTCACGAAGGCGACTCGATTGGATCCGCGCTCGGCCAGGCTGTGGATGGCACTGGCCGATGCGTACGAGGAAGACGGGGAGATCAGCAAAGCTCGTCAAGCCTACCAGAAGGCGGAATTCGCGCATCCGGTTTCGGCGCAAGTGGCCTGGCGGTATGGAAGCTTTCTGCTGCGGCGGGGAGAAGTGCCCCAGGCGGCCGAGCATGTGCGCCGGGCGCTGGTGGACAGGCCGGAGCTTGCGGCCAGCGCCGTTTCACAATTCTGGAAGTCGGGCGCGGGGACAGGCGTAATCCTGAACGCGGTTCTGCCTCCGAACTCGGAGGAATATTTCGCAGCGATTCATTTTTTCCTTTCCCATCAGCAGGACGACGCCGCCTTGGCGGCGTGGGCGAAATTGATGCAGCTCGGCGAGCCGGTGAAACTGGATCGGGCTCTGGAACTGGTGGACGACCTGATCGAGGAGAACCGGATGAGCGACGCTGAGCGCGTCTGGGAGCAGGCACTTACGGCATCCGGCCAGGTACAGGAGGCGAGGCGAGACAACTCGCTGATTTTCGACGGGGATTTTGAACGGAGTCCGGTGAACGGAGGGTTTGCCTGGCGCCAAACGCCGATTCCGGGCACGACGTTCGATCTGGTGTCCGACGTGACGCACGGCAGTTCGCAATCGGCTCGCGTGGGCTTCAACGGCCACCACAACGTGGACTACGCGAATTTGTCCCAATTCGTGGCGGTCGAGCCGGGCGACCTCTATCGTTTTTCGGCCTTTATGCGCACGGAGGACATTTCCACCGATAGTGGTCCTCAATTTCAGATCACCGGCTGCACGAGTCCCTACGCGGTCATCACCCAGACCCCCGGGATGACGGGCACAAACCCGTGGACCGAAGTGCGGACGGAATTCACCACCGGCGCGCAAGTCCAATGCGTGAGAGTGGTGCTGCGGCGGCAGCCGAGCCACCTGTTTTCCAACCGGATTCGCGGGATGGTGTGGGTGGACGACGTTCGGCTGGTGAAATCGGCGGCCAAGGGGAATCCGCCCCGATGAAGGCTCTGCGCGTCGGGATTCCGGTCTTGATCACATTTGCCGTGCTGGCGCACGGAGCCGTGGAACCCTGGGCGCAAGCGATTCTGGTGAGCGGCGCGGGAGTTCTGCTGGTGGTGTGGGCTGGAATCATGGCAACACGGCAGAACCAGACATTGCGCTGGAGCCCGCTGGTGGTTCCGGTGGCCGGGCTGTTTCTTCTGGCGCTGGCGCAATGGATCACCGGTATTTCCGTCTATGCATACGCGACGAAATCGGAAACGCTGCGGCTGGGCGCCGAGCTGATTGTGCTGTTCCTGACCACGCAAGCGTTTCGCACGCCGAAGGAATGGACCAGACTGGTGTGGTTCCTGATGAGCCTGGCATTTGCCGTGTCGCTTTTCGGAATCGTGCAGCATTATACGTGGAACGGAAAAATTTACTGGACGCGCGCGGTGCAACACGGCCAGGAAGTGTTTGGGCCGTTTGTGGATCGTGACGATTTTGCGGGGTTCGTGGAGCTGATTTTCCCGCTGGGAATCGCGCTGCTGGTGCTCGATGGGGAGCGGCGAGACCGGCGGTTGCTGGTAAGCGTCTTGACGGTGTTGCCTGCCGCCGCGCTGGTGGTTTCCGAGTCGCGGGCGGGCATCCTGATCGCCACGGGCGAAGTGCTGCTACTGGGGATGCTGGTCTGGTTGTACGGAAGGCGGTCGCAGCGGTGGGTGCTCGTCGGTATCACCGCGGCAGTGTTGCTGTTTGCCGGATGGCTGGGCGCCGCGCACTCGCTCTCGCGGTTTTCCGGGAGCACGGGTGCCGGACCATCCCTGATGGACCGGTTTTTCATGAGCCGAGACACCTTGCGCATATTTCTGGAACACCCCGTCCTGGGCACGGGAATGGGCACTCTCGAATACGCTTATCCGGGTTACCAGACCCATTACGTGGGATTAATCGTGAACCATGCCCACGACGATTACGTGGAACTGCTTTCCGATGGAGGAATCATCGGAGGGCTATTCGGATTGGCGTTTCTGATCATCCTGTATCGGCAGGGAATCCGGAACCTGCGGCAGGCGAAAACTCCTTTGACGCGTTCCCTTTACGCGGGCGGCCTGGTGGCGTGTACGGGGATTTTGGTGCACGAACTGGTGGACTTCAACCTGCATATCCCGTCGAACGCCTTAATATTCCTAGTAATAGCATATTTAACAACGTCATTAATTCCCGAGCCAATAGCTAACCCACGCCAGCGGCCGTTCACCAGATATCTTCCATCTTGACGCGCAAAATGGCGGTGATTAGTCTAACAGCGTCGGGATTCAACCAAGCGTTTTCGATTTGAAACGCTCCTAGCACCCTGATAGGGGAGGCCCTCGCCGTCCCGTGAAAGTCAAAGTGTATCTCGTCGCCGTGTCTCTATTGTTGTTTGCCAGTGGGCCGGTGTGTGCGCAGCAGTCGCCGGAAACCCCGAAAGTGCCTGCGATGGTAACGATCCAGCAGGCGAATGAAAAGATCCGTCTGCTGGCGAATTCCGGCGCCGTGGGACAACCCGGTGAATACGCTCTGAGCCCCGGCGATTTGATTGAAGTCGACGTTTTCGACATTCCCGAACTTTCCCGGAAAGTCCGGATCGACCAGAGCGGCTACATTTCGATGCCGCTGATTCCGCAGAGAATTCACGCCGCAGGGTTGTCACCTACCGAACTGGAAAGGGAAATAGCCGGTTTGCTGAAGGCGCGGGGATTGGTGTCGCACCCGCAGGTGAGCGTGTTCGTGGAACAGAGGGTGGGCCAGCCGATCACAATCATCGGGTCAGTGGAGCGCCCGATGGTGTATCACGCGGTGGGCAGGACGACGCTGCTCGAGGCGCTTTCGGCGGCGGGCGGACTGACGGATACAGCCGCGAATCACGTGGCGATCACACATACGACAAAAAACGGGAAGACCACGGTGCAGAAGATCAGCTTGCGGGATCTGATCGAGCGCGGGGATCCGAAGGCAAACGTCGTGGTGAGGGGCGGGGACGTGATCACGGTGCCGAGGGCGGGAATCGTCTACGTGGTCGGCGCGGTGAATCGGCCCGGGGGCTTCGTGATCCAGAGCGACACGGGGCAGATGACGACGCTCAAGGCTCTGGCGCTGGCGGGAGGAACCGTGCCGGCGGCCAAGACGGCGAACGCAGTGATCATCCGTAAGAACGACACCACGGGCCAGAGCCAAGAAATCACAGTGAACGTGAAAAAAATTCTCAGCCGCAAGGCGCAGGACGTTCAGCTCGAGGCGAACGACATCCTGTTCATTCCGACGAGCGCGGGCAAGAAGATGCTGGCGAAAGCGGCCGAAGCGGCGCTATCGATGACGACGGGAATCGTGATTTTGCGCGGTTCGCAATTCTGATCGCGGTCGCCATTCGGGGGAGAATCGAGGCCAAACCATCATGCAGGACGATCGTTCCAAACTCGCGCGGCGCGATATTGGGTGGTCGGATCCGCTGGCGACGCAGGGCAGCTACCCCTCCGGGAACGGGGAATGGACGGCTTCGCGAGTGCACGAGATGCACCTGATGGATTACGTGATCGTGATCCGGAAGCACCTGGCGTTGAGCCTGACGTTTCTGCTGACGCTGGTGAGCGTGGTGGCGATAGCGACGTACAAGATGAAGCCGGTATACGTGGCGTCGGCGCAGGTGGAAATCGACCGGAACGATTCGAGTTTCCTGCCGTTTCAGAACGGCCAGGCCGATCCCTACCTGTACGACACGGGCAACTACATCGAGACCCAGGCCAAGGTATTGATGAGCGACACGCTGGCGCTCGAAACGATCAAATCGCTGAAGCTCTGGAATTATCCCGAGTTTCGTTGTAGCCCGAAAGAGATCGCCGTCCTCGACCAGGTGTCCGATCCGGGCCAGCAGTTGCTCAAACGGCCTCCGATTCTGGACGCGTTTCTCGGCGACCTGAGCGTGAGCCGGATTCCCAACAGCAATCTGCTGCAAGTGAGTTTTCAATCGGAGGATCCACAACTGGCGGCGATGGTGGTGAACAAGCACTTGCAGAATTTCATCGACCTCGACTACCGCACGCGTTACGAATCGGCAAAGCGGGCTTCCGACTGGCTCGAAGAGCAGATGAACGATTTCAAGACGCGAGTGGAGAAATCCGAGGACGCGCGGCTGGCCTACGAGCGCAACAACCAGATCTGGACGGTGTCGGAAGGCCAGGACCTGGCCACGCAAAAACTGGCCGACCTGAACAAGCAGCTGACCCAAGCGCAAGCGATGCGGATGAACGACGAAGCCAGCTACGTGATGGTGAAGGACGGGCAACTGGACGCGCTGCCGCAAATCCAGCAGAACGTTGTCATCCAGAATCTGATCCAACAACAGAACCGCTTGCAGGATGAGTATGCGGCGGGACTGAACAAATACGGTCCGAATTACCCGACGGTGCAGCACATCCGGGCGCAGATGAAAGCGGTGGACGACTCGCTGGCAAAGGAAAAACAAGGTGTCGCGCAGGAGATCGTGACCGAATATCGCACCGCGGAACAGCGCGAGCAGTTGCTGAAGAACGCGCTGACACAGCAAGAGCAATCGGCCAGCGAGCAATCCCAGAAGATGGTGCAGTACAACATCCTGAAGCGGGAGGCGGAAACCGACAAGCAGCTCTACGACAGCTTGCTGGAGAAGCTGAAAGAAGCGGGGCTATCGGCCGGGCTGCATTCGAGCAACCTGCGCATCGTCGACCCGGCGATGGTGCCGCCGACGCCGGCGCGCCCGCAAAAGGCTCGCGACATCTCGCTGGCGATCATTGTGGGTCTGGTGGGCGGCATCGGGCTGGCCTTTTTCCGGGAATATCTCGACAACACCGTCAAGACTCCCGACGATATCGAAGCGCTGACTCATCTGCCTTCGCTGGCCATCGTGCCTTCGCTCAGCGGGAACAACGGCCACCTGCGGCCGGCGCGGATGCTGAAAGGCTCCGAGGCGACCACGGGACGCGGGGGCGGGCAGCGCGTGGCGCTCATCTCGCACGAGCAGCCGCAATCGCAGATCGCCGAGGCGTTCCGGGCCTTGCGGACTTCGCTGCTGCTGTCCCGGGCCGATCAGCCGCCGCAAGTGATCCTGGTGACGAGCGCGTTGCCGAAGGAAGGCAAGACGACCGCGGCCGTCAACCTGGCGGTGACACTCGCCCAACTCGGCGACCGGACCTTGCTGATCGATGCCGATTTGCGGCGGCCCGGGATCGCGCGGCTTCTGGGAATGGGCGGGACCATTCACACAGGGCTCAGTTCGTATCTGGCCGGCGCGTGCGACCTGGAAGGCTGCACCTATCCATACCCCGGAGTGCCGGAACTGGGGGTGATTCCCGCCGGACCGATTCCGCCCAATCCGGCCGACCTGCTGAGTTCGCAACGGCTGGTGGACGCGATCGAGCTGCTGCGGGGCCAGTATAAATTCGTGGTGATCGATTCCCCTCCGATCATGCTGGCCACCGACGCGGCCATCCTCTCCACCTGGTCGGACGGCGTGCTGCTGGTGGCGCGCAGCGGAGAAACGCCGAAGGGGGCTTTTTCACGAGCGCAGGAACTGCTGGCAAGCGTGAAGTGCCGGCTGCTGGGCGTGGTTTTGAACGCGGTGAATACATCGGCTCCCGATTATTACTACCGCTACTACCCGTATTACGGGGAGTATTACGGAACGGAAGGCGGGGATTCAGGCGGGGACGCGAAACACACGAACTGAACGCGACACGCGGAGGGGAACGTGAGATTTCTCATCACAGGAGGAGCCGGATTCATCGGATCCCACTTGGCGGAATACCTGCTCGCCAGGGGCGACCAGGTGATCGTGCTGGACGATCTGTCGACCGGCAGCATTGAAAATATCCGCCACCTGAAGAGCGACCCGCGGCTGAGCTATTTCCTGGAACCGATCGAAAACCGGCATGTTTTGGCCGAACTGGTGGACGAGGCGGACATCGTTTTCCATCTGGCGGCGGCGGTAGGCGTCCGGCTGATAATCGAAAGCCCGGTGCACACGATCGAGACGAACGTGAACGGTACGCAACTGGTTCTCGAGGCCGCCTGCAAGAAGCGCAAGCCGGTGTTTTGCGCCTCGACGTCGGAAGTGTATGGAAAAAGCACTCATATTCCCTTCACCGAGGACTCCGATCTGGTTTTGGGAGCGACGAGCAAGGCACGATGGAGTTACGCGGCATCGAAAGCCGTCGAGGAATTCCTGGCGCTGTCCTACTGGAAAGAGAAACGGCAGCCGGTGGTGATCGGGCGTTTGTTCAACACGGTGGGGCCGAGGCAGACGGGACGGTACGGCATGGTGCTTCCCAATTTCGTGCAGCAGGCGCTCGATCGCCGACCGCTCACGGTCTTCGGCAGCGGGCAGCAATCGCGGTGTTTCTGCCACGTGATGGACAGCGTGGAAGCGATCGTGCGGCTGATGTCGAACGAGCGGGCGATCGGTGAGGTGGTGAACATCGGCAGCCAGAATGAGATCACGATCGAAGGACTGGCGCGGCTGGTGAAGGAACGGACCGGCAGCGATTCGCCCATCCAGATGGTGCCTTACGACGAAGCGTACGAACCGGGCTTCGAGGACATGGTTCGGCGGGTGCCTTCGCTGAAAAAACTGGAGAGCCTGACCGGTTTCCGGCCCCAAACCTCTCTGACCGAGATTGTGGACCGCGTGGTCGCTTACATGACCGAGAAGCAGCGGTTGATGGCGGTAGCGGCGATCGCTTCCGCAGGAGAGTAGCCACAGTAGACGGCTCGGGCGGGCTCTTTTGCGGACTTCCGCGGCCGGACTGGGTTCGTTTTCGCCGGTGGCACGGGCTTTCGACCGTTTCGCGGCCAGGGAACGGAACCGGTAACAAATCGGCGAACACCCTCGAGAAAAATTCACCCAAAAGCGCAAACAACAGCGAAGATGGGTAGCGCAGAAACCGATATGAGCGCGACAACGACCCTTTCCGTTCTGGTGCCCATTTATAACGAGGAATATCTGGTCGAGGCGAGCCTGGCGCGACTGGAGACGCTCGGCGACTGCCCCACCCTTTCCCGCGTGCAGATCATCGTGGTCGACGACGGCTCGCGCGACGCGTCGGCAACGGCGATCGAGCGGTTCCGGCTCGCGCTGGAAGCCCGGCCGTGGCCAGGCAAGTTCGAGTGGAAATTCCTGCGGCACGAGCGCAACCGCGGGAAAGGCGCAGGGATTCGAACGGGGCTCGAACACGCCGACGGCGAGTTGACGGTGATTCACGACGCCGACCTGGAATATTTCCCCGAAGACTTGAAGCGGATGGTGTCGCTGTTCCTGGACCAGCAAGCGGACGCGGTCTTCGGCTCGCGGTTTCTTTCCGGAGATTTCCGCCGGGTTCTCTTCTATCGCCACGCGCTGGCTAATCATGTACTGACCTTCCTTTGCGACCTGGTTTGCGACCTGAACCTGACCGACATGGAAACCTGCTACAAGATGGTGCGCACAGAATTGCTGCGCGACATCCCGCTCGAAAGCCGGGATTTCCGGATCGAGCCCGAGCTGGCCATCAAGCTGGCCCGACGCAACGCGAGAATCTTCGAAGTGCCCATCCGCTACGCAGGTCGCGGCTACCTGGAAGGGAAAAAGATCGGATGGCGGGACGGGGTGAAAGCGCTCGGAGCGATTCTGCGCTTTGGGCTCTCCGACCGGCTCTATCGGGAAGATCCCGCGGGAGGAGAGATTCTGGAACGCCTGGCGCGGGCGCCGCGATTTTCGCGCTGGATGGCGGATGTCATCCGGCCGTATCTGGGCCAGCGAGTTCTGGAAATCGGAGCGGGAACGGGAAATTTAACCGCGCAACTGGTTCCCCGGCGGTTCTATTGCGCCACCGATGCGAATGCCACCTACGTGGCCGGGCTCGCCAAGTTGCGGGAGAGCAGACCGTATTTACAGGTTGGCCAAACCGATGGAACGCTGCTCGAGACGTTTCCCAAGGAGCGCGATTTTGACTCGGTGGTTTGCCTGAACGTCGTCGAGCACGTGGACAACGACGAACTGATTTTGCGCAATATCCATGCGGTGCTTGCGCCGGGCGGCCGGGCGGTCATCCTGGTTCCGCGAGGGCAATGGCTCTACGGCACGTTGGACGAGGTTCTAGGGCATCGCCGGCGGTATTCGCGAGACATGCTGCGGGACGTCGGGAGCCGCGCGGGCTTCGACATTGAACGCATCTTCACCTTCAACCGCGTCGGGGTGGCGGCCTGGTGGCTGAACGGAAAAGCTCTGCGTCGGCGCACGTTCGGTCTGTGGCAAACGAAACTGTTGAACCTGCTGGCCCCGTTGTTTCAACGAATTGACCGCTGGCTGCCGCTGCCATCGCTTTCCTGGATCGCCATCTTGCGGAAGCCGGCGGGAACGCGCGAGCCGGAACAGGAAATTCCGACTGTGGCAAACCGGGAAACGGGCACCGGATGAGTCTGGCTGGGAAACCTGGCCGGCTATCCCCACGGGCAAAACTGCTGATTCTGGTCTGGGTTTTGACGTTGCCGCTGGTGAACCCGTGGGTGCGCGGCGATGGAGTGGGGTACTACGCCTATATCCACGCCTCGCTGATTCGCGGGGACCTAAATTTCAAAAGCGAATGGCAGCACGCGAATCCTTCCTTCCGCATGGGCCGCGTGAACGCTGACGGCCAGCTCAAAGCCAACCAATACACGGCGAACGGACACGTGATCAATCATTTCGCCGTCGGGCCCGCGATGCTCTGGGCACCCTTTCTGGTTCCCGCGCATGGAATCGTGTTGTTGCTTGATCGTTGGGGCTGGCATATTCCGGCCAACGGATATTCGCGGCCTTATGTCGTGACGATGGGGCTTGCGACATGCCTGTACGGTTTTCTGGCGGTATGGTTGGGATTCGTTCTGGCGCGGGACCTTTTCGACGAACGGGTTGCGTTTGTGGCGGCGCTGGGCATCTGGTTCGGCTCGTCGCTGCCGGTTTATATGTATTTCAATCCGTCGTGGGCGCACGCGCAGGCCGCGTTTGTGGTGGCGCTCTTCCTCTGGTATTGGCGCAGCACGGGACCGAAGCGAACGCTTCGGCAGTGGATCTGGCTCGGTCTTGCCGGCGGACTGATGCTCGACGTTTACTACCCGAATGTGGTGCTGTTTCTTTTACCGCTTGCGGACGCGCTCGGCTGCTGGACACGGCTATATCGGGAGCCGGAGACAAGGCAAGAAGGATGGCGGCGGTTGGCAGAGCACTCGGCGTTCGTGCTGGCGGTTGTGATTGCGTTCCTACCGACGTTGGTGACGCGGGCGATCATTTATGGCAGCCCGTTCCAAACCGGATATGGCGAGCTTTGGAGTTGGACTTCACCGAAACTGCTCGCGGTGCTTTTTTCGAGCGATCACGGGTTGTTTTCCTGGACGCCGTTGCTGGCCGTCGGGGTCGTGGGCTTGTTGTTTTTGCGACGCAGGGATCGGCGGCTGGGCGGACTGCTATTTCTGGTCTTCGTGCTGTTTTACTACCTGATCGCCTGCTACCAGGATTGGGCGGGAATATCGAGCTTTGGAAACCGATTTTTCATTTCGTTGACGGCCATTTTTCTGGTCGGGCTGGCCGCTTTTCTGGACGGAATCAAGCGCTGGAGCCGGGAGCGGCGTTGGGTGTGGCGGGCGAGCTGCGCCGCAGTCGGGCTGCTGGTGATCTGGAATCTGGGATTCATTTTCCAGTGGGGCACGCAATTGGTGCCCGAACGCGGACCGATTTCGTGGCGAAAGATGGCTTACAACCAGATCGTTGTGGTGCCGCAAGAAGCACGCGGGAAACTGAAGCGGTACTTTCTGAATCGCGGCGGAATGATGCGGCGGATCGAACAACACGACATGAAGACGCTGAAGGAACAGGGTGTGAAGGCCACTGTGCCGGCCGCACAGCCGAGCGCGCGATGACTCGGATCGAATAATGGATCGAAGCAAATCCATCGGGGGCAGTTCCCTTCCCAGCGCCGGGGACCTAGAAGCCAAAACTGGCACCGCGCAGGAGGGTTTTTCCCGCTCGCTGCGCAACGTGCTGTGGATGTCGTCGAGCAGCGTTATTTCGCGGATCCTCAATCTGGCGCGAGGAGTGATTCTGGCGCGGCTGCTGACGCCATTCGATTTCGGAGTTTACGGGCTGGGAGTTTCCATTGTAGGCGTCAAGGAACGGCTGTCGGATATCGGCACGGGAAGCTTCCTCGTTTATCGGCCCAAGGAAATTGAGGAACATGCGGATACGACGCTCTGGGTGAATCTGGCGCTCTCGTCGTTTCTGCTCGCGCTGCTGGCTGCCGTCGCGCCTGTGCTTGGCCGGATTTACCGCGAACCGCTGCTCGTGCCGGTGCTCGTGTTGCTGGGACTGGGAGTCTGGGCACGGCTGAACGCTTCCGTACATCAAAGCCTGCTGCGAACTGAGGGGCGGTTTCGCGCGGTTGCGGTGATCGACAACTGCGCGAGCGCTGCGTGGCTGGCGATTGCCGTCCTGCTGGCGTGGAGAGGCTTTGGGGTGTGGGCGCTGGCAGCGTCGGCGGTGGCTGCCAATGTGATTTTGGCGGCGCTGTACATCGCAACGCAAAGATGGCGGCCGCGATGGAAAATTTCGCGAGATTCGCTGCGGCTGCTTGGCGGGTTTTCCTTCTGGTTTCTCGGACAAGGCATCGCGTGGTACGCCGCAGCCAACCTGGACAACTGGCTGGTGGGCAGGTACCTGGGCATGGGAGTTCTCGGCATCTACGCCATTGCCTACAATTATTCGCTGCTTCCCGTGACTCTGGTGGGCAACGCGATGGGCAACGTGGGTTTCGCCGAATTGCCCAAACTGTACGACCGTCCCGAGCAATTCTGGGCGTCGTACCGGGATTTCAGCCGGGTTTTGGCGTTGCTGGGCTGTTTTGCGTCGTTCGCGGCGATCGTGGCGGCTCCCGACTTGATTCCGCTGATCCTGGGAGCCAAGTGGGAACCCGCGATCGTGCCGTTCCAAATCCTGTCGGTCTACGCGGCGGCGAAGTGCTTTTGGATGGATCCGTTTCTGGCTCTGGGAAATTTCCGGCTGAGCTGCCTGACGGGAATCGCCGCGGTAACGATTGTGGGTGTTTCGGTGGGCTTGGGCTTGCGATTCGGATTGGTGGGCGTGGCTTGCGCGATGCTGGGGACGCAGGTGGCGTATCAGGTCGTTGCACTCTTTCTGGTGAGCCGGTCGTGGAGGAGGGTTGCCAGCACCGCCAGAATTTCGCTGCCGTACCTGGCGGGAGGAGCGGCGGCCGCCTTGATCGGCATGGGCGTTCGACATTTCGCACCGAGCGGCGGGACGGGCGTCAGAATCGCGGCTGTGCTGGTGGCGCTGGGGGCGTTTGCGTGCGCTTACGGGCTGATGTTCCGCGGTGATGTGAGAGCGACGCTACGGCTCCTCTTTGACAAACAGCCGGGACGCAGCTGACGCGTCGACTAAGGAAATGAGTGAAGAATTGGCCGAGATTGTTCCGATGAGCTTACGAGCGCAAGATCGCGCGCCGGCCGGCGAAGCCATCGTGTTCTCCGGCTGGAGATGGGCCGCGAACGGCACGCCGGAGCGAATCGCTTTTGCCCTGGGCCAGGCCGGATGGCGAGTGCTGTATTGCTCGAATGCATCGTCGTTTCTGCGCGAGGGTTCCGGCAGGCGATCGGGGCTTGCCGAAAACGTGCATGGACTCGAGCCGTGGATCGTTGGGCAGCGGCTGAACGCTTTGCCCACTGTGGGTAGATGGCAGGCGAAGCTACTGGTTGCACAAGTGCTGCGGCACGCGTGGGAGTTGGGTCTTCAACGGCCGGTGGTGATGTATCCGCACGGCCCATGGTTTGCCGCGGTCGCGCGGGAGTTCCGGAAACGGAGTCTGCCGTGCGTGTTCCTGTGCCTGGATCTGGCGGAGAAAAAGGAGCGCGAAGTTCTGGCCGGCGAAGCCGATCTCGTCCTGGCCATTCCACCTACCATGTGCCAACTCCTGAAAGAGGAGTTTGGAGACAAAGTGCGGCTGATCCCGCAAATCAGCGCTGATCCGGGATCGGAGAAAATTTCCGGCAGTAAGTCTGGGGTTGCGGCGCGGTGGGAAAGCATTCCACGACCGCGACTCGCGTACCTGGGGGCGCCAAACGACCGGTTGGATGGGGGATTGTTCGCGCGGGTTTTGGCGGAGCATCCGGAATGGAACTTTCTAACCTGCGGCCAAACACCGAATGTGGTGCGGCCCAACCTGCACAACGTCGGATGGGTCGGTCCTCGGGAAATCTCCGCAATTTGCCGGGCCATTGACGCAGGCTTCATGCCTTACGACTGCCGGAGCGAATTCAATCTTCACTGCGTTCCGCTGAAACTGTTCGATTATTTCGCTGCCGGATTGCCCGTGGTTTCGACGCCGATTCTTTGCCTGCGGGAATACAAGGACCTGGTTTATCTGGGCGAAACAGCGGAAGAATTGGGGCAAGGGATTCGAAACGCACTGGCGGAAGCGCCCGATGATCCGCGCAGAGAAGAACGGCGCCGAATCGCGAGGGAACACTCGCCACAGGAGATGGCGAAGCTGCTACAGGCCATTCTGACCGAGGCTTTTGGCAAATCGCATGGCTTTGGCGAAGGACGGAACTCGGCTGCCGACAGCAGAAACGCGACGGACGAACCTTGGAGGGATCGGCGCAAGGGATAGCCGGCACGAGCGTAGCGAGAGGAAATCGTTGACGACCGAACGACAAAGCGCCAAGCAAGTTTCCGTCGTCGTGCCTACATTCGAGCGACCGGACGCGCTGGCCGATTGCGTGCGTTCCCTGTGTGAGGGATCGGTTTTGCCGGGCGAGATTATCGTTGCCGGCCGCGAACGAGACGAGCCGACCAGCATCATGGTGGAACGGTTACGCGCAAGTTTCGAGGGGACCGTCACGATTCGTTCCTGCTGGGTGAATGAACCGGGACATGTGCCACCCGTGCAAGAGGGATTGAAGGCCGCCGAGAAGGAATTCGTCGCTTTCGTGGATGATGACGTTACGGTGAACGCGGGGTGGCTGGAAGCCATGCTGGAGCCCTTCTCGGACCCCACCGTGGGCGTAGTCGGTGGCCGAGTGGTGGTTCCCGGGCAATGCCCCGCCGAGCTAAAGGGCAGTCCCGGTCACGTGACTTGGTACGGGCATACGTGGGGTAACGTTGCCAGCCTGGATGGCGAAACCGCCATGGAAGTGGACACGGTGATGGAATGCAATTGGGCGTGGCGGCGCGAATTGCTGAACTCGCTCGAAATGGACCCCGAACTGAATTTCGACGACGCGTCCATGTACGGACTCGATCTGTGCCTGGGGGCAAAGGCGGCCGGTTTTCGCATCCTGTATGAACCGCGCGCATTGGCCCTGCATCACTTGAAACCGCGAACGCCGGAACTCGACCGCGCCAATCGGCCAGCGCGGACGTTTTCCTATTGCAGAAATTACACGTACGTCATGCTGAAGCGGCTGCCGGCCTTGCGGAAATGCGCTTTTCTGATCTGGTGGTTCGCCATTGGCGAGGGATTGGCCGAGGGAGCGGCGGCGCTGGCCGCCAACGTGCTTTCCGGCCGAAAACTTCCGCCGGGCGTGACGCGGAGCGCTCTCGCAGGAAAGATCGAAGGATTGCGAATCTGGCTGCGGGCGCGGCGAAACGAACCAGCCCAGCGAACGGAGACTCGGCAACAGGGATGAGCAAAACGAGATATCGCGTGCTGTTGCTCGGGTCGCATCCCACGCAATACAGCTCTCCCGTTTTCCGGCAACTGGCGCGCGATCCGCGGCTGGAAATTCAGGTCGCCTATTGCAGCCTGCACGGGGCGAAGGCGGGCTACGATCCCGGCTTCGAACGGGAAATCGTCTGGGACATTCCTTTGCTCGACGGCTACGCGTGGAGCGAACTGCCGAATCGGGCGTCGCGGCCAGGGATCGAGCGGTTCTGGGGCCTGGTGAATCCGGGCGTGTGGAAAACGATTTGCCGGGGAAACTTCGACGCGGTGGTGATCTACACGGGATACATGTATGCGACGTTCTGGATCGCGGTCGCGGCGGCGAAGATGAGCGGGACAGCGATCGTGTTCGGAACCGATGCCCACTCACTTGATTCGCGGGATGCAAGGCCCTGGAAAGGGGCCGTGAAGCGCGCCTTCTGGCCCCGATTGTTCCGGCTGGCGGACGTGGCGATCGGTCAATCGAGGGGGGGGTTGGCGCTGCTGCGGGCGCTGGGGCTGCCGAATAGCCGCATCGGGTTGTTTCCGTACGTGGTGGACAACGAACGATGGCAGCGGGCCGCGGCGCAGGCGAATCGCGCGGAGGTTCGCGCAGCATGGGGTATTGCCGCGGATGCGCCAATCGTGCTTTTTTCCGCGAAGCTGCAGCCGTGGAAGCGGCCGCTCGATCTGCTGCAGGCGTTCGCAAAGGCGGACGTCAGGAACGCCTATCTGGTGTTTGCCGGCGATGGAGCCTTGCGCGGCGAGGTGGAAGCGGAAACCAAGCGGCTGGGATTGGGCGGGAGGGTGAAGCTGCTGGGATTCGTGAACCAGACCGCATTGCCGTCGGTGTATCGGGCAGCCGACGTGCTGGTTCTGCCGTCGCGGTATGAGCCCTTTGGAGTTGTGGTGAACGAAGCGATGCTGTGCGGCTGCGTTCCCATTGTGAGCAACCGTGTGGGCGCGCAATTCGATCTGATCGATGACGGGAAAACAGGCTTCGTTTATCCGACCGGCGACGTGGAAAGACTGGGAGAAGTGTTGAGCACCTTGCTTTCCGATCCCGCGCGAATCAGGAGCATGAGCGAGGCGGGGGCCGCAAAAGTGGCGGAATGGTCGCCGGAGAAATACGTTTCCTGCTTCGTGGACGTCATCGAGCGGGCCACAGGCCGCCGGGACGCAGCCCGTTCATCCCGAGGGTAGAACTGAAGCGAAACAGCGCGCAGCGCGGACGCCACCAATGGTAGTTCCTCCATCCGCCGCCAGATCTACGACAACGTTCAGCCTAGCTTTCCGCGGCCGCGATTCACCCTTACGTAGGAGGGGGTGTTGCTTCCTTGTAGCGAAGAGCGAACACTGGAGACGCAGGCCGCGCTGGGTCTGCGGTCAAACCGCCGCGGCGGAGTAGTGAAAGCTGGGAACGAGCCGGTTGACCGATGAACGGGAGCGAGGAGGACGGGTGAAAACAGAAGCGATGGTTCAGGGCAAGACTTCCGCGGGGCGGCAGCATTGGCTGAAACGGTGCGGCAAAGCCGCTTTGTTCCTTTGCATCGTATTAGGGGCGACGGACGGGCTACGGGCGCAAGGAGTGCGGTACGACAACATCGTGCTGGGCCCGCGCGGGACGCCGGTGGGAGCGGCGACGATCGCCGTGTGTTCGGCGGGCGCTTCGATTTCGACGACGCCGTGCTCGCCGCTGGCGAACATCTACGCGGACGAGGCGCTGACGCAGCCGGTCGCGAACCCCTTTCAGGCGGATTCGCTGGGGAACTACGGATTCTGGGCCGCTCCCGGGCATTACGTGGTGCAGATTTACGGGGCTGGGGTCACGACAAAGACGATGGATGTCTTTCTGCCGTGCGATCCCTCGAATTGCTCGATGTCCTCGGCCACGTTTTCGACGCTCACGGCCGGGACGATCAATTTGACCGGGGCGCTGACTGTGAACGGGCGGAACGTTTCGACCGAGCCAAAGGCGGGAGACGCGGTAATGTACGTCTCGCCGAACGGCAACGATTCGGCCGATGGCCAGTCGTGGGGAAGCGCGAAGCAAACGCTCTACGCCGCGGTTTCCGCGCTGATGGCCAACGCTGGGGGCGGTACCGTGTATGTCGCTGCGAACACGTCGTGCGGCGGCCCGACCGGGCAGCTGCTGCTCTATCGCGCGATCTCGAGCCCGGGAGTTGGTTGGATTCAAACCGGGGCGCTGAACGTTATCGGGGTCGGAACAAACAGCTGGGCGGCCGCGTCGCCGGGGCCGCAAGTAAGCCTGAGCTGCGGATCGGCCAGCCTGCCGGCTTTGGAACTGAACGGCGTCAACACCTCGGTGCGGTTCAGGAACCTGATTTTCACGGGTTCGGAAGGCGCGACGATCACCGACAGCTCGACGGTGACGTTCGACAACGTGAGCTTTGTGGTGAACAGTTCAAGCGCTACGAATGGGCCAGCGGTTTTCATTGGCCCGGCTTCGTTTGAGATTTACTTCCGACATTGCGACTTCCAGGCGAACACTAATTCAGGGGAGGCGCTTAATGGTTCGGACGCGACCGAAGCGTTCGTTGTCAACCCAGGTCCGGGTGGTGCGCCGGGAAACCTGATTTATGTGGACCAGAGCATTGAGGAGTCCGGGGACTTGAAGTTTTATACGGACGGCATCGCTTGGGGCAACGGGCTCCAGGTGAACGGCCTTTTGATGGAAAACGGGCGCGATACCCATGGCGCCGTCTGGTTCCCCGCCGGGATGACGGGTTACGGAAACGCGGTAATTGCGAACGTTCAGGTTGCGGACTCCACGACGGGAACGCCGGCGGTGGGCAACGACAACGCGCTCGGCGCGGATGAAATTCTGGTAGAGGGGGCGGTCGGCGGAGGCGGTCCGGGCGTTGCGAACGTCGTTGGTCCGGCGACGGTGCTGAGCCAGTACCAGCCAAATTTTCAAAACCTCACTGCCATCCCGTTCGTGTCGGGCCAGCCGGGGCCGATTTACGGGCACAGCTTTTTGAACAACGACGAAGGCCGCCGGTTCTTTCCACCGGCAGCCAGCTCGTTCTCAAACATTGTTTCCCCCGTGACGGCAGGAACGAACGGCTGGTATACGAACGGCTCCGGTGTGACTCTCACGGCTGCTGCGGCACCTGACGGTACCAACAATGCTATCAAGGCGGTTAATGCGAACACCTATGCCGCCGGCGCCGCGACAGGTGGCAACTCGATGAACTTGGCGAGCGGCGACTATCTGATCTGGGGTGTATGGGAGAGCGGGGCGGAGGCAACCCAGGTCGGGATTGGTCCCGCCGTGTCGGGCCAAAGTTGCAGCGGGGTCACCTTGACGAGCCTCACACCAACCTTGGGAGCGACGTTTCCCGGCCTTGGCTGGCAATGGGTGTCTGGCACAGACAAAGTGTCCGGGTCAAACTCGTCCTGCACATTCAACCTCATGGTGCTCGCTCCGGCAAGCAGTACGGTCTACGCATTCGCTCCGGTCTACTACCATGTAGCCGCTGGGACGATTTCGGATAGCGATGCTGCTTACCTCGCACTCAACTTGGGCTCGTATCCGGCTGGCATTTCGCCGCCAGTGGAAGCGACGCTGCCCGGCCATCCCTTCGCCTTCGGCGGCTCGGGAGATAACTATTTCGCCACGCTCGATCACACGGCGCTGACGGCGAACGAGACCTATACGTTTCCGAACGCGAGCGGCACGGTGTGCGTTGCCGGAGCGGGCACGGTCGGCTGCGGAAGCAGCGTCGCGGACACAACGACGACCGTCGGCACCACGGCCATCACGGCGAATTCCTGTACGGCCTCGACGACGGTGACGATGAACGGCGTGACCACTTCGATGACGTTTTCCTTCACGCCGACGACCGACATTAGCGGCGTGACCGGCTGGGGTTCAACCGGCGGCCTTGTGATCGATGCGTGGCCAACGGCGAACACGCTGGACTACAAGGTCTGCAATCAAACGGCAAGCAGCATCACGCCGTCGGCCAGCGTGACCTTTAATGTGAGCGCCCGATGACGCGAACACTGCTGGCTTTGCTCATGCTGGTTCAATGCTGCTCAGCCCCGCAACATACGGGAGCTGGAGGCGGCGGCGCGTCTGTGACGACCGGCAACGCTCTTATCGTCGGATGCGTGGCGTCGGCGGCCTCCGCGCCCACGATCACCGTCTCGGACACGGCGGGAAACACGTTCAACCCAATGGGCTCGCAACTGGCGTGGAATTCGAATGGCAGTTTCACGGAAATGTTCGTGGCGCTGAACGTCACTGGCAACAGCAGCGACGCGATCACATGCAACTATTCCGCGTCGGTCAGCTATCCGGGCCTGGTGGCCGTTCAATATTCCGGCGTTGCCACGTCCAGCGCGGTGGATGTGACGAATGCCAGCGGTCAATGCACCAACTGCAACGGCGTCACGAGCAGCAGTTTTACGACGGCGCAGGCGCAAGAGGTGATTGTCGCAATCTACAATGCGAACAATAGCGTCACATTCACCGCCGGAACAGGCTTCACGATCGAAGTCCAGGCGGGGGGAACGGGCAGTAGCGGGTTCGCACTGGCGGATGAAGTTACGTCGGCGGTGCAATCCGCGGTAAGCACTTCGACGTCGTGGAGCGGCGCGTCGGTTCCCGGCGCAATCCTGGTGGGTTCCCTGAAATAACACGTTCGAAAACAGGAAGGCGTGGCCGCCGCGCCGGAGGCCTGTTTGCCCAGCGCCGAGGCGGGGTTTCGCGGTTCCGGGCCGCCGTCAGCGGGCTCGGCATCCCGCCGCCGGCGATAACGTACGCTATTTTTCGCACATTTGAGGAGGAGAGGGTCTGGTTGGTAAAACAAGGGGCCTGAAGAAGGCCCGAGAGGAGGGGCGATGGAGCCCACCAACCAGGGGGAAGCTTTCCCGGA
>JAKAOH010000234.1 GCA_021812285.1 Acidobacteriota bacterium | reverse complement strand
GGCACCGGCCTTGGCCTGGCGATCGTCCAGTCGGTCGTCAGCGATCACGGCGGAAAAATTTCCGTCGAAAGCGTGCCCGAGCGCGGCGCCACGTTTCGCATCGTTCTACCCACGCATCCTGCCGTCCCTTCTCACGAGCGAGGTGAATCCAAATGAGCGCCAAAGCGCATCTGCTGATCATTGATGACGACCAGAACACGCTCGCCTCGCTTGCACGCGCCTTTCGCCTGGCCGGCTACGAAGCCACCGTCGCCGACAATGTTTCCCGCGCGCTTTCGCTCGTCGCCGAGCGCCGTTTCGATCTGATCCTTTCCGATGTCGTCATGCCCGGCAAGGACGGCCTCGCGCTGCTCGAGGAATTGCGCGCGCTCGGCATCGCTTCGCCCGTCGTCATGATTTCCGGCCAGGCGACTGTCGAAATGGCCGTTCGCGCCACGCGCCTGGGCGCCGCCGATTTCCTCGAAAAGCCGCTTTCCACCGAAAAACTTCTCGTCACCGTCGAAAACGCCCTCCGCCTCGCCCGTCTCGAACACGAAAACCGCCAGTTGCGCGAACGGCTCGGCCGTCATCAGATCGTCTGGTCCAGCCGCGCGATGGCTCAGCTCATCGAGCAGATCGATCGCGTCGCCGCCGGCGAAACCCGCGTCACCATCCTCGGCGAAAGCGGCACCGGTAAGGAACTCGTCGCTCGCACCATCCATGAAAAAAGCCCGCGCCACGCCGGCCCGTTCGTCACGCTCAATTGCGCCGCCGTTCCCGCCGAACTGATCGAATCCGAGCTCTTCGGTCACGAGAAAGGCGCCTTCACCGGCGCCGCCGGCCGCCGCGTCGGCAAATTCGAGCAAGCCGATGGTGGCACGCTCTTTCTCGACGAAATCGGCGATATGCCGCTTGCCATGCAGGCGAAATTGCTGCGCGTCCTCGAAGAGGGCGAGATCGAACGCGTCGGCGGCGATCGCCCGATTCCCGTGGACGTCCGCGTCCTCGCCGCCACGCATCGCGATCTCGAGCGCATGGTTCGCGAAGGCGCGTTTCGCCAGGACCTGTTTCATCGCATCTACGTTTTTCCGCTGCGCCTGCCGCCCCTGCGCGAGCGCCGCGACGAAATCCCCGCTCTCGTCGCTCATTTCGCCCGCCAGGTCGCCGAACAGAACGGCTGGAAACCCCGCTCGTTTTCTCCCGCCGCCATCGCCGAGCTTCAGCGCTATTCCTGGCCGGGAAACGTCCGCGAATTACGCAACGCTGTCGAACGGCTGCTCCTGGTTTCCTCCGGCGAGGAGGAAGTCGCTGCCGAGCAGGTTCGCGCCGCCCTCCCCGCGCTCGACGACGCCGGCGTCGCCGTCGGTGCGAGCCTCGGCTTCGGCCCGCTCGCCGCGCGCGTCGAAAGCTACGAGCGCGCCGCCATCGAAGCCGAATTGCGCCGCCAGAATTTCCACATCACCAACACCGCCAAGGCCCTCGGCCTCGAGCGCAGCCATCTCTACAAAAAATGCCAGCAGCTCGGCATCCATCTCGACGCCCTCCGCCGCCAGGAATCCTGACCGCAAGCGATCGACTCCGCCTCGCCTCAAAAAAAAACTGTCATCCTGAGCGAAGCGAAGGATCCCGATCGCTTCAAGGAAACCACTCTTCAGAGAGGTATTCGACTCCGCGGTCGGAAATGAGGGGAAACTTCTATGTTGCAGGAGAGGAAGGCGGAACGCGCGCCTCAGCCCGTCGTCCGCGCTCGCCGCACGTCTCTTCTAAAATCCGGCGCCACAATCTCGATCGTCCGGCACATCTCATACAGCCGCGAACGTATCCGCTGCCCCACGCGATCGGCAAGCGTGTCCTCGGCTTTTTTGAGCGGCGTATCCAGGTAATTCGTCGTCACCAGCGTCACGCGCTTGTCGTTGTATCGCGCGTTCAGGATGTGTCCCACCGTTTCGAGCGCCCACGCCGAAGGCTTGCTCGCGCCCAGATCGTCCAGCAGTAGCACTTCCGTTTTCAGCACCGGCTCGAGCACTTCCATTTCCGTCGTCTGGCTTTCGGGATTGTAGCTGGCCTGGATTTCTTTCAGCAGCTCCCGGTAGTCGTAGAAAAGTCCGTCGTGCCCGCGCCCCACCAGCGCCTTCAGCGCCGAAACCGCCAGATGTGTTTTCCCCGTTCCGCACGGTCCCATCAGCAGCAAGCCGTGTTCGGTCCCGATCGGGTATTCCGCCACGAATTTCTCGACCACCGCGCGCGCCTGTTTCAGGCTCCGATTCCATTTGGCCGCGTCCGGGCCTTCGCAGCAGTAGTCGACTTCGAAATTCTCGAAATCGCAATGCTCGTATCGCGCCGGTATCCGCGCGCGTCTGCGCGCCAGGTCTTCCCGGCCGCCCTCGGTGCACGCGCACGGCACCGCTTCGCGTCCGCCGCCTTTGGTCGCCTGGACGCGCCAGCCCGTTCCGCCGCACTGTGGACAATCTTTTCGTGCCACGAGGGCAAGCATAGGCGCGCGCCAAGTCCAGCGCAACCCTCCTCCCTGCGGAAATTCTTGCGCCACTGTGGAAACCCGCCGAAAGTGTAGCGGCAGGCTTCAGCCTGCCGGTGTCGCGAGCCCGCTCGCCAATCCCCTCGCGCCATGCGGTTGTTTCCAACGACGCATCCTCAAACAATCCGTCCGACAGCCAGGGAACGGCCGTATGATGTCCCGCGACTACTCGCGGAAGGCCGGTGCGCGGGGACGCACGGCCATCAGCACGCATCAAAAAACAAAGGCAGGATTCGCTTATGCGCAAGCTCCGATATTTCGTCTTCCTCATCGCCGCCACATTCTTTCTGGTGCCATCCGCAGCCAGCGCTCAAGCCATGAAGCTGCTCACCCGAAACTCCGGCTGGTTATTGCTCTACGGCCGCCTCTATTGGACAAACGACTTCGGACACGACTGGCGCAACATCACTCCGCCGGGGTCACAGATTTATGGCCCTTATATGATCTCGGGCGTTTTTTTCCTGAATGCATGGGACGGCTGGGCGTTGCTGGTTCGCAGAAGCTCCATCGCCACCGGCACTTTTGACGATGCCCTTGCCGAAACACATGACGCCGGGACCACGTGGTCGGTCACGCCGCTCCATGTCGCTTCCCCGCACCCCGGCTCCATGCCGCTCGCCGGCGGCGGAACAGTCTTTTTCCGCGACCGAGCGCATGGGTGGATCGACTTTGGCGTTGTGAGCAGCCTGGCGGTCATGCACGGGTTGTTGTTCTCGACCGGCGACGGCGGGGCGACCTGGCACCTCGTACGCGGCGCTCCGCAAATCGCGGGGAGCGTTCGCTTCGCGACGCTGAAAGACGGCTGGCTCGCCGGAGGGCCGACCGCCGGGGACCTTTACTCGACGCACGACGGCGGCAGAGCGTGGGCCCGGGTCGTGCTGAGAGCCCCTTCGCAGCAGGGAGCCAGAACGTGGTCTTCCTACTCTCCACCGTCCTTCTCCAACGCAAACCATGGGGTGATTGTTGTCTCGAACCCCTGGAGCACGGCACTGACGTTGTTTGCGACGACCGACGGCGGAAGATCCTGGGAGCCCGTCGCTGCCCTGACACACCTACCGTCTATCGGTACGATACCCGCCACCACAGCCGACTCCCATCTGATCACGGCTTGGCTTTCGCACCGCAGGAGCATCAAGTTGACGGTCGCGTCCCAGCATAACCAGAAGTGCGCCGTGGAGGGCCCAGTCAGCCCGGAAGCGCACCTCGGGGCCGTTACCTGGCTTAGCTTCAGGGACACGCGAATAGGCTGGGTTCTCGCCGGGAAGCTGTACGCCACGGCGGACGGTGGCCGGACTTGGACCGACATCTCGCCGAAGGCCCCACGCGCACCGGTCCACACCGCCACTCCACAAAAAGGGAAGCGATCAAAGAATTCCAGGGGATGATTTCGGAAGAAAAACTATTTTTCCACGCGGCTCACGCGCGCGGGCCGGAACCGCACAATCGCATTGCCCAGGCGCGAATCGGGAGCGTTCGCGAGCGCCCGTCCCATCTCTTCGCGCACGAAATCCACGAACGCCTGCACCTGTTTCTCCATGTCCATCATTTTGTCGCGCATGTTCAGCACGACTTCGATTCCCGCCAGATTCACGCCCATGTCGCGGCTCAGCGTCAAAATCACATCCAGCCGTTCGAGGTCCTGATCGGTATAAACGCGGGTATTTCCCTGCGTCCGCGAAGGTTTCAGCAGTCCCAGCCGTTCGTACAGCCGCAGCGTTTGCGGATGAACGTGATAAATCTCGGCGACCGCGCTGATCATGTAGCCCGCGCGGCTCTTTCTCTTCCGCGTCCCTTGCGCTCGTCGAGCCATCCGCTCTCCTTCGTTCAGAACCTATTGCACAACCCCTCGCTGCCGGGGGTCGGAGCTTTAGCTCCGACATAAACCTGCTCAAGAAAGAGGGTC
>JAKAOH010000233.1 GCA_021812285.1 Acidobacteriota bacterium | reverse complement strand
AGCGACGGCTTCGCATCGACGACAACTGGTTCCGCGTCGATCTCCTTTTCTTCCACCGCCGCCTACGCTGCCTGCTTCTTACCGACCTGAAGATCGGCAAATTCAGCTACGCAGACGTCAGCCAGATGCACATGTACCTGAATTACGCCCGCGAGCACTGGACCAAGCCCGGTGAAAACCCTCCCGTCGGCCTGATTCTCTGCGCGGAAAAGCGCACGGCAGAGGCTCACTATGCCCTGGACAACCTGCCGAACAAGATTCTCACCGCCGAATACCAGACCATCCTGCCCGACGAGAAGCTCCTTGCCGAGGAGTTGGAGCGCTCCCGCAGCGAACTGGAACAACACCACTTCGGGAGAGGCGGAATCGAATGTCCCTCTGCATGGATCAGGCCCTATGCTCCGGTGGGCCCGGATCGCATCGATGATGGCGCAGATAACTGAGATACCCAGACCCGGCGGCAGGCCATCGGAGTGGAGGGAGAGACGATCTGCCTCCCCTTGTACGCGCCGAGAGTCAACAGATCCTTGTCGCCTGCAACCAGCAAATCCGCCCTCGCAACGGCGGCGCACTCCAGAAACATATCGTCGTTCGGATCCCGGCAGACCTTGACCGCGCCGACATTTGCGACAGCTTGTGAGCGATACGTAAAGCACAGGTGCTACGAAGGCAGGGTGGCCGAGCTTTCGAGTCCAGTCGGGCGTGCGGGCTGAATCTGCTTCCACCGGTCCGCGAGCCAGCCGGGCAGTTGGCTTCTGCGGACCGGCGATAGACTGGTCAGCAACTGGGTGAGATAGCGTTGCGAGGCCACGTCATGCCGGCGGTAGATGCTGGTCAGGATGGCCAGGATGGCCGCCGTTCTGCCTCCTCGCGCATTCCCACCGAACAGGCTGCTCTTCCTGGTTAGGACCACCCGCTTAATCTCGCGCTCGCTGACGTAATGCCGACTGCCGGATTATGCCGCATCCGACAGCCGGAGCAAACGATTTACAGAGAGCTTGAGGCGTTGATGGGTTCTGGTGTCGGCATAATCACAGACTCTCCAGGAAAGCGAGGAGCGGGTCTGAGGGCCGGAATCGGTCCGGTTTCAGACCGGATGACGTGGCGTGTGCGAGCGCTCGTTCTTTCAGTTGCATGTCGGCATGAAGATACGTTTGCGTGGTCTCGCTCGATTCGTGGCCGAGCCAGAGAGCAATAACGCTGAGATCCACGCCGCAGTGCAGCAGCGCCATGGCGGCTGCGTGTCGCAGCGTGTGCGGTTTCACTTTCTTGGTCTTGAGCGATGGACAACGCTGCCGAGCTGCGGCAACGTGCTTGGCCACCAAGCGCTGCAGGGCGTCGGCACTGAGTCGGCCTCCGTTTGAACTGGGGAAGACCGGATCCTCGGGTTGCCCGTCTTGCTGCGTCAACCATTCCTTGAGGACGGCGGCAACATCGGGGCGCAGCGGCGTACGCCGCAGCTTGCGGCCTTTCCCGAAGCAGCAGACATGAGCGCCGACGCCGAATCCGACATCGCACCGGCGAAGGGATGTGATCTCGCTGTTGCGGAGGCCGGTCTGAACGGCGACAAGCAGTAGAGCCTTGTCTCGTCTTCCAATCCAAGTCCGGGGATCAGGGGAAGCCACGAGCGCAGCGGTCTCTTCGTTGGTCAAAAACTCGACTGGTCCGCGCGTAAAACGCTTCGAAGGTAAAGCGAGCACACGTTGGCACTGCAAGGCCAGTGCCGGTTCATGAATGGCCACGAATCGGAAGAAAGAGTGTAAGGCAGCCAAGCGGTTATTGCGTGTCCGCGTCGAGTTGCCTCGTTGGTTTTCGAGGTGATCGAGGAATCCGCCCACAAATGCAACATCCATATCTTCCATGCGCAGTTCGGAGGGCGCTTTTCCGAGGCGCCCTACTGCAAAGCGGAACAACAGGCGGAACGTGTCCCGATAGGCTGCTATCGTATGTGGGCTCGCGCCCATTTGGTTCAGCAACCGCTCGGTGAAGAAACGCTCGAGGAGAGCTGGAAACGAGGAGACGCTCATTGTTCGCCTCCTGGCCGACGGCCGTCAAGCCTCTCCGCGGCAAGCTGCAGGAGTTCCGGAACCGCCTGGATGTACCAATAGGTGTGGGCAGCATCGATGTGGCCGAGGTAGGTCGCGAGCTTCGGCAGTTCTCGTTCGACATCGAGTCCCGCACGATACCAGTTGATGAGCCTGCGAGTTACGAAGCTGTGGCGAAAATCCTGAAGGCGTGGTCCACGCCCGCTTCGATTCTCTCTTGCCGGTGGCCGCAGGCCGATGGCGCAAGAGAGCGTAGCAAATGTCTTGCGGGTGGAACTGGGCGCCAGGCGTCGACCCTGCTCCGAAATGAGGAATGCCTCCGTCGCCCTGCGCCGGTCCAGCCTGTCACGTTGTTTTGCGTAGCGCGCTAGAGCCTGGCGGGTCGAATCGTCGACGGGAACAAAACGGGATTTTCCGAACTTGGTCTGGCGAATAGCCAGAACACCAGTTTCCAGATCCACGTCCGCCTTGTCGAGAGCCAGCGTTTCCTGCGGGCGCAAGCCTGTGGAGGCGAGGAGTCCAATGAGAGTTTTGTAGGTGATGGGCCGTAATCCTGAGGAAGACGGGAGCCTCTCCGCCTCGGCCATCAACTGCTGAATCTCCCGGCTGCTATAGATGTGCGGCGGCTTGCGCCGCTGCCGGTCCGCAAGCAAGTGTCGAGGCGGCACTTCCGTCCGGCTGTCGATTGTGCTGAACCAAGCTGCGAACTTCCGCACCATGCTGAGCCGCCGTCCCCAGGTTGCTCGTTGCACGCCTTGTGGCTGCGTGGCCCAACAGAGCGCAAGTTCCGTGGTAATGGAGACCGCGTTCTCGCGTTCCATGAAGTTCACAAAATCGACGAGGGTCCGGGCCGGTTCCTGAAGTTGCGTGCCCAGAGCCCGACGAAAGGTCACATACTGTGGAAGGGCATCACGCAGGGTGATCATTGCTCACCTCCGGAAACCGGCCAAGGGAGGGCTACGGTGCGCAACGTCTCGAAGGATACCTGGGAATAGCCGGCAGTGGTAGTCTGCGATCGATGCCGGAGCAGTTCCGCGATTTCCGACATGGAAGCGCCATGGCGAATCATTTTGGTTGCCAGTCCGTGCCGGAACAGGTGAGCAGCGCCGCGACCGGAACGATGAATATCAGCCCGCACAAGCGCTGCCCGCACGATGTGTCCGATCGCCGCCGGGCCTGTCAGGCCGGTTCGCGGCGCCCACCTCCGCAAGAAGACTCGTCGCGAGGCGCAAGCGCCGCGATCCTCACGAAGATAGGCAGCCAGTGCTTCGCCGATCTCCGATAAGAGAGGTAACCGATCCACAATCCGGCCCTTGCCGTGGACCACGATCTCTCCCGTTCGCCAGACAAGGTCATCGAGTTCCAGTGCGACAGTCTCTCCGGCACGCAGGCCGAGCCGGGCAAGCAAGAGAAGAATCGCGTAGTCCCGACGCCCAGTCGATGTCGATCGATCCGCTTTCGCCAGGACGCGCTCGACTTCCTCGGGTGAAAGAAATACCGGCGGAACGGCTTGGCGGTACTTGCGGACGGTAGGAACCGAAGCAGAAAGATCCCGTGCAATCCGGCCGGACAAAAAAAGGAAACGCAGAAAGGAACGAAGCGCTGTGCCCAGCAGTCGGATATACTCGCCGGACCGATGTCGGATGTGATCCAGGATAAAATCCCGAATCGCCAGCGTGTTCAACCATCGTTGCGACGCTCCCCCGGGCCGAGCGGCTTGGGAGGCAAGAAAACTGCGGATAAACGGCACATAGACACGGATCGAGTTCTCCGCAAGGCCGCGGTTGTTGCGCAAGTAGTCTTCATAATCCTGAAGAAGGCCGTGCCCAACCGGAGTGTTCCTTGACGCTCGTGGATATGCGCCGATGGTTCCCGAGCGGAGGAATCCCAAGAACTGCCGAACCGCTCTTCGTTGAACTGCGACGAAATCCTTCGCTCTTCCGGACGAACGCGCCAGAAATGCAGCAGCATGACGGTCATGGAAATCGGCTGCGGTAATCCCTTTTCGTTGCGCCCATCGAGCAAGGCTTCGCAGAGCCCATCGTTTCTGGCGCAAAGTACGTTCAGCGTAACCGGCAGCACGAAGATGATGGAGGAAAAGTGCAACGTGCTCGTCGAAGGGCTTCTGACACGCCCCACCTTCCAAGGTCGTTCTGTTCATGTGGTCTCTCCTTGCCGGGCATACTCGCCAGCCTGAAGAAACCATACGAATTATGCCGCGCCACGACAATTACAAATCAGCCAAGGCCGCACCCAGCACCAACTACGCGGCATAATCCGGCAGTCGGCATTACGTCAGCAATGCCGCGCGCGGCATTGCTGACGTTGTTATCGATGCTGACTGCGCCGTCTGAGCAGAACACCGTCAGTTCGTTCCATTGGCCCAGCGCATA
>JAKAOH010000232.1 GCA_021812285.1 Acidobacteriota bacterium | reverse complement strand
ATTCCGAAAACTCGAAGACGCGGTCGCCCAGTTGCCTCGCTTCCTCCGCGGCGCGCGTCCCTTCGAGCAGTTCGGGATAAAAGCGGCGCACCATGGCCGTGCACGATCCCGACGGGCAGACGACGGTTTCCGCCGAGGCGAAGATGCGGACGAAACCTTCCGCCATCGGCCGCGCGTCCTGCCAATAGCCGCTGTTGAACGCCGGCTGGCCGCAGCAGGTCTGCTCGTCGAGGAAATCCACTTCGTAGCCGGCCCGCTCGAGCACGCGCGCCATGTCCAGACCGACTTCGGGCATCCATTGGTCCACAAAGCACGGGATGAACAGCGCCACTTTTTTCATGCTCGCGTTTTGCCCTCTGCGAGGAATCTTGCGTGCGAATCAGGAGCCGAGGTACTTGACCACCCACCTGTTGATAGCGCGGTAATACAGCTCGCGATGCACCGGGTCCTGCGGCGAGTGGTGGGCGCCGGGGATGCCGATGAATTTCACCGGAACGTTCCGGCTGGCCAGCGCGTGATAGAGCCCGAAGGATTCGACGATTGGCACGGTAACGTCGTCGGTGCCCGAGAGGATCAGCGTAGGAGTCGTAATCTGGCCCGCGTAGGTGAGCGGCGAGCCGGTGCGGTAAAGCTCGGCCGTTTGCGGATCCCACGGGCTGCCGCCGAGCGAATCGCGCGTCCAGGCGAGATTGCCCGCTCCGGAAAGTTCGTATTCCTCCGTCCAGTCCACGGCTCCGTCCGCGACGACGGCGCAGCGCCAGAAGTGGTGGTGCGAGATCAGCCACGCCGTCATGTAGCCGCCGTAGGAGTGGCCGACAGCGGCGATGCGCGAAGCGTCCACAAGGCCTTTCTTCTCGATCGTCTCGATGCCGGAGATGACGTCGCTATCCGGGCCCACGCCGGGATCCCCGAAGATGGCGTGCATGTGTGCGTTTCCCAGATTGTCGCTGCCGCGATAATTCGGCTCGAAGACCACGTACCCATCGGCCGCGAAAAGGTCGCGCAACGGACCGATCTCGCCATTGTCGAAGTCCTCGCTGGAAGCGGCGCCCGGGCCGCCGTGGCTGAACACCACGAGTGGGTAGCGTTTGCCGGGCGTGTAGCCGTTGGGATAGGTGAGGATGCCGTCGTTTGGCTGCCCGTCCGGAGCGCTCCACTCGACCGCAACGCTGCGCGGATACGAGTAGGCGGCGAGAGCACGGTTGCAATCGGTGAGACGCCTGGGACGGCCGTTCAGCGCGGGGAGCAAGTAAAGTTCCGGCGCTTGCGTAGCGTTGTCGGCCACGAACGCCAGCGCGCCGCGGGAAGATACAGCCAAGTGAAGCGGATTCAGGTCGCCCAGATCGAGCGCGCGGCCCTTGCCTCTGAGCGGCTGAAAGTAAAGTTTGCTTCCGACGCGATCGTTCGCCATAACCACCACGCCGCGGCCGCCCGGCATCCACGCGAATTCGGCGTTCAAGTCCCGATCCAGGTCGGCGCTGATGTCGCGGGCGGCGCCGCCGCGGGCTGGCGTGACGAAAAGGTCCATGTCGCTTTCCGCGCCCGGCCCGTGCGGGTAAAGGTAGGCGATGGCGCCGCCATCGGGTGCGAAGCGCGGCGCGTATTCATAGGTCTCCTGCGAGGTGATCGCTCGCTCCGCGCCCGTCGCCACGTTCACCACCACGATGGTGGTTCTATCCGAATCGCTGTCATCCGCATTCGCTTGCCGAGCGTACACAATCGAGCGCCCATCCGCCGACCACTCCGGCGTCGAAATCCCTCCCCCGAATGGCGGAGCGGTTTCAAGCACGCTGGCCAGGCCGCGAGTCAGTTGCCGCGCGCGGCCGCTCTTGAGCGAAAGCAACCAGATGTGCGAAGGGACGGGCGGCCGATCGATCAGATAGTCGTCGTCGTGGATGGTGAACAGGTCGTGGTGCGTGCGACGGTCCTTCACCGTTATCGGCGAATCGTCCGGAGTCACGTAGGCGATGGTGGCGCCGTTTGGGCTCCAGGAGAATTGCTCGACGCCGTTCGGCGCGTCGCTGATTTGCTCTGGCGTACCGCCGGCAGTTGGCGCCGTGAAAATCTGCGCTTTCTGTTTTCCCACTTTCGCGAGGAAAGCGATCGTGCGCCCGTCAGGCGACCAGCCCGGCTTGCTGAGGTCGCGCATCCCACGCGCCAGAACGCGCGATTTGCCCGTCGTGACATCCACGACGCGCAGCGTCGCGCCGTACCGGTCGTGCACGAAATCCGGCCGGACTGACAGATAGGCGATGCGCTCGCCGTCGGGTGAAAATCGTGGCGAATGAATCCGCACGAGCGCGCGAAAATCCTTCAGATGGATCGGCGCGGCAGCACCTGGAATGGCCAGGAACGTCAGCGGCAAAAAAAGGGACAGGCAGGTGAAAGCGACGCGACGCATTGCGGACCCCCAAGGTCGAGTCTTGTGGTCAGGTCCGCATTGTTGCACAAGACGGGCAAGCTGTGCACTCCCGCCGCGCGCGGCGCGGCCTCTTCTTCACAGCAACGAATCCGCCTCCGGTCGTTCTCGCACACCTCGCACGCCAAGAGCGGTCGCGCGCGGCTTTTCGCCGCGAAAACCGAGCAGGCCGGAACGCGGCGTTACGCAGCCGCTATTTTCCTCGCTGCGTGCTCGGCCATCGCTGGTTGATAAATGTTCCTCAACGCGGCGACAACCTCGTGATGGGTAATGGAATCAGGTCGCGCTTCCTTGCCGGATGCGGATTGCTGGATGATGTCGTCCATCGAGAGCAACCCCTCCAGCTTCCCTTCGGCGTTGATTACCGGCAACCGGCGCACCTTTCCCTGCGCCATCGTTGTCAAGGCTGTGTGAACGTCGTCATCGGGTCTGCAAGCGAAAACGTTCCCCGAGGCGACTTCGCCGACGATCGTCTCGCTCGGCAAACGATTCCGCGTTCCCAGGGCGATGCAAATGTCCCGGTCGGTGACAACGCCAACCACCCGTTGCTCGTCGTTCACAACGGGCAGGATGCCGCAGTTGCGTTTCCAGAGGAGTTCCGTGGCGGCGCAGAGATTTGTATTCATGCTGCAGGATGCGGGTGATTCCGTCATGATGTCCCGAACCTTCATTTTCGTTCTCCCTTCATCGGCCTGTCTCGAAAAAACACTCTTTTCGGCAACGAACGGCGGCTGCGCCGTTCGAGCCCGAATCCAACCGAATTCCGTTTCCCCGGCTCATGGCTCGGCGTAAATTCCGGAGCCCAGGATGAGCGTCTCGCCGCCGGCTTGCACCTTGCGCACGTAGGTGAGCTTCCGCGCCGGCTCGTTACCGCCCGGCCTGTACCATTGGAGTTCCAGCCACGCGCTGTCTTCTTTCATCGCCGCTTCGATCTCCTCGCGCACGACCGTATTTCCCTTCAGGTCCTTCAGATCGATCAGGTTCCTCCCCTCCAGGCTGGGTTGTGCGGGATTGACGAGTTCGGTTCCTTCGGGCGTTTGCACGAAGACGTAGGTGTCCATGAACACAAATGGGCCCTGGCGGTCGCGCAGCAGCGGAAATGCGGCGCGGCCGCGCTCGGCTACCAGCGCCGCCGCGCGGTCCACGACGTCCTCAATGAACGCCTTGTCCATTTTCATGTTGTAAACGCCCGAGCCCACCAGGCCCGGCTCGCCCGAAGGCAACATCACGCGCTTCACGAACGCCGATTTCCACGTCGGGAAAATACCGCCGGGTTCGGGCCACATATAGTGGACCCACCCTTCGCCGGAAGGGCCGGCGACCGCATCGAGAAGCATCTTTCCGACCGGTCTTCCGTGAGCGTCCTTCAGGCTGCTGTCATCTCCCCCTTCCCGAGCAGGCTCGGCGGCGTGGAAAACGACGGTTCCGTCCATCTTCCAAATGAAAAGGTAGGTGTCGTCTCCAAACCACTTCGATCCCTTTCGGCGAAATTCCGGGTAAATCTGCTCGCCATTTTTTTCAAGTTCCTCGGCGGCTTCGCGGACCAGCTTCATCAGCTGCGGAGCGCCGAGCTGCGTGGAAACGCGAGCGGCTTTCGGCGCGTCGGCCAGGTAAACGCCGCACCCAACCGCCATCCAATCGCCGCCGACTTGCGCCCTAGCCACGTAGGCCGACTTCTGCGTGGAGACGTTTTCGCCGGGCTTCGGCCACATGTAGTCAACCCATCCCGAGCCCTTGAACTGGACTATATGGAGAATCTCGCGGGTGAGCAGCTTGCCGTGAGTGTCGCGAACGTCGAGGTTGTTGCGTCCTTCGAGATTCGGAAACGCGGGGTTGACCACTTCCACGCCGGCGCTGTCGATCACGAAAATATACGCGTCTTTCGCCAGGTACGGCCCGGTGGGGTCGCGGAAGAGCGAAAACACGGCCCGGCCGTTCCTTTCCACTTGCGCCACGGCGGCCGTCACCATATCCACCACGAAGGCCCGCTCCATTCTGTCGTTGTACGTGCCCGCGCCGGCGATGTAACCGTTGCCGGAGCGAGTGCGGACAAAGCGCACGTACGTGCTTAGATCGGAA
>JAKAOH010000050.1 GCA_021812285.1 Acidobacteriota bacterium | reverse complement strand
ATCAGCGAAATCGAGCCATCAATCGTCGCGGTGCTGGAGGTGCGCTCGCAGATTTCCCGCGCCACGCTGCCGGTAATCGCGGAACTGGCCGCGCGGCCCATCAGCCGCAGCGTTCCCTCCACCTGGCGGTTCGACAGAATATTCAGAAATGGCGATTGCGCGAGCTGCACTTCGAGCGCCTGCTTCATCGTGCCGTCAAAAACCGTTTGCCCGGTGGTATTCGAGAAATCGGCCAGAACGATCGTGTCCTTCGACGTGAGTTTCGGCCCGCGATTCAGGAAGAAATACGCCCCGCCGGCAATCGCCGCAATCACAACAATCCCGGCCGCCAACATCGGCCAGCGGCGTTTCGCCTGTGCGGGCGCGGCAGCCGCGGCCGCAACGGCGGAAGCCGTACTGCTCCCGGATGCAGCGGGCATGGCCACAGGAGTCGCGCCGGCGGTCGGCGTTTCCGCAGCCGGCGTCGCCGCGGCTGTGGCGGCAGCGGTCATCGCGGCGGTCGTTGCCGTGGAGGTGGTTCCCGCGGCAGGCATGGCGGCCGTGCGCGCGGCGGTGCGGCCGGAATCGAGATCGCGTTTCAAGCGCTGAAGTTCGGCGCGCAGGTCCGCGGCCGTCTGGTATCGCAGCGCCGGATCTTTATCGATCGCGCGGTCAATCACGCGGTCAAGATCGGCGGGAAGCTTGGGATTGAGCTTTGAGGGCGGCGTCGGGTCCGAGTGCAGAATCGCGTCGAACGTCAACCCGACCGTCGAAGCGGAAAAGGCCGGCGTTCCCGCGGCCATTTCGTAGAGCACAGCGCCAAAACTGAACAGGTCCGAGCGGTTATCGAGCGGCTCGCCGCGCACTTGCTCGGGCGACATGTAGGCGATCGTGCCCACAGTGGTGCCAGGGCTGGTCAGCATTTCCGGCACCGCGGTCGCCAGCGTCGGCTCGTCGGCGCCGGGCGCGCTCGACCGTGCGGAAACCTTTGCCAGGCCAAAATCGAGGAGTTTCGCGTGGCCGCGGTCGGTGATGAAAATGTTCGCCGGCTTGATATCGCGATGCGTGATCCCGCGGGAATGCGCTGCGTCGAGCGCATCGGCAATTTCGATGCCGATTTCCAGCTGCCGCTCGATGCGAATCGCTCCCGCGCCGATCACGCGATTGAGCGGCTGGCCTTCGAGCAGCTCCATCACGAGAAACGGCTTGCCCTGCCATTCGCCGATGTCGTGAATGGTGCAGATGTTCGGGTGATTCAGCGCGGCCGCGGCCTGCGCTTCGCGGCGGAGGCGCTCGAGCGATTGCGGATTCCGCGCGAATTCTTCCGGCAGGAATTTCAACGCCACGGCACGGCGCAGGCGCGTATCCTCGGCCTTATAGACCACGCCCATTCCGCCGGCGCCGAGCCGTTCGAGAATGCGGTAATGCGAGACGGTCTCCCCGATCAATTCCGCCACCTTAGCCGCGCGAGAATCGTACGATGCGCCAGAGGGAGGGTCAAGAGAAACCACCCCGGCCCGAAAGGGGCGTCGTCGAGGGCGAGAACAGCGACAGGAAGTGGGCGGCGCGGAAGAAGCGATTTTCGCCTGGCGCGAGAGCGCGGTTGGGTGCAGAAAAGCGGCTGGGGAGCTGGAACCGGACGATTTGGGCAATTTCGCGCTCAGGGTCGCGCCATTTCGCCATGTTTTCCGGCTCGCGCGCCCTGCCAGCCACGCTCTAACTCCAAGACTTCGAGGGCAAAGGGACACGTCGCCGATTTCGCCCCTGCTGGCAGGAAACGTGCACATCAGGAGGACAAATCGAGCCCGAACCGGGCGAGGAGGGGGACCACTTCGCTCCGCTCGGTCTCGGTCGGCAGGCCAACCTGCCGCGATCCCCCGCCGCACGAGGAGCGAAAGCCATGAAAGAGCAAGCATCTCCACTCGCCACCACGAGAGGCATCACTCCGCTCCGGCTCACGAGCATGGAGAACATTTTTGAGGACATGCGCGACGCCTTCGACGCCATCGCCCGCCGCGCCTATGAAATCTTCGAAACCAACGGACGGCAGTTCGGCCGCGACATGGAAGATTGGTTCCGCGCCGAGCGGGAACTGCTGCATCCCGCCTATCTCGAAATCACGGAATCCGATAACGAACTGGACGCGAAAATCGAAGTGCCCGGCTTCGACGCGAAGGAACTGGAAATCAGCGTCGCGCCCAGCCGCTTGACGCTGGCCGGAAAGCACGAAACGGCCAAGGAAGAAAGGAAGGAAAAAACGCTTTACTCCGAGCGGCGCGCCAATCAAATTTTCCGCTCGTTCGAACTTCCCGCCGAAGTCGATCCGGAAAAAGTGACGGCAACGCTGAAGGACGGCATTTTGAACCTGAAAATGCCAAAAGCCGCCGCGGCAAGAAAAATCAGGGTCGAACCGAGGGCGGCATGAGCCGAAAATCTTTCCACCGCTCTTCGCCGTGCAAGCAACCCGGCGCCGGCACGACGGCTTCCGCCGGCCAACCCGGTTCGTGGCACTACGCCCGCACTCTGCCCGTTCAGACGCGGCTCACGCGGGCGGGGAAAAAGAGCCGGGCGCGCGCCGCAGCCACGAAACCGAGGTCGCGAGGATAGAAATTCCGGGCGCGGCTGCTTCGCGGAACAACCCCCGCGAATCCCACCCAAGCCCAAAACGAGTGTGATGCCCGGCCGCGGCTCCCATGCCCGCCCCTAGGGAGCGCATCCCCCCTGACGGCGGCCGGCATCCAGCCCCGAGACCGGCGGGAAGTTCGCCCAGCGAGCTTCTCGCCGGCTTCTTTTCCCATCCATTTCCGCATCCGCGTCATCTGAGGAAGATAGAAGGAGAGCCCGCTCAAGCCCGTTCCGCGCGCGGCATTGCGGCCGCGAGCAGGGGGTGGCTGGCAGGTTTCGCGCTCGCGCCGGGCATTTGATTGCCGCCCGGCCAGGGCATATGATGGGAGACAGGTCTATGAGCAGGCTCGTGTTTCGCTCCGTTGCGGCCTTGGCCGCGCTGTTCTTCTCTTGCTCCCTGCTGGCTGCTCCCACGCCGGCGATTCTGCCGCTCAGCCAGATCAAACCCGGCATGACCGGCGTCGGGTACACGATTTTCTCCGGCGACAAAATTCAACCCTTCGACGTGAAGGTAATTGGCGTATTGCCGAATCTGGTGGGCCCGAAGCAAAACGTCGTGCTGGTCAAGCTCTCAAGCCCCGAAATCACCCAAAGCGGCGTCGTCGCCGGCATGAGCGGCAGCCCGGTTTACATTGACGGCAAGCTCGCCGGGGCGATTTCCTACAAATTCGGCACGTTCACGCGCGAAGCCATCGCCGGCATGACGCCGATCCAGGAGGAACTCGCCGTCAGCGGCGCGCCGGCGTCCGGTTCGGCCGCGGCGAGCGCCGCAGATTCGGGGCGTTACGCTTTGCCCGACGCCTGGGCGCAGCAGATGGGCGCCGGGGCGGGCGCGTATCTCGAGCCGATCGCGTCTCCACTGATTTTTTCCGGATTTCTGCCGTCGGTCATCAATCGCTACAGCTCGCAGCTGGAAAAATACGGAATGCTGGCCACCGAAGGCGGCTCGGTGCCCGCCAAGCCTTCGGACGCGGCGCTCGAGCCCGGCGACATGGCGGGACTCGTGCTGATCAGCGGCGATCTTTCCGTTTCCGCCGGCTGCACGGTGACCGCCCGGATCGGCAATCAGGTTTATATGTGCGGCCACCCGCTCTTCGGGTTCGGCAAGGTGCACATCCCGATGGCCCGCGCGCACGTCGTCGCGACGCTCGCCTCGGCGATGAGTTCCACGAAAATCATGAACACCGGCGGGCTGATCGGGTCGATCACCGAAGACCGGATCACCGGCGTGATGGGACGTCTGGGTCCGGCGCCCACGATGATTCCGCTTTCGCTTTCGATCGAATCGGGCGGCGAGGTGAAGCAATTTCATTTCGAGGTGATGCAGAATTCCAAGCTGACGCCGCTGCTCGTCTCGATGGCCACGCTCAACGGGGTTCGCTCGAACCTCACCTACAACGAAGGAACGACGTTCCGGCTGGAAGGCACGATCGACATCGCCGGGCACGGATCGGTGCATCTGAGCAATATGTTCGCGCCAACCGATCAGCCGATGCCCGACGCTTTCCCCGTCGCGGCGCAGGTGGAAGGCGTCTTCAACGAAATATTTCACAATCCTTACGAGCAGCCCCATATCACCGGCATCCGGTTGAGCGTGAGCAGCCTGCCGAACGCGCGCTGGGCCTCGATCGACAACGCGTGGAGCAGCAAGAAGGAAGTTCATCCCGGCGAAACGCTCACGGTGAAGGTGGCGCTACGCCCCTATCGCGGCTCGCCATACCTGCGGGAAGTGCCCATCACGATTCCGGCGCAGGCCTCGCCCGGCGTGCTCCACATTCTGGTGAGCGACGCCGCGACGCTCGACCGCATCGAGCAATATTTCCCGTTTGGGCCGACGGCGCGCCTGGCCGATCTGAATCAGCTGATTCGGCTGCTCAACGAGGAGCGGACGAACGACCGGCTCTACGTGGCGCTGCTGCAAATGAGCCCGACGATGCTGGTCGAGGACAAGCGCCTGCCGAACGTTCCACTCTCGGAAATCAACGTGCTCGGCGAACGGAATCCCGGCCGCACCACCGTACTCTGGCAATCGGAACTGGGCGAGCGCTCGGTGCCGCTGCATGAAGTCATCACCGGCCATCAGTACCTCACGGTCACGGTGAAATAACATCCCCGAAGGAGACGCCCGGATGCGACGCGCTTGGCGAATTCGTGCGGTGTGCCTTGTTGCCGCCTTTCTCATCTGCCTGCCGGTTTTCGCCGAGCATACGCGCTTCTGGCGAACCACCAACTACGCCGATTTCGAGCGGGGCACGGCCAAGGACGTCGCCCTCTGGAGCGACGGCAAGATCGTTCCGGCGGCGGAATTCAAAACGTTTTCCGATCCGAACCTCGCCTACCTTTGGTCCCTGCGCGCCGATTCCAAGGGACGCCTGTACGCCAGCGGGGGATCGAACGCGCGCGTTTTCCGCATCGAGCCCGACGGCAAAGCCAAGGTGATTTTTCAGTCGCCCGAGCTCGCCGCGCAGGCGATGGCCTTCGATTCCCACGACGATCTCTACGTGGGCACCTCGCCCGACGGGAAGGTTTACAAGGTGACACCCGAGGGCCAGTCGAGCGTTTTCTTCAATCCGAAAACGAAATACATCTGGTCGCTCGCGGTCGCGCCGGATGGCGTGGTTTTCGTCGGCACGGGCGACAAGGGCGAAATCTACGCGGTGACACCGCAGGGCAAGAGCGACCTCTTCTATAAAAGCGACGAGCGGCACATCCGCGCTCTCGCTCTCGATGGCCACGGCCATCTGATCGCCGGCACCGATCCCAGCGGGCTCGTCATTCGCATCGCCATTCACGCCGGAGCGGCGGGCGCCCCTCCGACGGCCGGCCGCGCTTTCGTCGTCTACGAGACCGCGGGCCAGGAAATCACCTCGCTCGAATTCGGGCGCCGCGGCAACCTGTATATCGCTTCGATCGGCGCTAAAGCCAGCGCGGAGGCCGGTATTATCGCTTCGCCTACCGGCGGCGCGTTCATTATTTCGTCCACGCCAGCGGTCACCGTGGTTGCCGGCAACCAGAAAACCGCCGCGAATCCCGGAACTCCGGTGCCCGCGATGCAGGCGGTGCCGTTCGTTCCGTTCGCCGCCACGCCGGGCGGCAGCCACGTCTATCGCATCGCGCCCGACGGCTCGCCAAAGCTTCTCTGGCAATCCGGCACCGATCTGGTTTACGCGCTCGGGTTCAGCCAGTCGGGCAAGCTGCTGCTCGGCACCGGCAACAAAGGCGACGTGATCGAGCTGGAAGGCGACGAGATTTTCTCGAAAGTCGCGGGAACTTCCACCGGGCAGGTGACCGGATTCGCCAGCGGCCCCGGCGGCCGCGTCTATCTGTGCACGGCGAATCCCGGCAAAATCTTTTCGCTCGGGCCGGGCGTCGCTCCGGAAGGATCGTTCACTTCCGCGCCGTTCGACGCGCGCATCTTCTCGCGCTGGGGCCGGCTCAACTGGTGGGGACGCGACGCGAATGACGGCCGCGTCAGCTTCTATGTGCGTTCGGGAAATACGTCCAATCCAGATAAAAACTGGAGCCGTTGGTTCGGGCCCTATACCAGCCCTGAAGCCGAGCCCGCCGGCTGTCCGCCGGCGCGTTTCGCGCAATGGAAAGTGGTCTTTCATCCCGCGGCCGGCGCGACGCCCACGCTTTCCTGGGTCAGCCTCGCGTATCTGCGCAAAAACGTGGCTCCGGTGATTGACGACGTTGTGATGGAAGATCCCGGCATCCGCGTTCGCATGCTGCAAATCGGCGAGGTTCCGAGCGAAATGGCTCGTCCAGTTCAGCTGCGCATGCCCACGACGGGCCAGGTCGGTCCTAATCGCGTGGTGGCTCCTGAGAACGCGCCCACGGCAGCCGTGCAGTTCGAGGCGCCCCCGCAGGGCTTTCGCGAAAAGGGCTGGCAGAGCGTTCTGTGGAGCGCGCACGACGCCAATGGAGATACGCTTGAATATTCCGTCTACTATCGCGGCGAGCGAGAGCAAACGTGGAAGCTGCTCAAGGACCATCTCCGCGTGCCCTACTATTCCTGGGACACGGCGACGATGCCCGACGGCCCCTACTACCTGAAAATCGTCGCATCCGACGCGCCTTCGAACCCGCCGGCGCAGGCCCTCGATGACTCCCGCGTCGGCCCGCGCTTCGTGGTGGACAATACGCCGCCCAGCATCTCGAACCTGCACGCCGCGCCATCGGGCAGCGACGCCGTCGTCGAATTTTCAGCCAAGGATCCTTCCAGCACGCTCGCCCGCGCCGAATACAGCGTGGATGCGGGCCCCTGGACGCTGGTCTGGCCCGTGGGCGAGCTGAGCGATGCGCCGCAGGAAAGCTATCGCATTCAGCTCAAAAAGCTCGCTCCCGGCGAACACACGATCACCGTGCGCGTCTTCGATCTCTACGAAAATTCCGGCATCGCCAAAACCACGTTCGATGTCGGCGCGGCCGGCTCCGGCGCGCGCTGATGCGCTGACCGCGCGTTTCTCCGGAGAAAAACGGACAGATGGCTTCCGGCCCCGATTTCGAGCAGATTCGCCAGGCGCGCGAGCGCATCGCGAAACACGTCTACCGTACGCCGATCCTGCGGAGTTCGTCGCTCGACCGGGCGGCGGACGCGCAGCTTTACTTCAAATGTGAAAATTTCCAGAAAACCGGTTCGTTCAAAATCCGCGGCGCGACGAACGCCATCTATTCGCTCGGCGAGGAAATCGCGCGGCGCGGCGTCGTCACGCATTCTTCCGGCAATCATGGAGCGGCCGTCGCCTACGCCGCTCGCGGGCGCGGGATTCCCGCCTGGGTTGTCGTTCCGGAAAACGCGCCGGGAATCAAGCGACGCGCCATCGCCGATTTCGGCGCGGAAATCGTCACCTCGAAACCCACCATGGAATCCCGGGAATCCTGCGCGCGCACGATTCTGGAGCGCACCGGCGCCACGCTCATCCATCCCTACGACGACGACCGCATTATCGCCGGCCAAGCCACCGCGACGGTCGAGCTGATCGAGGACGCGGGCGAGCTCGACTACGTTTTCGCGCCCGTCTCCGGCGGCGGGCTTCTTTCCGGGACCGCCATCGCCGCCCAGTCGCTGCAACCCGGGATTCGCGTGGTCGGCTGCGAGCCGGCTCGCGCCGACGACGCGTTTCGCTCCATCGAGTCGGGTCACCTCGAAAAAAACGCGACCGCCGACACCATCGCCGACGGGCTTCGCGCCTCGCTTTCCGAGCGCACGTTCGCCATTCTGCGCGAGCGGCTCGATCGCATCATCCTGGTCGAGGAAAGCGAAATCGTCGAGGCGATGCGCCTCGTGTGGGAACGCATGAAAATCATCATCGAGCCTTCCTCCGCAGTTCCCGTCGCCGCCGCCATTTCCGGCAAACTCGATCTTTCCGGCAGGCGCGTAGGGATCGTTCTTTCCGGCGGAAATGTGGACCTGGAGCGCTGCTTCTCCGGCTTCTGACCCGCGCCTCTAATCGGCTTGACCTAAACCATTTGTGGGGTTACTTTCCTCATGCGTGGGGGAATCGTGCGTGAAGTGGCGAAACGCGGTGATATCCGCCGCGATCGCCGCGCGCACCACCCCTGCTTTATCCATGCCGCGTTTCAGCATCGCCGCACTTTCTCTCGCCGCTTTGGCCGTCGGCGCAGCGGGCCTAGCGGTGGCGTCGCCCGCACGCTCAGACGCTGCGAGTCGCGCGCGATCTACGCGTTCCGCCGAGCGATTTCCGGCTCCTACGCGCGATTTCCCCGGCCTGACTTCGATGGAGGTGAAGGCGCCCGATTTTCCCAAGCCCGGCGCGAAAGTTTCCGGCACCACCTGGATCGATTCCCCGCCGCTCACCATGGCTCAGCTGCGCGGGAAGGTGGTGATGATTGATTTCTGGGAATACACCTGCATCAATTGCATTCGCACGTTCGCGCAGAGCAAAGAGTGGTGGAACCGGTACGGCAAATACGGATTCGAGATCATCGGCGTCCACGATCCCGAATTCACCTTCGCCTACCATGTGGCGAACGTCCGCGAGGCGGTCAAACGCTTCGGGATTCCCTGGCCGGTCGTTACCGACGACTGGTTTTCCATCTGGAAGTTCTACAACAACAATTCCTGGCCCAGCCGCTACCTAATCGATGCGAATGGCTACATCCGCTACAACCGCATCGGCGAAGGAGGGGACCGCGCCTTCGAGGAAGCGATCCGCTATCTGCTCACCCAGGCCCATCCGGGCCTGAAATTCCCGGCCAGCTATGGCTTGCCGCCTTACGAAGACGTTTTCGCGCCCGGTTGCGGCGGCCTTCCCACGGAGGAAATGTACGTGGGGCCGACCTACCATCGCGGTATCGTTGCTAATCCCCACCCATACCATCCTGGCGAAACCGCGGATTACAAGATGCCCTCCCATGTGGCGGATGGCCGCGCCGGGCTTTCCGGCAAATGGCAAACCGATCCGAGCGGCATGATTTTCGAAGAAAAATCGCAGAAACCGGGCCCGAAAGCCGACCGGCTGCGGATGCGCTACCACGCCGCCGAGCTCTATTCCGTCATGCATGTTCCCCCGGGCCAGCCCCAGCGCCTCTACATTCTCCAGGACGGGCACTGGCTGACGAAAGCCAATCGTGGCGTGGACGTGAAATTCGATTCCGCGGGCCGTTCGTATATTGATGTCGCGAGCGGGAGGATGTATTACCTCGTCTCGAATCCCTCCATGTCCAACCACGAAGTCGACGTCATCCCCTCCGCCGCCGGCCTGATGATTGATTCCTTCACGTTTGGCAACAATTGCCAACGCGATTTCCCTCATCTTTAGCCCTTCGCTGTCCTTGCCGAAGCAGCTCTTGCCGTCCCTTGCCACACTTTTCCTCTCTAAAAGCCCATGGCGAAAAACCCCTCTTGACAGTGGAAATTGAGAAGGGTAGTGTTTGTCAAATCATTCGACTCTGTTCCGTCGGGGCGACGGGTCAGAGAAGCTGTTTTTCGTTGATCGAATTGGACGGTTCACGGGACCGAGGTCGGGAGGGAGCGGCTTCCTGTGTTTGGGGCGAACGGTAGTCGGGCGGATTGCATCTTCGTATCCGATCGAGGCGGGGCGGCCTCTGCGGCTCGGTTGCGCCCGTCGCTTTCGGCTGAGTTCTGCTCGGCAAGCAGGCATCTCCTCGCATCTTTCCCCGAATGTTGCGGCATCTTGGCATCTTTCCTTCTTGGGGAATGTGCGAAAGCAATCGGCCTTCGGGCCTTTGCGGAGGTGTGTGCGTGCGAAAGCGGCGAGCGGTTTGGCTCACTTTTCTAACTGTTAGTTTGCTCGCGTTGTTCCCCGTTGGTTTGTTCGCCCAGTCGGCAACCACGGGGATGGTGCAAGGCGTTGTTGCCGATCCCACGGGCGCCGTGGTGCCTGGCGCAACGGTAACGCTCACCAATAAGTCCACGGGCGTCGCCTTGACCAGCAGCACCGATGCGACCGGACGTTTTCTCTTCCCCGCCGTCAATCCCGGCGATTACACCATCCAAGTCGCCGCGGCCGGATTCCAACGCTTCGTCGTCTCTCAGTTGGCGGTTTCAGTCACCAAGACGTACACAATCCCAGTCAAGCTGAAAATCGGCGCCGCGTCGCAGACCGTCACCGTCAAAGAAGTCGCCGGAGCGGAGCTCCAGACGACCAACGCGTCCATCGGAACCACCATCGGCGGCAACACGCTTCAATTTCTTCCCACTGCCCAGCGCAATGTCAGCTCGCTCCTCAGTCTCCAACCCGCCGTCTCCCCGATGATCGTCGGCAGCGACGTTCGCGGCGGCCAAGTGGCCGGTGCTGATAGCGACCAGACGACCTTCCTTGTCGACGGCGGCGACGCCACCAACGACTTGGAAGGCACCGGCAACTACGAAGCGATTCCCGGCCAGACCCAACCCGCGCCCGGCGTCATGGTCAACGTCGAAAGCACGCAGGAATTCCGCGTGGTGGACGCGGGACCCACGGCGGCTTTGAACCGCTCGCAGGGCGGCGAAATTTCGATCGTATCCAAGCACGGTACCAACCAGTTCCACGGGTCCGCGTACGAGTACTACACGGGAAGCACGCTCGGCGCAAACAGCTGGACCTTCAATCGCATCGGCCATCCGAAGCCGCATCAGGTCAATAATCGCTTCGGCTTCACCTTCGGCGGCCCGCTGCTCAAGAACAAGCTCTGGTTCTTCGGAAACTACGAAGGCCGCCGTTTCCGCCAGAGTGCCACCGTGGGCACCGACGTCCCCACCGCGATGGCCCGCCAAGGCATCCTGCAGTTCAAGGACGCCTCGGGCAACGTCGTCGCCTACAACCTCGCCACTTCCACCCTCTGCGGTAACGGAACGACCGCCTGCGATCCCCGCGGCATCGGCATCGATCCGTTGATCCAGCAATATTGGAGCAACGAGCCTCTGCCGAACGTCCCCGGCACCGGTGACGGCCTCAACAGCGAGCAATTCCTCCAATCCATGGCCGAGCCCGACAACGAAAACTACGGCCTTCTGCGCCTTGACTACGCGATCAATTCGCGCTGGCATTTCTTCACGACCTACCGCGAGCAGAAAGTTCTCTTCAACACCGCCGATCAATTCGACATCACTCCCGGCAGCCAGCATCTGATCAGCGCTACTCCGGTGCAGCCGCACTTCGCCACTTTCATGCTCACCGGCCAGGTTGGCTCCCACTTCACCATGCAGACGCACGGCTCCTACATGCGCGATTGGTGGGGATGGAATCGCGCCTCGCTCGCCAATCCGGCCAACATCGCCGGACTTGGCGGCACGCTCCAGGTATCCGGAGAGGGTGCAACCGGCAACGCCGGCGCTAGCAAGCCCTGGGCCGATCCCATCAATTTCAACACTCAGCAGGGCCGCGCCCGCACTTGGGACGGCCGCGATTGGTATCTCGCCGAAGACGATAGTTGGTTGCACGGCAACCACACGTTCCAGTTCGGTGGCGCCTGGTATTTCTGGAACATCCAGCACGTGCGCACCGATGACGTTCTCGGCGGTCTCACCGGCGGGCCCATCTACTGGGTCAGCTCGATCAACTCCTCGAGCGGCTCCTACGTCAACACGCCATCCAGCCAGCGTCCGCCTACGTGCAGCAGCACGCTCACGTCAAATTGCCTGCCCAGCAGCCAAGTCACCGTCTGGAACGCGATGTATTCGGCCATGCTCGGCCTGGTGGACCACTCTTCCCAGGTTGCCACGCGCGACGGCAACTTCAACGCCTTGCCGCTCGGCTCGCCCCTTGTCGACAATGTGCACGTCGGCGCCATTTACACCTACTGGCAGGATATCTGGCAGATGAGGCCGACGATCACCTTCACCTACGGCCTGAGCTGGGGCCTCCAGTTCCCACCCAAGGAGATCAACGGCAAGCAGGCCCTTCAACTCTTCTCGGCCACGGGCCGGCCCGTTTCCAACCTCAACGCCTATTTCCAGTCCCGTCAACAGGCGCTCGACGCCGCCAATTTCTCCGCCCTCCAGGGCCTCGACAACTTCAACTTCGCTCCCATCGGCGCCGTTCCCGGCTACACGCGTCCGGTCAACACTTATTGGGGTTCGGTCGGCCCGCGCGTCGCCGTCGCCTGGCAACCGCCGTTCCACAACCGCTTCTTCGGCAGCCGTCAGACCGTCGTCCGCGTCGGCTACTCGATCGTGTGGAACCGCACGAACGCCGTCGGCTTGGTGATGACGCCTCTGCTCGGCACCGGACTCGCTCAAATCATCGGCTGCAACGCACCCACCGAAGCCAGCGGCACCTTCAGCGCGTGCAGCGGAGCGGCAACCGATGCGAGCAACGCTTTCCGGATCGGCATCGACGGCAATTCGCTGCCTTTGCCCTCGCCCTCGAGCGGCTATCCGGTCACGCCGAGCAGCCCCTTCGGATCTCACTACGGGTTTAACCTTGATCCCGCGATCACCCCGCCGTGGTCGCACAACGTCACCTTCGACATCCAGCGTTCGTTTCCGCACAGCTGGCTCGTTGATATTGGCTACATCGGCCGTTTCAGCCGCAACCTCGAAAACGGCGGCGATTCCAACTCCTCCGATATGTTCGCCAAGGACCCCATTTCCGGCCAGACGCTGGCGCAGGCCTTTGACGCCGTTTCTCAGTTCCTCCGCGGCGGCGGCAAATGCACCACGAGCGGTGGAGTGGTTTCCTGCCCAGGGTTGGCCCCGCAACCGTTTTTTGAAAACATGGCTGTCGGCAACAGTGGCAATCCGAACTACTGCCAGACGAGATACGGCACCTCTTGCACCGACGTGGCCGCCGCGCGCCAGCCTGGCTACGCCATCAATGGCGCTCTGGCCAACTTCATGGACTTCGGCTACGACCTGATCGCCTACCAGCCCATCGATCCCATGCAGTTCAATTTCAACTTCTGGAACTTCGGCGGTGGATGGGCCAACTACAACGCCGGATTCATCTCGGTGCACAAGGCATTCAGTCAAGGCCTGAACTTCACGTTCAACTACACCTGGTCCCACTCCCTAGGGACGCAGGGCCTCAACCAGCAGTACATCATCTACGGCAACCCCTCGCCCTTCGACCCGGCCACCGGCTACAGCAGTGCCGCGTTCGACCGGCGCAACGTCTTCAACGCCACTTGGTACTACGTTCTGCCCTTTGGTAAGGGCCAGCGCTTCGCCGCCAGCAACTCGTTTATTAACCGCATCATCGGTGGCTGGTACAGCTCGGGCATCTGGACGTGGCAATCGGGTCTGCCGATCTGCATCGGGGCGGATGGAAACTACGGCGACCCCTCCGGCGGCGCGGTAAACAATACCTGCGCCCAAAGCACGATGTCCCTCTTCGGCCTTTCCGGCCAATACTCAAACGTCGCCGGCTCGAACGGCATCGGCACGAACGGCAATCCGGCCAAGGGCGGCAGCGGCATCAATTTCCTTGCGGATCCCGCGGCCGTCTACGCCACCCTAAGCCGTCCCCTGCTCGCGCAAAACCTGCGGCCTTTTGACCCTAACTTTGCCGCGCCGTCGTCGTGGGATGTGGACCTTTCGTTCGGCAAAAATATCGCCTCCAGCGAACGCTACAAGGCCTACTTCACTGCGGACCTGTTCAACGCGTTCAACCTCTTCCAACCCGCCAACCCATCGCTCGATATGAACGTCCCCTCCGCCTTCGGCGTCGTCACCGGCCAAGCAAACAGCCCGCGCACCATCCAGCTCGGGTTGCGGTTCGAGTTCTAGGCGGATCCTCTCGTGGGCTTCGTTTCCCCCGCCCGAACCGTTCGGGACGAAACGAAGCCCACGGAGCCTCTCTTGGGGGCAAGGCACTGGGGCGGCGCGGCTCGCGGCACCGTCATTTCTTGAATGTCATCTGCAAACCCCGCTTCACTGCTTCGGAGCAGCTTCCTTGGCCCACTGCTCGTTAGGAAAAACGCACTTGACACCGGGGTTTCAAGGGCGTATTTTCTACCCCGACAACAGTATCCCGGGCTTTGGTGGGGCAGCGGCCCAGGTAGTGTTTCGATCGTTCACCCAAGGGCGGATTCACGGAACGGAAGTCGAGAGGGTGGGGGCGGAGTCCCGTGTTCAAGGCGAACGACATCTGGCCGGGTAAGTTTATTGCATTAGGGTGGTGTGCAACGCTGCCTCTGCGGGCGTGGCACTCGCCGGGCCCGGCAGTGTCCTGCGCGGTGCATGCAACTCCTCATTTCTGTCACCTTCCCGTAATTTCTCGCGATTCGGTCCCGAACATCTTCTCTGGGGTGTGCGCAAGCTAACGGGCTTCTGGCCCGTCCGGAGGTGTTTGCATGCATAAGAGGCGCGCTGCATTGCTCGCCTTTGTAACTGCCTGCCTCCTGGCGCTGTTTCCGATCGGATTGCTGGCTCAGTCGGCAACCTCGGGAACGGTCCAGGGAACTGTGATGGATCCCACGGGGGCGGTGGTGCCTGGCGCTACGGTGACCCTTACCAACAAGGCCACCGGCGTCACGCTTACGACCAGCACGGATGCGACGGGGCGGTATCAGTTCCCCGCCATCAACCCGGCTGATTATTCGCTCAAAGTGACCGCAACCGGCTTCCAGACGTTCGTTGTGGCGGAAGTCGCCGTTGAGGTCACCAAGGTTCTTACAATTCCCGTCAAACTGAAAATCGGCACCGCGTCGCAGACCGTCACGGTGAAGGAAGTGGCCGGAGCCGAGCTTCAGACGTCGAACGCGTCGATCGGCACCACGATCGGCGGAAACACGCTGGAATTCCTTCCCACTGCCCAGCGCCAAGTGACGTCCCTGCTCAGCCTGCAGCCTGCCGTCGCCCCAATGGTTGGGAACGACGTGTTCGGCGGGCAGGTGGCGGGCGCGGCCAGCGACCAGACCACGTTCATCGTTGACGGCGGCGACGCCACCGACGATCTTTCCGGAACCAACAGTTATGAAGGCATTCCGGGCGAGACTCAGCCGGCTCCGAACATCATGGTGAACGTCGAAGCCACGCAGGAATTCCGCGTGGTCGACGCCGGCGGGACCTCAAACATGAACCGCTCGCAGGGCGGCCAGATTTCAATCCTTTCCAAGCAGGGCACGAACCAGTTCCACGGCTCGGTGTACGAGTATTACACCGGCGATGCTCTCGGCGCCCGCGGCTGGAACGACAACACCTACAATCTTCCCAAAGCGCACACTGTGAACAACCGCTTCGGCTTCACGTTCGGCGGTCCGTTGCTCAAGAACAAGCTTTTCTTCTTCGGCAACTATGAGGGACGTCGCTTCCGCCAGAGCACCCAGATCGGCGCCAACGTGCCTTCCGCGCTGGCCCGTCAGGGCATCCTGCAGTTCGTAAACGGGGCCGGCAACGTCGAAACCTACAACCTGGCCAATTCCACGGCCTGCGGCACGGGCAGCACGCTGTGCGACCCGCGCGGCATCGGTATCGATCCAGTGATCCAGCAATACTGGAGCAACCTGCCGCTGCCGAACCAGCCGGGCACCGGTGACGGTCTGAACTCCATCGGGTTCCTGCACTCCTACGCCGATCCCGACACCGAAAATTACGGGCTGCTCCGCCTGGACTACACGATCAATTCGCGCTGGCATTTCTTCGCTACCTACCGCGAGCAGAAGATTTTCTACAACACTGGCGACCAGGTAGACCTTATTCCCGGCCAGCAGCACCTGATCAGCGGAACTCCGGTGCAGCCGCACTTTGCCACCTTTATGCTCACCGGGCAGCTTGGCACACACTTCACCACCCAGACCCACGGCTCCTACCTGCGTGACTTCTGGGGTTGGAACCGCGCCGCGCTTGCCAATCCGTCGAACGTCGCCGGACTTGGCGGGACGTTGCAGGTTTCCGGTGAGGCTCAGTTTGGCAACGGAACCACCACTCCGTGGTCTCAGCCGATCAACTTCAACACGCAGCAGGCTCGTGCCCGCACGTGGGACGGCCGTGACTGGTACCTGGCTGAGGACGATAGCTGGCTGCACGGGAACCACACGTTCCAGTTCGGTGGTGCATGGTATTTCTGGAACATCCAGCACCTGCGCACTGACGACGTGTTGGGTGGTCTGACAGGAGGTCCGATCTACTGGGTTAACTCGCTGTACTCCAGTGGCGGAAGCTTTGTCAACACGCCTGCGAGCGAAACGCCTCCCACATGCGCCAGCGGGCAAGGCGGCTTCTGCATCCAGAGCGGCGATATCCACACGTGGGATGCGATGTATTCCGCCATGCTCGGTTTGGTGGATCACACGTCCCAGGTGGCCACGCGCAACGGCCAATTCCAGCCGAACCCGCTTGGCACACCGCTGGTGGACAACGTCCATGTTGGTTCGATCTACACTTACTGGCAGGACATCTGGCAGATGAAGCCGACCGTTACGTTCACCTACGGCTTGAGCTGGGGCCTCCAGTTCCCGCCGAAGGAGATCAACGGCAAACAGGGGATGATGCAGTACTACCAAACCGGCCAGGTGTTCAGCAACGTCAACGCCTACTTCCAGGCTCGTCAGCAGGCGTACGATGCCGCCAACTTCAACAGCATCTATGGGCTGACCAACTTCGAGTTCTCTCCCATCGGGGCCCTGCCCGGTTACACACGGCCGGTGAACACCTATTGGGGTTCGGTCGGACCGCGCGTTGCCATCGCCTGGCAGCCGCCATTCCACAACCGCTTCTTCGGTAACCGTCAGACCGTCGTCCGCGCCGGCTATTCGATCGTGTGGAACCGCACGAACGCCGTCGGCCTGGTGATGACGCCTCTGCTCGGCACCGGATTGGCGCAAATCGTCGGCTGCAGCGCACCGGAGATCGCTCCTGGCGCAGGCACTGGCGCGGGCACGTTTGTCGGTTGCAACTCAAACAGCACCGATGCCGCGACCGCATTCCGGATCGGCATTGACGGCAATTCGCTGCCGATGCCCCAGCCGACGAGCGGCTACCCGGTGGTCCCCGGCAGCCCGTTTGGCTCGGTCTACGGGTTCAACCTCGATCCGGCCGTCACTCCGCCGTGGTCGCACAACGTCACGTTTGACATCCAGCGTTCGTTCCCGAACAACTGGCTGGTTGACGTGGGCTATATCGGCCGCTTCAGCCGGAACCTGGAAAACGGCTCCGACCTGAACGCTTCCGATATGTACGCCAAGGATCCCATTTCGGGGCAAACTCTGGCGCAGGCGTTCGACGCTGTGTCCCTCTGGGCACGCAGCGGCGGCAGCTGCTCCGGCGGCGGGTCTCCGTCGAACCCAGCAACCTGCCCCGGCCTGGCGACCCAGCCGTTCTTTGAAAACATGGCGGTCGGCCAGAGCGGCGACCCGAACTATTGCATGGACACCTACGGCAGCTCCTGCACCGCAGTGGCGGCGTTCGATACGGGCGACGCCATCAACGGCAGCTTGGGCAGCTTCATGGAGTTCAACTACAACTTCATCGCGAACCAACCGCTCGACCCGATGCAGTTCATCCTGAACTTCTGGAACTACGGCGGCGGTTGGGCAAACTACAATGCCGGGTTCATCTCGGTGCACAAGGCGTTCAGTCAGGGCTTGAGCTTCACGTTCAACTACACCTGGTCGCACGCCCTTGGCACTCAGGCGTTGAACCAGCAGTACATCATCTATGGCAACCCGTCGCCTTACAATCAGTCGACTGGCTATGGCACCGCGGCCTTCGACCGGCGGAGCGTCTTCAACGCAACCTGGTACTACGCTCTGCCCTTCGGCCACGGACAACGCTTTGCTTCCGGCAACTCGTTCATCAACCGCATCATCGGCGGTTGGTACTCGTCGGGCATCTGGACCATGCAATCGGGCCTGCCGCTGTGTATCGCCGCTGACGGCGATTACGGCGACATCGGCTCGGGCGCCATCAACCAGACCTGCGCGATAAGCAGCATGAACCTGTTTGGCCTGCAAGGCCGGCACAACAACGTGACGGGCTCGAACGGCATCGCCACGAACGGCAACGTTGTGAACGGTGGCAGCGGGATGAACATCTTTGGCGATCCCGTCTCCGTTTACAACAGCCTCAGCCGTCCGTTGCTCACGCAAAACACCCGGCCGTTCGACCAGAACTTCAACGAGCCTCTGTCGTGGAACGTGGACCTTTCGTTCGGCAAGAACATCGTTTCCACCGAGCGCTACAAGGCCTACTTCACGGCGGACCTCTTCAACGCGTTCAACATCATGCAGCCCGGCGATCCCTCGCTCGACATGAATAACCCGGCAGCGTTCGGCGTGGTCACCGGACAGGGCAACGGCCCGCGCACCATTCAGCTCGGGTTGCGTTTCCAGTTCTAACCTCAGCCTCCATGGTCCCGTCCCTGCTTCGGGGCGGGACCATGGAGCCGGTTTTCCAGCAGGGGCAGCATCAGGGCGGTCCGGTTCTGACAACACGGACCGCCCTCTTTTTATTTAGTCATCAGTACCGCACGGATTTCTGGACCGCCTTTGTTTTTTTCCTCTTCCCCCGGAGCCATCCCGATTGAAGTCCCAGCGTCGATGGAATTTGCCCGGCCGCGCGCTTCTTTCGCCAGCACGCGCGGGGTTGCCAGCAAACTCGATCCGCGTACGCGTCAAGCGAAAGATCCCGGGTGAAGTTTGAGTGCCATGCTCTTTCGGTCCCGGCCCGCAGGGACCGGAAGGATGGGTGTGGTTCGGTGATTGTCCTGCTGTGGATTGCGGGCGGTATTTCGAGGGCGAGGGCACGAACCCAGCCTTTCGGCCCGCCCCGCCGGAAGACTTTGGCACCCACACACCGATTCGGGAATTCGCGGAATTCGACCAAAGCTCTAACCTCGGAGTACCTACACACGGCTTCGGAATTCCGTGGAATTCAGCCGGGGTCACGCCCGGAGTGTGGCAGCGGAGTTAGTGCTGGGGACGGAGGGAGGCCTGAAGGGCCGTGCGAACTTTGCGCAACTGCGGCGCCTCAGGAGACTTGGGGAATTGGGTCAGGAACTCGTTCAACTCTTTGAGCGCATCCTTATTCCGCCCCAGCATAATCATGTCGTCGTAGTAGAGCAGATGCGCCGAGGGCAGATTGGGGCGAAGCTTCCGCGCGGCCGAGAGGTAAGGATACGCGCCCTTCGCGTTTTTCTCGTTCAACAGGACGCGTCCCATCTCGAGCTGCGCCAGCCAATCCGAGAATCGCAGCCGGATCGCGTGGCGGAACTGCTTTTTGGCTTCGTCCGGCTTGCCTTCCTGCATCCGCAGGTAGCCGAGGTAGGCGTAGACGCGCGAATCGTTTTTGCCCAGATGCATGGCGCGATCGATCATCTTCTGGGCCTGATGGAAGTGGTGCTGGTCGGCTTCCGTGGCCGACAATTTCAGGAAACTATCCATATAAAACGGGCAGATTCCTACGGCCTTCTGGAAATAGGTCGAGGCCATGGCCATGCGGCCTGCTTGCATTTCCGAAACGCCCTTCGTGTACTGCGTCACGGCGTTTTTGGGAATCGCGGGATCTTTTTTCGAATCGGCGAGCGCCGCCGGCGTCAGCGTGATGAAGAGCGTACGCGGGGCCATATCGCAGGAAACCACCGAATCCACATATCGCGCGTAGCCCGGCAAGTTCACTTCGATCTGGTAGATGTTGTCGCCGTCGGGAAGGTCGAGGAAATAGAAGTAGCCGGTTGGGTCGGTCGCGGCCCGCTTCAGAACCGCGCCATACCCGTTTTCCAGGCTCACGGCCACGTTTACGGCAGGCTTGCCGTTTGGAAAGCGCACCTGCCCCTGAACCGTTTCGAATCCCGTCTGGGTGGGAGACTCCGAACCGGGCACGGGAATCGTCATGCCCGCCTGGGCCCGGGCGGAAACACCCCAACCCACGGCTAGAAAAAGGAATAGAAAAGCGCGCGGCCACATGGCGCCTTCCCCCATCCTTCTCGTTTACACCCGCACGCCCGTAAAATCAAGCGGGAAAGTGGCGGGAAGACGCGTCGAGCACCCGCGCGGAAGACCGCTCTGCCGCACCGGGCCCCTCTTACGCCCGTGGCGGCGGGAAAACGATGTGCCAGAACCCGGCCACGGGCGAATCGAACTGCACCAGCGAGCAGTATCCATCGGCATGCTTCGCCGCGGCAGAATTGACCTGGAATCCCTGCCGTTCCCCCGTGAACGCGACCTTCAGTTCCCCTTTCAACCCTTCCGGCAATCGTTCCTGCGTCACCACCAAAGCTTCTCGTTCGCTGACCCAGACGGTGCGGCCCTCGACCGTTGCCGTCTGGCCCCTCTCGCTGTATTCGAGCGCGACGCCGATGCGAATCGTCAGCCGGCGCCGCCGCAACCGGTCCAAACCGAGGTGCAGATGGCCGCTCAAAATAGGAGTCGCCGCCTGCGCCACGGCCTTGTCCGTGGTTTCCATGGCACAGATCACCGTATCTTTCCCGGGTGCAGGAGAGGCAGCGGCAAGAACGCGGACGCGGAGGCGCTGTTTCCCAAGCAACCCTGCATTCTGACAAGACGACACGGGAAAGATAGCCCGCCCCGCGCAGCGCGACAATGGTACGACCGGTTCATTTGCCAGCCGCCTCGGGGGAAGCGCCCGCAGGCATGTAGGCGGGAGGGAACCGCTTTTCGTACTTCGGGAACAAATCTGCCCGCGCGAACGCACCCCTCCCCGGAAGGCCAGGCAAAGGAAACTACGCACACGAGGAACTGCCTGAGGGATTTCGCTACAGCCGGCCGCTCGTTTCTTCTTCGCCGCTCGTCACCATCACCCCGCCGCCGTGCCCATTGCCGCCATTGCCCGCGGCGCCGATCGCCACCGGAACGAGT
>JAKAOH010000049.1 GCA_021812285.1 Acidobacteriota bacterium | reverse complement strand
CTTCCGCGTGGGAAAACCGGTGCCGAGCAGGCTTTCGGCCAGGCGCGTGGCCGGCGAGACGCGGATGGGCCTTCCGTTGAGACGGGCTCCGCCGCCGCGGACGGCGGTGAACATTTCGCCGAGAATGGGATTGTAAACGACGCCGGCAACGGGACGATCGCCCTCGACGAGCCCGAGCGAAACGGCGAAGACAGGAAAGCCGTGCGCGAAATTCGTGGTGCCGTCGAGCGGATCGACGTACCAGCGATAGCGCGACCCGGCCTCGCGCGCGGCCTGCTCGCCGAGTTCCTCGCCGACGATCAGATGATCGGGAAACGCCCGGCGCAGGCGCGCGGTGACGGCGCGTTCGGAGCGGACGTCGGCCGCGGTGACGATATCCACTTCGCCCTTGTAGACGATTTTTTGCGGCTTGCGAAATTCCTCCAGAAGGATTGCGCCGGCTTCGCGAGCCGCGCGCACGGCAACGGCAACCACACGTTCGAGATCGGCAGGTTTCTGTTTCACGGTTTCGCTTCCAGAACGAAATATTCCTTGCGGTATTCCAGACGATAGTTCGCAGCATCCTGCGCGACGGGCAAAGCGAGCCGGACGCGGATCTGGTGATAGGAGCCGGGAGCGGGCTCGGGATCGGGATAGTAGCCGAGCAGATATTCGGTGCGGAGTTCCTCGTCGATGCGGGAAAACATGGGCCCGAACTGGCCGGAAGAATAGACCGGCAAGGTCGTGCCGCCGGTCGAGGCGATGATCGTATCGAGCGCGTGCTCGCCGGCGGTGTTGCGACCATTCACCGAACGAACGGCGCGAATCAGGATGACATAGAGCATCGCGCCGGAACGCACCGCGGCGTCGCGCGCGGCGTCGTAGCTGGCGCGGCTGGTGGTTTCGCCGGCGTCGGTGACCAGAAGCAGAACGCGGCGGCGGCCGGCGGGGCGCGCCGCGAGCGCGCGGGAACCGAGAAAAACCGCGTCGTAAAGCGACGTGCCGGTGCCGCTGCGCATTCGGGCGAGCGCCGAATCGAGCCGCCGAAGATTGCCGGTGAACGGCGAAAGCTGGTCAACGTTATACGCGAAGGTGAAAATGGCGGCGTTGTCGCCGGGACGAAGAACCTGCCGAAGGAAACTCGCTGCGGCTTCGCGCTCGAATTTCAGTTCGCCATAGGCGCTGAGGCTGGTATCCACCATCAGCACGAGATCGAGCGGGAGATTCGTTTCCCGCTCGAAGACAGCGATTTTCTGTGGACGGCCGTCCTGCGAGATGCGAAAGGCCTGCCGCGGCAGATCGGCCACGGGCCGTCCCCCGGCGTCCAGCACGCTCGCAACCACGGTGACGAAATTCACCTTGACGTGCATGTGGGTCGTGGGGAATTGCGCAGGCGCACGAGCGGCGCCAAAGCACGGGGCGGCGAGAGAGGAAATCAACAGGGCCCGAATCGCACGCCCGCGCCACGCAACCGGGCGTACGGCGGGACGACACAGCGCAGCGGAGCAGGCGCGAACTGAAGCGGGATGGCCGGGCAAGAGCGTCACCGTGCTTCGCCAGGGCCTGGAAGATCGGCGTTCAGAAACTCGCCTTCGGCCCATGCCGAACCGTCCTCGAAAAATTCCTTCTTCCAGACGGGGACGGTGCGCTTGAACGCGTTAATCGCGTGGCGGCAGGCGTCGAATGCAGCCTGGCGATGCGGAGAACTGGTTCCAATCAGAATGCTCGGCTCGCCGATATCGATCCGGCCGAGCCGGTGAATGAGCGCGACGCGCGTGACGGCGAAACGCTCGCGTAACGCGGAGGCGAGCTGAAGCATTTTCTTTTTCGCCATCGGCTCGTAGGCTTCGTACTCGAGGAAACAGACTTTGCGCCCGCGCGAATGATTCCGCACCACGCCTTCGAAGACGACCACGGCGCCGTCGGAAGGAGCGGCGAAAGACGCGAGCCACTGCTCGCGCACGATGGGCCGGCGCAGAAGCTCGCAGACATCTTCGGCGGTCGCCGTTTCGCCGGAACCTCCGCTGACGGGAGGGAGAAACGCGACTTCGTCATCGGGAGAAAGTGGCGCGTGCCAGGCAGCGAATTCCTGGTTAAGCGAAGGAGCGATCGCGGGACGCAGGTCGGCGAGCAAGGGGAAACGCCGGCTGTAGAGCGCGAAAAGGTCCTCGACGCGCGCACCCGGGGCGATTTCCGCGAGGTCGGTGGCGCTGCCTACGATCTCCTTGAGTCGGCCGAAAAAAAGGACGTGAACGCGCACGCACGTTATTTTAGACCCGCCGGCAGCCGGGTGCCAGCAGAGGGGCTGCGCGGCGACAGGATGGAAGAGTCTGGCAACCGCTCACAATCGGAAGATCGGGCGGCTGCACGCAGGCTGCGAGCCTGTTTCTGGCTGCGGGCTCTTGACGATGACCGCCGGGGCGGCATAGGGTGAAAATCGCTCCATCACGCGCGAGGATGTCATGAAAATTCTCATTGCCGGCTCTTCGGGACTCGTGGGCAGCACTCTGCGTGCAAGCTTGCTGCGCGACGGCCACACGGTGCTGCCGCTGGTGCGGCCGCCGATCGTGGCGAGCGAAGGACAAGTGGGCTGGAATCCGGAGACGGGCGAATTCGGCGCCGAGGCAGCGGCAGGCGCGAACGCGGTGATCAACGTGGCCGGCGCGTCGGTGGCCGAGGGCCGCTGGACGGAGCGCCGAAAACAGGTACTGCGAACGAGCCGCGTCGAAGCCACGCGTGGCCTGGTGGACGCCATGGCGAAACTCGTGCCTCGCCCGCAGGTGTTCGTTTGCGCGTCGGCGGTGGGATATTACGGCGATCGCGGCGACGAAAAGCTCGGCGAAAATAGCACGACCGGCAGCGGGTTTCTGGCGGAGCTCGTGAGCGATTGGGAAGCCGAGGCGAGCCGCGCCGAAACGTTTGGCATTCGCACGGTGATGCTGCGCCTGGGAATCGTGCTCACCGCGCGCGGTGGAGCGCTCGCGCAGATGATCGGCCCGTTCCGGCTGGGAATCGGCGGACGGCTCGGGTCGGGACGCCAGTGGATGAGCTGGCTTTCGATGGCCGATACAACCGGGATGTTTCGCGCGGCCATCGAAGACGAACGGTACCGGGGGGCCTATAACGCCGTGGCGCCCGAACCGGTAACGAACGCCGAATTTACGCGCATGCTGGGGCGCATGTTGCACCGGCCGACTCTTTTTCCTGTTCCCGCGGTCGCGTTGCGGGCGATATTTGGCCAGATGGCCGGCGAAATGCTCCTGGCAAGCCAGAGAGTCGAGCCCAGCAGGGCGGTCCAGAATGGCTATTCGTACTCGTACCAGGACCTAGAACCAGCCCTGCGCGCCGCGCTCGATGAGAGCTAACATGCGTTGCGTCAGAGTATTGACAATCCCTGCCTATTTGCTACGATGGCGACGTTGCGTCGGGATTGGCATTTCTCTCGGGTTCCGTCAATGGAGGAGGCTGCGGATGTTCAGACAGGCTTTGTCTGTCACAATGTCGTTATTGCTAAGTGTTCCTTTGTGGGCGATGTCAGCCCCGGTGGGCACCGTCGCATATGGCAATGGTGTGAGGATCGGAAACGATCCGGCGACAAGCGGAACCTCGCTTTACAATGGCGACACACTTTCGGTGAATTCACAGGGGAAAGCCTCCCTTCTGCTGAACGGCGGATCCAGGGCGATCATTTCTCCCAATAGCGAAGCCCGCGTTGTGCGGGAAGGTTCGGCCTTGGCGCTCGAGCTCATGAGCGGAGGCGTCGGAATCAGCTCGACCGCGAAATCGCAGGTGGTCGGCAAGTTGGCGGACGTGACGTTCCGCCCGGAAAACCCGGCCAAAGCGGCCATCGGGTACATGGTTTTCAAGGATCCCACTCATCCGATCTTCTACGCCGACAAGGGCGATTGGCTCCTGACCACCGCCCACGACGGACGCAGCATGGTGCTGCATTCCGGCGACAAAATCGAAGGCATGATGACCGGCAATTACACCCAGAGCAACCAGCAAGGCGAAACCCAGGAACAGGCCAACAAGAAAAAGAAAAAGAGGAAATGGGCCGTCATCTGGATTGGAACCGCGCTCGTCGGAACGGTGACCGGTTTGGCGCTAGCGTTCGGCCAGTCCGAGTGCACCATCGGCAACGGGCCGGGTTGCGTCGTCAGCGACGTCACCCCCCAATAGCCAGGTCGTCCCTACCACAAGACCCTACGGTCCTGTCGATTGACGAGCCGCCCCGCTCCGGCGGGACCGCTTTTTGTCTTCGGCTTGGCGCCGCTTTGTGTTGCGGGACGGGACGGCCCGGGCAGGTGGCTCGGCATACGCGGGGCTGCGGCGCTTGAAGTGTGCCTCCGCTGTTCTCGACTGCTCAGGGCCAGATGCACGTGCCTTTTGCTCCTACGCGAGGCTCCCACAGGCGCGGCGGCTTCATTCCACGACGGTTCCTGGGCGGGACCCGTTGGCAGCGCCCCGCCGCGGTGTGCCCCAAGTGTGCGCTTTCGGAACGCTTCGCCAATCCGGAGCAGCCTCCGCTGTCAGCCAGCGTTGGTCATTCCCGTTCGTCATAAGCCAACTCAATCATTAGAAAGGCTCTTGCGCTGGGGACCCTCGCTCCGGCCCAGGGAAACGAACTTGCATTAAAGCTGTAGCCCGGTGCCCCCTCCCTCCGGACAAATTCTCCGCAGGGAGGAGGAGCTTTGCACGCGTCGAATCTGTCGAAACCCCCAATCCTCGTTGTCGCGGTCTGCACCCTCATTGCCATCATGTCGTCTGCCGCCTGTGGACTCGTTGGGGGCCCGAAGTCTCCTCTTCCGAATGTCGAGCCGTCGGTGCCTGGTGAGATCTCTCTCCAACCCCAGGATTGGTACATATTGTGGAGCGGCGGGATGCCTCTCCACCCGAGCTTTGACCCGGCTGGTGTGTGGTCGTTCGCCTTCCCGCCCGAATTCATCCCTACGGGCTACGGTCACGTCAATTACGTGCAGACCCCATTTGAGGCGTCGGCCCCGCTCCATAGCGTAACGATTACCTTTGAGGTCAAGGACGACGACGCACAGTGGACCGCCTTCAGCGACAAAACTCCGGCAACCTTCCGGTTGTTTTTCGAGCAGAAGAACGACGACCTTTCGAGCGCAGATGGGCGCTGGTGGGCGCAGTCCAGCGAGTACGACCTCGGATCGAATGACAATCAGGTCCTTACCGAAACTATACCTCTGACCTCCAACCTGTGGACGAACGTTTATGGCCAGCACGACAACACTGCTTTCCTAGCGGCCCTCAAAAACGTAGGATGGTTCGGCCTGACGTTCGGCGGTCAGGATTTTGCGGGCCACGGGAACGCGCTTATCAGCGGGAGCGCAACGTTCCTGCTCATCAATTATGAGGTGGACTGAGTGGGGCAGGCTTCGATCCGCCGGCGACAGGAGATTGCCGAGGGTCTCGCGTTGTCGTCGCTCATCATGCGCCGGAACTGCCTGCGGCGGCTCCTGCGGGTCTGCATCCGCCACGTCCGATGCACTGCTGAGCGCCGGCGTTGCTATGGCGGGTTTCATGGGCTAGCGTGCTGGCAAGTTTGTAGCACCGGCATTTGAAGAGGCGAGCGGGCTTTTCATCCGGGCGCGCTGGGACACCCGCGGGTTGCCCTCTGGCCCCGCCCCGTACTAATACCCCTTCTCCAAATCGTCTGGTACGGGTGTGCGATGGGTTTGGAGTGGCGGGGATGTTAGGGTGGCGTGGATGCGCCACCAGAAAAAATCCTCGAAGCGATGCGGCTTGCCTCCTGCCTTGGCTGCCCTCGCTGTGCTCGGTTGTGTCCTCTGCGCCGGCCCGAGGGCGAATGCCCAGGCGATTGAAGAACCTGCGGTCAGGGCCGCCTCCTTGCCTATCGCGCCGCGGCCCCCTTCCCTATGCCCATCGACGAGGCCTGACTTCCGGTCGGGGCCGGGCTCGGCATCGTCCCCCCGCCCGCGGCGGATGTCGCGCGTCCAGCTACGGGCTTGGCTTGTGCTCGTCGCGGCACAGCACGGTGTCGCCCTGTTCGACGCGCGCACCACACGTAGCGCGGTGAGTGGCTATCATGAGCTCGATCCGCTGCTCCGGCCCTTCGCTCACTCGGCGGCAATTTACGCTGTGACGCAGGTTGCGCCTGTGGGTCTCGATTGGCTTGCTACTCGGCTGGCTACGAGCCGCCACCCTTGGCTGCGCCGCCTCTGGTGGGTGCCTCAGGCCGCCGCGACAGCCGCTCTCGCGTGGTCAGGCACCCACAACCTCGGTCTGCAGACCTTGCCCCGGCTCCCCGTCCGTTGACCAGGGGTCCCGTTTTCGGAAGCGTCGGCCGCGATTCTCTGGGCGGGTGTGCCTGCGCCTTGGGGCAGCCCAGACCCCTTTGGTTTGTGCGCCGCTGGTGGCCAGCGGGGGCGGGGCGAGCGGAGCGGATGTTGCGCTTCTAGGGTCTCCCCGAAGGGGCAGGCCCCGCAGCGGTAGGGTCGGCCAACGAACTCAGCCCCAGCGTACCTCGGAGAGGGGGCGTTGGCTCGGGCGGGTTGCGTGGCTTTCCGAGGCTCGTTGTGGTGCGGACGGGCGGCCGTATCGGGACTGCGCTGCCCGCTTCCGGTGCCACCCTCCCAGACGCTGGCTCAAGCTGACCCGTAACCTAATAGGTATTGCCGGAAATCATATGTTCATGTCTTAGACACCTTTCGACATTTGGCTGGACTGGAACCCGACCATGTTAGAAACTTCTTCCTAGCACGGCCCTAACCGCTAGGCGGAGTGCTTCCTGTAGACTGCGCCGTTTGTTTACGCCTATGCGAGCACTATGGCCCAGGCGTCGTGGTCGCGCGGAAGCCGGGCTCCGCCCGCCGCGGCGCAGCCGGCCCGTCGCCCCTCGGCCACCGGAGAGCATGGAGGGATGAGAGCATGTCACGAATCAGCGAGGCAACTAAGATTGCGCGACTCCGGCGGGAAATTGAGCGGCTGTCCGCGCGGCACGCCGAACGGATCGCTCGCCTGCCTCTCTCTGCCAGCCCGAGCGTCCGCGAGACGCATCAGAGGCGTGCCGACCTGCTCGCCCGGCGCATACGGGAACTAGACGAGGTGTTGAAGTCGCTCCACGTCGCCAAACCCGGGCGCCCTAGTCGCCACGTAAGTTTGGCCGGCCGCTAAGGGAACGCCGCTAGTGCGCTGGTGCGCACGCTTCCTTCCTAGGGTGAGCTTGGCTCTCCCCGTATGTCCGTTTGGATGAACCTTGCCGGGGCTTGGCTCGGCCGGTGATTTCGCCGGGCCGCCCGCCGCCACGACCTACAATGTCCAAGGCCGCTTCCAGCAGGCTGGCAGGCCTTTCTCCGAACGACGCGGCGACTGCGTACAGGTCTTCCCCTAAAAAGTCAGCAAGAAGGAGCACGGCTGCTTCATCGCCAACGCGGTTCCTCCCTTTCCTCTTCGTCGACTGTGACCGGATATGGCTCGCGGGAACAAAGCGGCTTTTCTGATTCTTCAACATGAGGACACCGACTCCTTGGCGGGGCACGTTAAGTAAATAAAGGGCATGGAGCCCGCCGCTACCTATCACGTATACCTATATCATTCAAGGTGCCCCCAAGGAGGGGCCGAATAGAGGCCCCTTGTTTAGTCAGCAGTGATTACTATGTTGATTCTAAATGACAGTATTAATGTATGAGTAATTCTGCAGTCCGCCCACGGCCGAGGGAGCGAACATGCGTAACCGCTCTCCACCAGGAAAGTAGGGCACTGCAAGAAGGGGGCACATCAATCGTTCCAGCGGACCGCAGGTGCGGTCTGACGCGCCGTTGCGTTACCCTGTTGGGGAAGGGGTCCGTGGCCGGGCACGTGCCCCAGGCGTCCCGTCCCCTTCAGCCCGCTGTTCATTGGTCGCCCCTCCCACCGACTCAGCCACGACCTTGAGCATGTGGTCCCCGATTTCGCCCCAATCCGAGGACAGGGCCGCAAGAACGTCTTGGAATGCGGCGGCAATGTCAACGTCGAACGACACCGTGAACGCACTCAGGTCACCGAGGAACCACTCCACAAGCTCGGCGACGCACCGGGCGTAGTCGGCATCGGCCCTATGGAGCTTGGGCTCGTCGGAAAGGATCGACCTCGCCACGTCCTCGGCCAGCGCGGAAGGGTCGACGCCGCATACGGCAACAACGATCGCCATGTCTTCCAAAATCCAGAACCGGAGCATGTCCTCGATGCGCTCAGAATACTTGCTGTCGCCCGTTTCGGAGAGGGTCTCGGCCGGCTCTGACGCTTGCGTGTGCTCCGAGCCCGCGCCGAAGCAGCGGCCGGGTCTGCTCGGAGCCCGGCGGTGCCCCGGCGTCACCGCGCGGCTCGGCGGAGGCTCCCCCCTCGGGCGTTCTGCTGTGTGTCCCGGCCTCTCCGGTCCGCTTTGGTCGCCTAGCTCGCCGCGCGGACGGCAAGGCAGGACTGGCAACGTCGGGGCTCCCAGGACACGTGATGTCAGACGATTTTCGGGCCCATTAGGATGACGGCGGCCTAGTGGCTTCTTCATGGCGGACACATAGCACAAACTCGCGCCCGCGTACAATATTTCCCGCAGGAGGAGGCGATTTAGGGGGCGTCCTGGGGAGGGCCGCCCCCAGCGGAACGGTCCGTCGCAGGGTGATCTTCGCATCGACGGATACCACGCCGTGCACCGCGCCGCCGGTGAACGCCGATTTCGTGCCGCACGTCCGGCCCGCGGGATGAATTTTGCGGTTTATCCGCGGCCGCAGGAGCGCTCGCCGCGAAGGGCTTCGATGCCTTCTTTGGCAACGATCGGGACCATGAGCAGCGCGGCGACGGGATCGCTCCACCACCAGCCGAGCGTCGCATTGAGCGCGAGTCCGACGAGCAGAATCGCGGAAAGCCAGGCGCAGATATCGCCTTGGCGGGAATCGGCGACAAGCGCGCGGCTTTCGATCCGCGCGGCGCCGCGGCGTTTCGCTCGCGCGAGCAGCGGCATCACGATGAGGGCGGCGGCCGCGATGGCGATGCCCGCGTAGCTGGGGTGCGGCGCTTCGCGCTGGATGAGGGATTTCGCCGCTTCTGCGGCAACGTAAACGGCAAGCGCGACAAGGCTAACGCCAACGAGTTTCAGTGCGCGCGCTTCGATTCGCTCGCGCTTCTCTTCCTCGCTGTCCGAAGCGAGGCGCCAGAGCAGGATCGCACCGGAAGACATTTCGATCGTGGAATCCACACCGAAGCCAATGAGCGCGATGCTGCCGGAAACGATGCCCGCTCCGACGGCAATAGCCGCTTCGAGCAGGTTCCAGCCGAGGGTCATGTATTCAAGACGCAGGCCGTGGCGAACCAGGCGCTCCCGGAGGTTTTCTGTGTTCACATTAGGTTCCTAAGGGTTCGGACCTGCACGAGCGCTCGACGCCAGCTGGAAATTCTCGCGGGGTGGGAACGCCGGGAAACACTTGCCTTCAATGCCCGCCGGGGACGAATTCCCATCGCGTTGCGTCGTCCACGAAGCCCTTTTCCGACCACGCCATTACAACGCGAGGGGTCACGCGGAAAATCACGTTTTCAGGACCGATCACGAGCGGCATCGGATATTTAGCAGCGTAGCCGGCGACGATTCCTTCGAGCGTCTTCGAGTCGCAGACTTCAGACACTTCGCCCTCGACGATAACAACGTCGTCGCCCGATTCGAGATGAACGGTGACGTGACGATTGCGCGCCAGGTTCAACCCCTTGCGCGAGGTGCGGGCCGTGCCGAAATAGATGCTGCTGTCAAGCCAGATTCCCCAGACAGGCATCGCGTGAGGACGGCCGTCGGGCCGCATGGTGCAAACCCAATAGTTGCGCGAACGTTCGAGCCGTTCTTGCGCGTGGCGCCATGGCAAATAGGCTCTTCCCGTTTTCAGGCCGTACAGAGCGGGCATGCGCGGCAGGCCTACGCGGGCGGGACTGGCGTCTGGCTTGGGAATCGAAGCGGGCCTGGGTTTGGCCACGAGTGGCCTCCTTTACGTCGGGAACGGAAATAGGAAAGGAGCGATTGGCCGAGGGAATGGTAGCGCCACCGGGAATCGAACCCGGATTTGCAGATTGAAAGCCTGCCGTGCTAACCGTTGCACTATGGCGCCGATTTCACTGCTCCCGTCAGCTTACGGGAGAGCGCGTAAATTGACAAGGCCGCCGCACGAGAACGCCAACGGCGAAGCGGCCACCTGGCGTCAGAGCAGCGGCCCGGCATCGCCGGGCACCTGATCGCGGCGATCGTTGAATTCGTCGTACCACGCCATCTGGATGTGTTCGAGCTTGCCTTCACTCGAAGCGGAAGGATCGCCGCCGAATTCATCGAGTTCCGTCACCCACTGGTGGAGCTGGGTGAAGCGGAGACTGAGCGGATCGATATCGGGGAATTTGTTGGCGAGCAGGATGGCGATGTCTTCGGCGTCGTCCCAGTCGAGTTTATCGGGCATCGTCGTTTCCTCCGGATGGTCTGCGCTCGAACGATTCGGGATCAATCTTCTTTCTTGGCGGCAGCCATGGCGTTTTCGCCGCCTTCGCTGGCGTAATTGCGGTTCCAGGCGGGAATTTCCACCACGAGTTCGCCTTCGTTTTTCTCGATCACGGCCTGGCAGCCCAGCCGCGAGTGGAGCGTCAGGTCGGCGGCCATATCGAGCCGGTCGGCTTCATCGTCCTGCATTTCGCTGAGCATCGCTTCGCCCTGCTTGATGACCACGTGGCAGGTGGTACAGGCGCAATTCCCGCCGCAGGCGTGTTCGAGATGGATGCCGCAGTTTTTGGCGACGTCGAGGAACGAGCGCGGCTTGCCGTGTTCCTTGTACGGCATGCTTTCCAGGTCGACCTCAACCGTCTTGTTCATCGGAAGCCAGGTGATTTTCACAGCCATTTTCGAATCCTCGCGCGGCAGCGCCGCTTTCCTCAGATTTCCGCCAGTTTTTTGCCTTCGAGCGCGCTGCGGATCGCTCGATCCATCAAGAGTTCCGCCAGAGGCGTCGTGGCCTCGTTGAGTTCGTCGGTGCGCTCGCGGACCAACCGGTAATCCGTGCCGGCCATCGCCTGTCGCAGCGCGGCCACAGCGCCGGAAATCGAGGCGCGCTCAGCGGGATCGAGCGAATTGTCGTCGGCACCCGCGAGCGACTTTTCCGTGGCGTGGAGAATCGTTTCCGCTTCGTTGCGCGCCTCGATGAGCTGGCGCTCGGCGAAATCCTGTTCGGCGAAATCGATGGATTCGACGAGCATGCGTTCGATTTCCTGCCCGGAAAGGCCGTAGCTCGGCTGCACGTCGGCCGTGCGCTCCTGGCCGGTTTTCAAATCCCGGGCGCGGACCTGCAGGATGCCGCTGGCGTCAATGGTGAAACGGACCTCGACCCGTGCCATGCCGGCGGGCGCGGGCTCGACCGGGAGACGGAAGCGCGCGAGCGAGCGGCAATCACGAGCCAGTTCGCGTTCGCCCTGCAGGATGTGGAGATCGATGCCCGTCTGGTTGTCCACGCCGGTGGTGAAGAGTTCCTCGGCGCTGGCGGGAATCGTGGAATTGCGTGGAATCAGCTTGGCGACAACGCCGCCCATGGTTTCGAGGCCGAGCGATAGCGGCGTGACGTCGAGGAGCAACGTACCCTGGACGCCGGTAGTGAGAATATTCGCCTGGACCGCGGCGCCGAGCGCGACGACTTCGTCGGGATCGAGTTCGACGTGCGGGGCGCGGCCGAAAAGATCCTCGACGCGGCTGCGGACGAGCGGAATCCGCGTCGAGCCGCCGACCAGCACGACTTCATCCATTTCCGACGGCTTGAATCTGGCATCCGAGAGCGCCTGGCGCACTGGGCCAAACGTGCGGTCAACGACGGGAGCGATGAGGCGGTCGAGCCCGTCGCGCGTGAGCCGGCGAACGTAGGCCAATTCCCCGGGCAAGAGAAAGCGAACCGTCGTTTCGGCCGCGTGAGAGAGTTCGTGCTTGGCGGCGATCAGGGTTTTGCGAAGATCCTGGAGCGATTCGGGATATTCAGCGAAATCGAAGCCGAGATCGCGGCGAATTTCGCCGCGCGCGAGATCGAGCAGCAGATTATCAATATCGTCGCCGCCCAGATGGGTATCTCCGCTCGTCGCGAGCACCTGATAAATATCGCCTTCGCCCTCGGCGATGAGCTTCAAAATCGAAACGTCGAACGTGCCGCCACCGAAATCGTAAACGGCGACGCGGCCGCGCTGCTCGCGATCGAGGCCGTAGGCGAGCGCCGCAGCGGTCGGCTCATTCACCAGGCGCAGCACTTCGAGGCCGGCGAGGCGGCCGGCGTCCTTGGTGGCCTGGCGCTGGGCGTCGTTGAAATAGGCCGGGACGGTAATGACGGCGCGGGTGACCGGCTCGTGGAAAAATTCCTCCGCCCATCCCTTCACTTCGCGCAGGATAAAGGCGGAGATTTCGGGCGGCGTGAAGTAACGCTCGCCGAGCCGGACGCGAATGACGTTGTGGCTTTCGGGATCGATGCGAAACGGAAAACGGCGAAGCTCGTCCTGAACGTCGTCCACGCCTCGTCCCATCAGGCGCTTCACCGAATAGATCGTGCGCTCGGGCTGCGTGAGCAAACGGCGGCGAGCCGGTTCGCCGGCGACGATGCGGCCATCTTCATCGAGGCTCACCACGGAGGGGCAAAGCGAGGTGCCGTAAGGCCCGCGAATGCATTCGGGCCGGCCGGTTTCGGGATTTACCCAAGCGACCAGGCTGAACGTTGTTCCCAGATCGATGCCAACCGTCTTGCTCATTCGTCCGTGCCTCGTTTCACCCTTTCATCCTTGCCCACCAACCTTCGCGGTATGGGCACGTTGCACGTGCCCCAAGTTAAATTCGGGCTGGGTCATTCGCCCGGCGCCTCTCCCAGCTCCTGCGTCACGCCGGCGACGAGGTTCCGGATGTAGGAGCGGCGATTCAAAATTTCGTTCATGCGAGCCATCAGGCGCGCGCGATCATCCTCGCCGGCCGAGCGATCGAGCGCCGCGTCCCATTCGCCAAAAGCGCCGGCGAGTTCCGAGTCCACTTCGCCGAGCTTCGCCTGAAAATTGCGGCCCGCGGTTTCAAGGCTCCTGGCAAGCGCAACGCTTTCGGCGGCGTCGCCCGAGCGTCGGGCGGCGCGAAGTTCCTCGAGCGATTCATTCAGCTCGAACACTTCTTCGAGCAGTTCGGGAGGGGCCTGCTGCTTCGTCTGGCCCTCCTTCCGAACGCCGTGGCGCGCAAGCAGATACTCGGCGCGCGAAACGGGATCGCGCAGGACGCGATAGGCGTCGTTCAGCACGGAGGAACGATCCAGCGACAGATTGCGCTCGAACTCCTCGGCGCGAACGAAATTATCCGGATGCAGCTTCCAGCTGAGCGCCAGATAGCGGCGATCGAGATCGGCGGCGTCCAGATTCAGTTTTTCCGGCAGGCCGAAGAAGGCGAAATAACCGGAGGCGGGATCGAGCGGCTGAATTTTGCCGCAGCCGACGCAGAAATGGCCGCCGCCCGGAGGGGCGCCGCAGTTCCAGCAAGCCGGAAATGCCAGTGACGAAACGCTCATGGAGCTTCCCTGTTCGAAATCGCAGCCGCCGGGGAGCCGGCGAAGCGTCAGGCGGTGAAGGAGCTGCCGCAGCCGCAGGAGCGGGTGGCTTGCGGATTTTCGAAAACGAATCCGCGGCGCATCACTTCCTCGCGATAATCGAGGATAACGTTATTCAGGAAGAGCAGGCTTTTGGGATCGACGAAAACGCGAGCGCCGTGGAATTCGACGACGTTGTCGCGGTCGCGCGCCGAGGTTTCCAGGCGCATCGCGTAGGAAAGCCCGGAGCAACCGCCGCCCTGGACGCCGATGCGCAATCCGCCCTGGTCGAGCGGGACGCCTTCCTTGGCGAGCAGCTCGCGGATTTTTTCCGCCGCTTTTTCCGTCACCTGAATCATTCCATCACCAGATTCCCGCGAGCCGCACGCGCAGCGGCAGCTCGCCTTTACCCTTCCGCCCGCGCTGCTAATCCTCGGCCGGGGCCGCGGCGGCCGAAGCCTGCGACTCTTCCGCGCCCTGCTTGCGCTTCCAATCGCCGATGGCGGCCTTGATGGCGTCTTCGGCAAGCACCGAGCAGTGAATTTTGACCGGCGGGAGGGCGAGTTCGCGCACGATGTCGGTGTTCTTGATGCTCAGCGCGTCCTCGACGGTTCTTCCCTTCACCCATTCCGTGGCGAGGGAACTCGAGGCGATCGCCGAGCCGCAGCCGAAGGTTTTGAACTTGGCGTCCTCGATGACCTGCGTTTCGGGATTCACCCGAATCTGCAGGCGCATGACGTCGCCGCATTCCGGGGCGCCGACCATGCCGGTGCCGACCTTGGGATCCTCTTTCGGCATGCTGCCGACGTTGCGCGGATTGTTGTAATGATCGATCACCTTCTCGGAATAAGCCATTGTGTCTCGTCTCCTCGCCGAGATGTAAATCCGTCAGTCGGTTTTCCAGCTCATCTTGCTCAGATCCACGCCTTCCTTGGCGAGATCGTAGAGCGGGGAAAGCTCGCGCAGGCGCTTGACGGTCTCGACGACGCGCTGCGCCACGTAATCCACTTCCTCTTCGTTATTGAAGCGGCCGAGGCCGAAGCGGATGGACGTGTGGGCCAAATCTTCGCCGACGCCCAGCGCCTTCAGGACGTAGCTCGGCTCGAGCGTGGCCGAAGTGCAGGCCGAACCGCTCGAAACAGCGACGTCGTTGATGCCCATCAGCAGCGATTCGCCCTCGACGTAGGCAAAGCTGATATTCAGATTGTTGGGCAGGCGGTGTTCGAGCGATCCGTTGACAAAGACTTCGTCCAGCGAGCCCATGATCGCGCGCTGCAAGCGGTCGCGCAGCGCGATCATATGCGCGGATTCCGCGGGCATCTCCTGCTGGCAAAGCTCGCAGGCTTTGCCCAAGCCGACGATGCCCGGTACGTTCAGCGTGCCCGAGCGCATCCCGCGCTCGTGCCCGCCGCCATCGATCGCCGCCGCCACCTGCACGCGAGGATTCTTGCGGCGAACGTAGAGCGCCCCCACGCCCTTCGGGCCATAGATTTTGTGCCCGGAGATCGAAAGCAGATGAATGCCGTCTCTCTGCACATCCACCGGAACCTTGCCGACGGCCTGCACGCCATCGGTGTGGAACAACACGCCGTGTTTCTGGGCGATTTTGCCGATTTCCGCCACCGGCTGGATCACCCCGATTTCGTTATTGGCGTACATGATGGTGATGAGAATCGTTTTCGGGGTGATCGCGCGCTCGAGATCATCGAGGTTCACGCGGCCATCACGCTCGACCGGCAGGTAGGTGACTTCGAAACCGTACTTCTCCAGGCGCTTGCACGTATCGAGCACGGCCTTGTGCTCGGTGGCCTGGGTGATGATGTGATTCCCCTTTTCGCGGTACATCTCCGCGACGCCCTTGATCGCCAGATTGTCGGATTCGGTGGCTCCGCTGGTGAAGATGATTTCCTTGGGCGTGGCGTTGATGAGGCGGGCGATCTGGGCGCGTGCGTTTTCCACCGCTTCTTCGGCCGTCCAGCCGAAGGAATGATTGCGGCTGGCGGCGTTGCCGAAGCGTTCGTTGAAATACGGCAGCATCGCCTCTACCACGCGGGGATCGACCGGGGTGGTGGCATGATTATCCATATAAATCGGCAACTTCGGCGCCATGTATGCGTTCTCCTAAGTCGTCAAACTGACGGGTGGAGCGGGGACATCCTCGGCCAGTTGAGCCAGCGTGACCCGCTCGAGCACCTGCAAAACCGTATCGTTCACGCGGCGCAAAGGCTCGCGTATCGTGCAATTCGTGAAATTGCCGCAATCGCCGCGGCGGGAAACGCAGCTGGTGATGCTCATCGGGCCGTCAATCGCCTGGACGACGTCGAGCGCGGTGATTGTCGCAGGATCGCGCGCCAGCGTATAGCCGCCGCTCGATCCGTGCCGCGCCGCGACGAGGCCTTGCTTGGCCAGCCGCTGGAGCACTTTGGCCAAAAGAGGCGTCGAAATGCCATATGCGGCCGAAATATCCGCCGCGCTCATGGACTCCAATTGCCCCTGCCGGGCCAAGTGCTTCAGGGCGATCAGGGCGTAATCCGCTTTGCGAGAGAAACGAAGCATATCGATATGGGACTCTTTTGGTCTCCGATTCAAATCCTATCCCCGAACCCCTGTCCTGTCAAGCCGACCTTTTCGGGTGTATATGGGTGGAGCGAGGAGGGATCCGAGGCAGCGCCTCAAAGGAAAGGAAATGGGAGGGTGGGACCGAGGGACCGGACAAAAGAGCGACGGAACAGCGAGGCAAGAGGGGTGATTTTCGACTAGAATGGCGCGCGAGGAGGCACGCATGAAGCCCGTCACAGCCGTCTGTCCCGGCTCTTACGATCCGGTAACGAACGGACATCTGGACCTGATCGAGCGCGGCGCCAGGGTATTCGACCACCTGATCGTCGCGGTGCTTCAGAACCTCCAAAAGAAGCCTCTCTTTTCGATCGAGGAGCGGGTGGAACTGCTGAAGGAACACACGGCGCGACTGGGAAATGTGGAAGTGGACGTTTTCAGCGGGCTGCTGGTGGATTTCGCGCGGCGCCGGAACGCCGGGGTGGTCCTGCGCGGCATCCGCGCCATATCCGACTACGAATACGAACTGCAAATGGCGCTGATGAACCGGAAAATGGAGCCGCGTATCGAGACGGTGTTCATGCTGCCGGCCGAAGCGTTCAGCTATTTGAGTTCGAGCCTGGTGAAGGAGATCGCGCAACTTGGTGGGTCCCTCGAAGGGCTGGTGCCTCCGGGCGTGGAGCAGCGGCTGAAGGCCAAAGTGCGCTGAAGGAATCGGGACGGCGCGCCCAGGCACCGGGACGGCCCGCGGGCGGCGCGCGGGCAAAGGGAAACGCCGCTCTTCTTCCCTATAACTATATAAACTGGGTTTCGCGCCGGGCCGCGACCCCCTGCTTCGCAGGCGGCCTCAGTTGATTTACAATGGCGTGCCAATCCTTTTTCCACGGAAACCGGAGGGTCCATGCAGTCTGCTTCGCAAAGCGCACCACAGCTTGCCGACCGAGTGGAACGGATTTCGCTTTCGCCAACAGGAGCGGTGCTGATCGAGGCCGAACGCCTGCTGGCACGGGGAATCGACGTGGTCAATTTCGGCGTTGGCGAGCCCGACTTCCCCACTCCCGAACACATCAAGCAGGCGGCGGTGCGCGCGCTGGAGGAAAATTTCACGAAATACACTCCGACGCCTGGCATCACGCCGCTGCGCGAAGCGGTGTGCGCGTGGCACAAGCGCGAATTCGGATCGTCGTACGAGCTGGCGGAATCGGTGATCACTGTCGGCGGAAAACAGGCGCTCTTCAACGCGCTGGGCGCGCTGGTGAACGAAGGTGAAGAGGTGCTGGTGCCGGCCCCGTATTGGGTGAGCTATCCGGACATGATCCGGTACGTCGGCGCCGAGCCGCGTTTCGTGCCCACCGAACCGGGCGACGGATTCCGGCTGCGGGCCGAGCAGGTGGAACCGCTGATCAATGAAGAAAGCCGCGTTCTGCTGTTGAATTCGCCGAACAATCCGACCGGAGCGGTGATTCCAGACGAGGAATTCGGAAAGCTGCTGGAGCTTTGCCGGCGGCGGAATCTCTGGCTGCTCACCGACGAATGCTATTCGCATTTTCTCTACGGCGGGCGCAAGCCGTTTTCCGTGGCGGCCCTCGCAGACGCGAAAGCGCGGACGATCGTGGCGGGATCGCTATCGAAGACGTTCGCGATGACGGGTTGGCGGGCGGGCTTCGCGCTGGGGCCGAAGCCGGTGATCGCGGCGATGATCAAGCTGCAAAGCCAGTCGACTTCGAATCCGACTTCGATTTCGCAGCGCGCGGCGCTGGCGGCCGTGACCGGACCGATGGATTCGGTGAAGACAATGCTGGCGGAATACGCGAAGCGGCGCGAGGTGGTGATGGAAAGCCTGGGCGCGATCGAAGGAGTGCGGACGACGGCGCCCGACGGCGCGTTTTACGCGTTTCCGAACGTGGAGGAGACGCCGCGCGTGCGCTCGCTGCGCGCCAAGGGGGAAAAAGCCGACACCGCGCGCATCGCTGTGGATCTGCTGAACGAAGCGCGCGTCGCGGCCGTGGCGGGCGAGGCGTTTGGCGCGCCGGGGTACCTGCGCATCTCCTTCGCGACCGCGATCGAACGCGTCCGCGAGGGCATTGAACGGATGGGGAGATTTTTCGCTTCATGAACCTGACGCCGATTCCTTGCCGCATTGCACCCAAACAGATGAACCGCATCTGGGGCCGGCGCTGGCTCGATCCGCTGTTCGCTTCGGAAGAAGAACTGGCCGAGCCGGTCGGCGAAGTGTGGCTGACGGGCGAGGACTGCCGCTTCGCCGACGGGCCGTACGCCGGCAAGGCGCTGGGCGCGGCGTGGAAGGAAATGCCGGCGAAATGGAAAGGCAGCAATCTGGAGAAGGAACAGACGTTTCCAATCCTGGCGAAATTCCTGTTCACGGATTTGAAACTTTCGGTGCAGGTGCACCCTGACGACGCCTACGCCGCGCGGCACGAAGGTGGAGCGCGTGGGAAAACCGAAATGTGGTACGTGGTGCGATCGTGGCAGGACGCGGAGGTTTTCGTGGGCGTGGAGCCGGGCGTGGATTCCCGGGTGCTGCGCGCATCGTTGTCGGACGGCACGATTGAAACGCGGCTGCACCGCATCCCCGTGAACGAAGGCGACACGATCTACGTTCCCGCGGGCACGGTGCACACCATCGGCGCGGGACTGGTGCTCTGCGAGATTCAGGAAACTTCCGACCTGACCTACAGATTGCACGATTACGGCCGCACCGACGCCGACGGACAGCCGCGCGAACTGCACGTGGACAAGGCGCTGGCGGTAGCGCGCTTCGGGCAGTCGATGGCCGGTAAGACGGTACCGGCGACTTTGTCGCGGGGGCCGGTGGAATTGAGCTACCTGCTGGCCTGCCGCCATTTCGCCACCGAGCGATGGCGGTTCGTGGAACCGGTGAATCTTTCCGGCTCGAAATCACATTTCGACCTGCTGATTTTTCTCGAAGGCGCGGGCGACGTGGTCATGGGAGGAAACCGCAGGAAGTTCGACCACGGCGAAATCTGGTTCGTACCCGCCGAATGCGGAAAGTTCCGGCTGGAGCCGGCTGCGGATACGACGCTGCTGTGCAGCTACGTTCCCGAACTCGGAGAAGTTCCCGAACGGATGGCCAAACAAGGACTGCGGCCGCGGCAGGTCGGCGGATTCCTGTACGAATGAAACTCCCGGCGCACGCCGTCATTCTGGCCGGTGGGCGAGGCACCCGGTTCTGGCCGCGCAGCCGGACCCGAACGCCCAAACAATTGCTCAACATCGTAGGCACGGAGACGATGATCGGGCAGACTTTGCGGCGTATCGCGCCGCTCTTTCCCGCTTCGCGAGTATGGGTGGTGACGCAGGCCGAGCAGGCCGAAGCGGTACTGCGCCAACTGCCGAACGTGCCGCGCGAGCACGTGCTCGTCGAGCCCGAGGGACGGAACACCGCGGCGGCGATCGCGCTGGCGAGTGTGCATTTGCGGCGGGAATGCGGCGACGCGGTGACCGCCGTGCTTCCCGCGGACCACGTGATTGCTCGCGAAACTCGTTATCGCGCGCTGGCTCGACAGGCGCTGCGGTTGGCCGATGCGCCGGATGCGCTGGTGATTCTGGGCATCGAGCCGTCGCGGCCGGAAACGGGCTACGGATACATCGAGCGCGGCGAGGCGGCGGGAGCGTGCCACGGCGCCAGCCCGGAGGCGTATCGCGTCCGGCGGTTCACGGAAAAACCGGTGCTCCGGCTGGCGCGGCGGTACGTCGCTTCGCGACGTTATTTCTGGAATGCGGGGATGTTCTTCTGGCGGGCGTCGACGTTTCTGGCGCAGCTGGACCGGTTCTTGCCGGCAACGGCGCGAACGCTGGGTGGGATCGAAAATGCGATCGGCGGAACGGGTTACGCGGCGCGGCTGCGGCGGGCCTATGGACGGCTGGAAAATATTTCCGTGGATTATGCGGTTCTCGAACCGGCCAGCCGCGTCAAGAGCGGCGTGCGCGTGATCGTGGCGCCGGCCAAAGACATCGGCTGGAGTGACATTGGGTCGTGGGCAGCCGTATACGAGCTGCTGGCGGAGCGCGCCGGCGCCAACGTATCAGCCGGGGAAACGGCGACGATCGACGCGGAGGGGAACTATTTCTGGGCGCCGGAAAAGATGGTCGCGGCGATCGGTGTGCGCGATCTGGTTCTGGTGGAAACGCCGGACGCGTTGCTGGTGTGTCCGCGCGAGCGAGCGCAGGACGTGGGCCGAATCGTCAAGGAACTCGAGCGGCGTAAATTGCGCCGCCTGCTTTAATTCCGCCGTGCCAGGCGCGGCGAAGGCGCGCGCGGCTTCCGGCGCTCACTTCGGCGCTTCGTGAACGTAACCTTCCGTGGCAATGCGCCGGCCGGACATTTCGTAGCCGAAGGCGGTCATATCCTGCACGCCGTTACCGGCGATCCAGCGATTGTAAAAATTGAAGAGGGCGCAGACGGAGATGGCGTCGTAGAGCGCTTCGTCCGACCAGCCGGCGCTTCTCGCTTCCGCGACGTCGGCGAGATCGACACCGTCAGGCCGGCGATTCACCTTCGCGACGAACTTCAGCAGAGCTTTTTCGGCGTCGGAAATGGGCGCAGTCTCGTAATTTTCGAGCACCGCACGCACCTTTTCCGCGTCGCCCAGCAGTTCCGCCGCGCCCGCGGCGTGGCTGCCGATTCAAAACAGACAATGATTCAGGTTTGAGGTGAACGCGGCAATCAACTCGCGCTGGCCGGGAGTGAGCGGCGACGGCCCACGCATAGATCGGA
>JAKAOH010000231.1 GCA_021812285.1 Acidobacteriota bacterium | reverse complement strand
ACGGCCGCAACGCGTTTCAAATCCACGGGCGACGCTTCGAGGATGACGCCCAGCTCCGCCAGGCGAAGAGACGGCTTGCCGAGGCCGTGCGAGAGAATCGAGAGCAGGTACGTCTTTCGTTCGCGCAGCCCAACTGGATTTGCCATCGTTTTATTGCTCCGTTTCTCATTCGCCGCGCGACGCGCGGCCGGGATTTCCCGGCGCCGGCCTGCGCTTTCAATCGCTTGCCGCAACGCGGAATAGAAGGAGCAATCGGTGCGCCACACATCTTTAGGAAATGGATATGCGCCCCGCTCGGGCAACACCCGCTTCCGGGACGGCTGAGTTCCATTTCCACACGACCTGTGTTTACGAATAGCGGCGGCGAACCGGTAGACGATGAGGAATTTCTAATTATGTGCCTCGGCCGGACCTCGTGGAAATCCCGCGAGGAGGGCGCGGCGAGAGAGCGCGATTATTCCGAGAGGTGAAAGAGATCGGCGCTGATTTCGCGGGAATCCTCGGAAAGAATGAGCGCGCGTTCGACCGCGTGCTGAAGCTCGCGGACGTTTCCCGGCCACGAATGGCGGCGCAAGAGTTCCTCCGCCGGGCGGGAGAGCCGCTTTTCGGGCGCGGACGCTTCGCGGCAAAGCGCGTCGAGGTGGTTGAGGGCGATGGGCACGATGTCCTCCGCTCGCTCGCGCAGGGGAGGCAAGCGGATGGGGAAAATGGACAGGCGATAGTAGAGATCGGCGCGAAATTCACCGCGGCTGACGCGTTCGGAGAGATCGGCGTTCGTCGCCGCCACCACGCGCACGTCCACGCGGAAAACGTCCGAACTGCCCAAGCGCTGCACCTCGCCGTGCTGGAGAAAACGCAGCAGCTTGGCCTGCATGCCGAGCGGAAGCTCGCCGGCTTCGTCGAGAAAGAGGGTGCCGCCGTGTGCTGCGTGAATGCGGCCCAGGCGCGACTGCACGGCCCCGGTGAACGCGCCGCGGGAGTGGCCGAAGAGTTCGGCTTCCAGCAGCGCTTCGGGGATCGCTGCGCAATTGACGGTGACGAACGGCCCCTGCGCGCGCTGGCTGAGATCGTGAATCGCCCGCGCGACGAGTTCTTTTCCCGTTCCCGTTTCTCCCATGACGAGAACCGTCGTGCTGCGCGGAGCGACGAGCCGCGAAAGCCGAAACACACGCGCCATGGCCCGCGCCGTTCCGATCATTCCTGGCAAGGGTTTCGCCCATCGCTCGTCCGGTTCAGTGTTGACGCGCAAGGAGGGTTCATCGTCCGGCTCGCCGGAGTCCGATTCGCCCCCGGCGGTTTCGGCGGGGTTGGCGGATTCCGTGCTGGCGAGCGAGATCGCTCGCAGCACCTCCGGTTCGTCCTCGGAATCGAGCGTCAGGATTTCCAGGCCGGGATAGAGCGCGTGAATCATCTCCTCGAGTTCCTCGGCGTTCAAATCCGCCAAGCGGCGATCGAGCACAAGATAACGGCACGGAGCTTCATCGAGCTTCGCGAGCGCGTCGGCGCCGCCCGTGGCGAGCGTGACGTCGCCGAAGCGCGGCCCAAGTTGCTCCTCGACCGATTGCCGGAACCGCTCGCTCGGGCTCGCAATGATCACGCGAGCGCCGCGGGAAACCTCAGAATCGCCGGTGATGGAAATACTCATGGTGCTCGCCTCCGTGGTTCGATTCCAGCACGGCGAAATTAGAATCCGATGAGTTCATCATTAAATCTTTCTCGCCTTCGCCTCGTTTTCATGAGAAGCGGCGCCCGCTGATGCTTCCGGCGGACGCCGAATTGCCGGCCAGGCAGCGGCCCTCGCCCGGCGTCGCGCGGCGAACGGGTGCTTTCACGGCCCGCAACGCCGCGCGGGTTACCCTCGCGCTTGTTGCTGATCGCCCGCCGAGCCGGGACCGATCTGATAGCCCACGCCGCGAACCGTATGAATCAGCTTATTGGGAGCGTCGGCGTCGATTTTTTTCCGGAGATAGTTGATATAGACGTCGACCACGTTGGTCGTGCTGTCGAAACCGAGATTCCAAACGTGTTCGACGATCATCGAGCGGCTTACGGACCGGCCGGAGCTTTGCATCAGGTATTCGAGCAGCGAGAATTCCTTGGGCGTCAGGCTGATGGGGCGGCCGTTGCGCGTGACAACGCGCTGCACGCGGTCCATCACCAGATCGTCCACTTTCAAAATGGATTCGACGGGCCGCGAGCGCCGGCGCGCGACGGCTCGGACCCGGGCCAGCAGTTCGTTCAGGGAAAAAGGCTTGGTGAGGTAATCATCCGCGCCAAGATCGAGTCCCCGCACGCGGTCGCTCACCTGGGCGTACCCGGTGAGGAAAAGGACGGCGAGATCGGGTTTCGTTCCTCGAATTCGTTGGAGAACGGTGAAACCGTCCGCCTTCGGTAGATTGATATCCAGGATGACGAGGTCGTAGTCGTAATGTTCGGCGAGAAACAAGGCTTCTTCACCGTCGCCGGCCACGTCGGTGACATGATTTTCGGCTGTCAGACCTTTAGAGATGAAAGTGGCGACCGGTCGATCGTCTTCCGCAACAAGGATTCGCATCGGACTGGGACACCTGTATGAACTCTGGATTTTTGGAAGGGAGCACCAGTCTGTAAGCCGGTTTCACTCCTGTCAAGAGTACTGTGGTCCATAGTGGGAAATTAAAGTTAAGGCCTTCCTGAGGGTCCTGCCTCACCGTCGGAGTCTTTTTGCGCGCTTTCCGGAGCCGCGGCTTGGCCGCGGAACTGCGGAATGAAAACGCTCTAATCATCTCCGGTCAATTTTGCGGGCTTTTGCCTGAGCAGTTCGGAGGCCGCGACCGGCTTCGTGGACGGCACGGCGGGCGCGAACGGTCTGGAAGGTTTGCGCGCAACCCCGTCTGCCGCCAACGTTTTGGCGGATACCGGGCCGCTGCGGGATGCCAAACATTTCAGAGTGTGAAGGAAGAAGACGCGCGGGAACGCTTTCGGCGCGCACTTGCCCGTATGAGGAAATTTTCACTGGCACGGCAATTGCACTCTTATACGGCTATACGGCCGGCAACGGGATTTGCCGGACGGACACAAGGCCGCGGTGGAAAAAAGTTCCATTCGTGGCCGGCAAGGAAGTACGCGAACCATGTCAGCCGCCGCGCTCAATCCGATGCTTCGGGGAACCGAAGCCCAGACTTTCGAAAATCTGCTTTCACGGAAAATCGTCGGGCAGCAGGAAGCCGTGACAGCCGTCGCCGATCTGTTTCAGCTTTACCAGGCGGGGCTGGCCGCGCCGGGCCGTCCCGTGGGCAACCTGCTGTTCCTCGGCCCGACGGGTTCGGGGAAGACGCGAGTGGTGGAAGCGGCGGCGGAAATTCTGTTTGGCGATTCGCGCGCGCTGATCAAGGTGGATTGCGCGGAATTTCAGCATTCGCACGAGATCGCAAAGCTGGTCGGCTCGCCGCCGGGATACCTGGGCCACAGGGAAACGCACCCACTGATCACACAAGAGGCGCTTTCGCGGTACCACACCGAGCGAATCAAACTCAGCTTCGTTCTGTTCGACGAAATCGAGAAGGCATCGGACGCGCTATGGCAGCTTCTGCTTGGAATCCTGGACAAGGCCACGCTCACGCTCGGCGACAATCGCCGCGTGGACCTTTCGCGCACGTTGATTTTCCTCACCTCGAATCTTGGCGCGACGGAAATCGCCGGGCTGATGGAATCGCGGATCGGTTTCGCCCCGACGAGGGAGAAGAATACCGCTCTGGACGAAAAAATCGAGCGGGCGGCCACCGAAGCGGCTCGCCGGAAATTTTCGCCGGAATTCATGAACCGGATCGACAAGGTGGTGGTTTTCCGGCCGCTGCTGCGCGAGCAACTCGAACGCATCCTCGACCTGGAACTCGGGAACGTTCTCGACCGGCTGCAAACGATGCCGCGGGGCCGCTGCGAGGTGCAACTGGACGATCGCGCCCGCGATTTCTTGCTCGACGAAGGGACAGACACGCGCTACGGGGCGCGCCACCTGAAGCGGGCGATCGACCGGCATCTTGTCTGTCCGCTGGCCAATCTGGTCGCCAGCGAACAGGTGGGGCAATCGGACCTGGTCACCGTGGAATACGACGAAGGATCGGGCCATCTGGTCTTCGCGCGCGAGCCGGGAGCGGGCGACAGTACGATCGCCCGGGCCGGAGCCCGGCCGCTGGCGGAGCTTTTTGCGGTCGGCGGGGCCGGCGTTTCCGCCACGGCGTCCGCGGTCGCTCCGTGTCCGGCTCCCGATCGGCCGACCTCTGTTGAAGCCCATCGCGCGCGCCGGCGCGATCGCTGATCGGGCCGACGCCGGCCGGGATTTTTTCCAGAAGCAGATCGCTGTAGCCTTGGATGACCATCAACAGATTATTGAAATCGTGAGCGATGCCTCCAGCCAGTTTTCCCGCCGCTTCCATTTTCTGGGCCTGGAGCAGCTGTCCCTCGAGGTCTTTCCGTTCGGTGACGTCGAGCGCCATGCCGATGGTTCCCGCGACGCCGCCGTCTTCGCCCGGCAGCGGCTCGACGTGGCATTG
>JAKAOH010000048.1 GCA_021812285.1 Acidobacteriota bacterium | reverse complement strand
AAAGCGAGATCGAGCGGCTGTATCGCGACGCGCGCGTGCTGACGATTTACGAGGGTACGAGCGAAATCCAGCGGATGGTGATTGCGCGGGAATTGCTCGGGCAGACGGGATCGCCGAGGGCGTAGCGCTGGCCGCGGGTGGGGAATCTGCACCCGCTTGTAGAGGCGGGTTTGAAACCCGCCCTACCAACGATTCGTTTGGGATGATTGGGAAAGGGTAAGGGATTGGGACGCAAAAAGAGAGTGCTGAGCGGAATGCGGCCGACGGGACCGCTGCATCTGGGCCATTTTTTTGGCGCGCTGTCGAATTGGGTCCGGATGCAGGAGGAGTACGACTGCTACTATTTCGTCGCGGATTGGCACGCGCTGACGACGCATTACGCGGAAGATACGCGCCAGGTGCGGCAAAACACGCGGGAAATCGTGCTCGACTGGCTTTCGGTGGGACTTGACCCGGACAAGTGCACGATGTTCGTGCAATCGTCGGTGACGGAACACGCGGAATTGCATCTGCTGCTTTCGATGATTACGCCGCTCGAATGGCTGGAGCGCGTGCCTACGTATAAAGAATTGATTTCGCAGTTGCGAGAGAAGGATTTGGGAACGTACGGATTTCTGGGCTATCCGCTGCTCCAGACGGCGGACATCGTGATGTACGACGCCGATCTGGTGCCCGTGGGCGAAGACCAGGTGCCGCACGTGGAATTGGCGCGCGAAGTGGTGCGGAGATTCAACGCCATCTTTGGCGCCAAGCTCAAGGCGGGGCTCACGCCGGAGCAGAGACGCGCAGCCCTGGAGATAGCATTCGAAAATCTTCCGCCTGGTGAGTACTCGGGCGACGCTTCTGGGGACGTTGCTATTAAGCTCAGCGCACAGATGCGCGAAGATGGCATCGAGAACTTCCTCAAGGCCCACGCTTCGCACCGTGACCTGTTCGAAGATCCGTTCGTCTTGAAGGAGCCCGGTGCGATGCTCACCGAGACGCCGCGGTTTCCGGGCACGGATGGTCGGCGGATGGCGAAAAGTTTCGGGAACGCGATCTGGCTGAAAGACAGTCCGGAAGAGATCCAGAAGAAAGTGCTCGGTATGATGACCGATCCGCAGCGGGTGCGGCGGACGGATCCGGGAAGGCCGGAAATTTGTCCGGTGTTTGCGTATCACAAGTTGTTTTCCGAGCCGGATAAAATCGCTTGGGCCGAAAACGGTTGCCGAACAGCGGGAATCGGATGCGTGGAATGCAAGCGGGCGATGGCCGACAGCCTGGTGAAATGGATCGCGCCGATTCACGAGCGGCGGAAGCTGCTGGAAGCGCAGCCCGAGCGCGTGAACGAAATTCTGGAAAACGGATCGAAGCAGGCGCGGCGCGTGGCGCGGCGAACGATGATGCGCGTGCGCAACGCGATCTTCGGCCCTCCTTTGGAAGTGGCCGCGACGCCGGCGGGCGCGGAAAAGCCGCCCAAGCCGCTTTGGAGCGAAAGTGACTGACGAGTCGCGGCCGCTCGGGGCATCTTCGCTGCCTTATCAGGTGCAGCTCGAACGGTACGAAGGTCCGCTCGATTTGCTGCTCGATCTGATTCGCAAGCAGCAGATCGATATTCACGATATTCCGATTTCCAAAATCACCGGCCAATACCTCGAATACCTGCACCGGATGGAACAGCTCGATATCGATATCTCGGCGGATTTTCTCTATATGGCCGCGACGCTGATTTACATCAAATCGCGGCTGCTGCTGCCGACCGAGCCCACCCTCCCGGGCGAAGCGCCGCCGGAGGACCCGCGCGCGCAGTTGGTGCATCAGCTTCTGGAACACGAGAAATTCAAGAGCGCGGCGCAGATGCTGCACGAGCGGCAACAGATCGAGGACCACGTCTGGTCGAAGCCGGACCGGACGCTCTACGAAGGCGGCGAAACGGAAGACGAACTGGTGGTTTCGCTGTTCGATCTGGTGAAGGTGTTTCAGAAGGTGCTCGACCGGCGCAAGGAGCGCAAGGATATCGAGCTGGAACGCGACGAATTCACCGTTTCGCTGATGATCGGGCGGTTGCGCGAGCGGCTGAGCGAAACGGATTCGCTCGCGCTGGTGGAATTTTTCGAAAGTTGCCCGACGCGCCGGGCGATGATCGCCGCGTTTCTGGCGGTGCTGGAGCTGGTGCGGCTGGGCGCGGTGCTCGTGGTGCAGGACGACACGTTCGCGCAAATCGTGCTGCGCAAGCACCGCATGTTTGATGTAGTGTTTTCGGAAGGGGGCGGGGTGGGACCGCTCGCAAATCCCGACCAGGAATACCAGTGAGATGACCCAGGCGGAACTCAAAGGCGCTCTCGAAGCGATCATTTACGCGGCGGACGAGCCGGCGACGCTCGATCAACTGGCGAACGCGACCGGCGCGGAGAAGGACCAGGTGAAGGCGGCGCTCGACGAAATCATAGTGGCCTGCGCGGCGGATGAGCGCGGCGTGGAATTGCGGCGCGTGGCGCGGGGCTATAAATTTTCCACCAAACCGCAGCACCATGAAGTGGTCCGCGCGTTCATCAAGAGCCTGCGGCCGCCGGTGCGGCTGAGCATGCCGGCGCTCGAAACGCTGGCAGTGATCGCGTACAAGCAACCGATCACGTTGCCGGAAATGCAGGAAATTCGCGGCGTGAACTGCTCGGGCGTGATTCAGACGCTGCTCGACAAGCGGCTGGTGACGACGGCGGGACGCAAGCCGGTGATGGGCCGGCCGATTCTGTACCGCACGACGAAGGATTTCCTGGTGCGGTTCGGGCTGAACGACGTGGACGAATTGCCGAGTTTGAAGGAATTCGAGCAAATCGCGCGCGAAGCCCTGGGGCCGGAGGCGGGCCTGGAGCTTGGGATGGAAACGGATATCGAAGCCGCACCGGAAGCGGCGCAGGAAGCTTCGGCCGAAGGCGCGGAAGAAGAAAAGGATGGCAGGGGCGACGGCTCGGCGACGGCGGAAACGGCGATGGACGCGGATCCCGCGGAAGAGGAAATCGTTGCGACGGCGCCAGTTGAAGAAGTGGCCGGTGGAGAGCTCCAGCCCGCAGAAAATGAACCGGACGAAAAGGAAGCGCGGGCGGAGGGAAACGGATCGGAATGACGAAACGCGGTATATGGATCGAAGCTCGGAAAAGCGGGAACGAACTGCGAAAGGCGCGCAGGCTGAAGCCTGCGCCACAGAGGCCTGTGACCGATGCTTGAGCGGCTGCAAAAGATTATTGCGCGGGCGGGGGTCGCTTCGCGGCGGCGCGCCGAGGATTTGATCGTCGCCGGGCAGGTGGAAGTAAACGGCAAGGTGGTGACGGAGCTGGGCGCGAAAGCGGATGCGGAGAGCGACTCGATTCGCGTGGCGGGGCGCCGGTTGCGTTTGCCGGAACGGAAGCTGATTCTGGCGTTTCACAAGCCGGATGCGTGCGTCGCGGCGCTGAGCGACCCGACGACCGGGCGCGCGACGCTGCGCGATTATCTAGGCAGCGTTTCCGGGCGCGTGTTTCCCGTCGGGCGGCTGGAATATCACGCCACCGGGCTGCTCGTTTTGACGAACGACGGCGATTTCGCGGCGCGGCTATTCCAGGCGCTCGGGCGCGGTTTGCCGCAGACCTACCAGTTCAAGGTGAAGAACCGGCTGGCGCCGGCCGAAGTGGAATTGATTACGAGGCGCGTGGGGCCAATTCGCCTCTCGCGCGAGGGCCCGAATCCGTGGTATGAAGTGCGGCTGGCCGGAGCACGGCAGGACCGGCTGCGCCGGATGCTGGTGGAGATGGGGCATCCGGTGGAAAAGGTGAAACGCACGGCGATCGGGCCGGTGGAACTCGCGGACCTCGAAACAGGACGCTGGCGCGAGATCGACGAGCGGGAATTGCGGAAGCTCGAAGAGGAAGAGAAGCGTTTGCCCCGGAAAACGGGCGCGGCGGAACGGCGCGAAAGACGGCCCGAGCCGCGGCGCCCGAGAGGACCGCGAGCGGAGAAGCCAGCCGCATGACGAAACCACCTCGCATTTCGGAACCGGTGCTGCGCATTCAGCCCTACGTGCCGGGCAAACCGATTGAAGAAGTGGAACGCGAACTGGGCGTGCAGGCGATCAAGCTGGCCTCGAACGAAAATCCCCTGGGACCTTCCCCACGCGCCGTCGAAGCCATTCGCGCGGCGGCCGCGGACACGCACCGCTATCCCGACGGCTCGGCGTACGTGCTGCGGCATCGGCTGGCCGGGAAGCTGGGCGTCGCGCCGGAGCGGCTGGTTTTCGGCGCGGGAACGAGCGAACTGATTTTACTGACCGCGCACGCGTATCTGACGGCCGAAGACGAGGGGTTGACGTCGGAAAGCACGTTTCCCGTTTACGCGGCGGGGATTCTGGCGACGGGCGCGCGGCTGGTGGAAACGCCGCTCGTCGAGCATGCGATCGACCTCGACGGAATCGCCGCGGCGGTGACGCGGCGGACGCGCATCATTTATTTGTCGAATCCGAATAATCCCACGGGAACGTGGTTTTCCGCCTCGGCGTTCGAATCGTTTTTGAACCGCATTCCCGACGACGTGCTGGTGGTGCTGGACGAAGCGTATTACGAATACGCCGAGCGGCCGGGCTATTCGCGTTCGCTCGAAATGGTGGCCGAGGGGCGGAATATCGTGGTGCTGCGCACGTTTTCGAAAGTGTACGGGCTGGCCGGGCTCCGGCTGGGCTACGGCGTGGCGCGCGAGGAGATCGTCGGCGCGATCGACCGCGTGCGGCATCCGTTCAATACGTCGGGGCTGGCGCAGGCGGGAGCGCTGGCGGCGCTCGACGACGCGGAACACGTGCGGCGGTCGCTCGAAATGAACCGCGCCGGCCTCGATCAGCTTTCGTACGGGCTGGACGATTTGCAGGTGTCGTACGTGCCTTCGATTGCGAATTTCATTCTGGCGGATGTCGGCAATGGAGACGCGGTTGCCGGCGCTCTGCTGCACCTCGGCGTGGTCGTTCGCCCGATGGCCTGGATGGGCATTCCGCAGGCGATTCGGGTGACGGTGGGCACCGCCGAGGAAAACCGGAAATTTCTGGCCGCGCTGGGGGAAACGCTCGACGCGCGACGGGAACAGGGCCTCGCGCAATGATGAGGCGTGAATTCCGGAATCCCGTGGGAGGTTGTTTGCGTGAACTCGACCGACACCGCGCCGCCCGAACGCCGGGGCGCGATTGATCCGTATATGGAAATCCTGAAACACGGGCGCGCGATTGCCGTTGTGGGGCTCTCGTCAAAACCGTTCCGGCCAAGCTGCGGCGTGGCGCAGTACATGCAATCGGCCGGTTACCGGATTATTCCGGTGAACCCGAATGAAACCGAAGTGCTCGGCGAAAAATCGTACGCGCGGCTGGAGGACGTTCCGATCCGCGTGGACATCGTGAATATTTTCCGGCGCTCGGAACATGTGCCCGAAATCGTGCGGAGCGCGATCGCCATCGGCGCGCGCGCCGTCTGGATGCAGGAGGGCGTGTTGCACCACGCGGCGGCCGACGAAGCGCGGCGCGCCGGATTGCTGGTGGTGATGGACGCCTGCATCATGAAGGAACACGTGAAGAGGTTCCGCGTCGGCCGGCCCTGAGCGGGGCCGCGCAGGCGGGCGGCGTCGGGCCCGAGGGCGATCCCTTTCCCGTCAGAAATGGAAGTTGTAGCGAAGCGACAGGATGATCTGGCGTGGCGCGTCGAAGTGCGTTCCGCCAAAGGTGTTGCTGTTGTCGAGCAGGTAGCGCGCGCCGGAGACGTTGATCGCGGTGAGATCGAGCGAGACCGCGCTCGTGAGCCGCTTTTCGATCGAGAAATTCAACGTCTGATGGCCGGGCAGGTGGGCCGGACCGTCGCCATTCAGAAATCCCGAACCATACAGATAATCCGCCGAAATCAGGCCGCGCCAGGGCAGCAGGAACGTGAATCCCGTGGAAAGCGTATTGCGCTGGTCGTGGTCGAGATAGTAGTAGCCGCCGGGCGGAGGCGAAAAATCAGTGAGGCCGCCAGTGACGGCGCCGAAACCCTGCGCCATCTGATTCGAAAAGGCCAGATGCGCCTGGAGCCGGCGGAAAAGCCGCGGCGTGCGAACGGTGGCTTCCCAAGCCTGGATGCGCGCGCCGGCGGTGGTGAGCGGAAAGAAAATATCGGAATTGCCGAGCTCGTCATGATCGAGGAAATTCGCGGCGCGATTGTGGAAATGATCAAAATCGAACGTCCAGCCGCGCCAGGGAATGCCGAGGCCGACTTCCCATTCCTCGTCGCGCTCGCCGCGGAGCGGCAGGAAGCCGAATCCCTGCTGGAAGGCGAAAGCGAGCAGCGGGCCGCCGACGGTTTCGAGCGGCGGGGGCTGGTAATAACGACCGTAGAAGCCGCGCAAAACCCAGTGGACGCGCGGGAGAGCGATGGCGACGCCGATGCGGGGATTCACGGCGTTTTCGACGACGCTGCCGGAGTAGTGGGTGTAGCGCAAACCGCCGTTGAACGTGAGCCAGCGCGTGGCGCGGAACTGATCCTGCGCGTAGACGGCGTTGACGCTGCCCCAGAGCCGCTCGCGTTGCGCGATGGTGGTTGCCGGGTCGGCGTTGGCGGTGATGGAAAAGAGGGAATTGTCGCGCTGGGCGAAAGACTCGAGGCCCAGTTCCGCGCTGTTCGGGCCGCGCGTCACGCGAAGCGTCGCTTCGCCGCCCGCATATTGTGAGCCGCAATCGCTCTGGGGGCTGTAGGGCAGGTCGTTTGGCCCGCCGATGTAATGGGCGCGATTGAAATGATAGAAGGGCGAGACGACGAGCATCAGACCCGGCCCGGCGGTGTGAACCCAGGAGAAATTGACGAACGCATCGTCCTCGGCCTGGGCGTCGCGAATGCCGGCCACCTGTTGCCCGGGCGTGTTCGGCACCTGGAAATAGTCCTGGCGCAGCGAACTGACCAAGCGAAGCTGATCGTTGGGCGTCGCGTTGAAAATCAGCGAAGTGAATCCGCCGAAGCCGTTTTCGGCGTCGTGAATCACCTGCGCCACGGGCGGATCGAGCCCGAAATCGGAGCGATTGCCGTTGAGGCTGGCGTACCAGGCGAAGCGGTCGGTGTGGCTGCCGAAGCTCAGGTAATCGTTCGTCTGATTCAGGCTGCCGTAGCTGGTGACGAATTCGCCGAAACGATTGCCTTCGAAGCCGGTGCGCGGAACGACGTTGAAGACGCCGTAGGTGCGATCGCCGTACGCGGCGGAATAGCCCCCGCGCTGCACTTCGAGGTAATCCACGTCGAGCGGATCGAATTGCGGGCCGATGTTGCTGCCGATATTCGTATTGGGCACCGGCACGCCGTCCACCTGCCAGGAAACCTGATGGCCGCCGCGAATGTGGAGCATGTCGTGAACGATGTAGGCGCCGGGAACGTAGTCGGTAATCATGGCGAGGCTGTTCGTGCGGAAAGCGCCGGGAGTGTCCTGGATCTGGCGGCCGCTAAGGAGCGTTTCCGTGGTGCTGGATTGCGGGTTGATCGGCGCGGGCGCGGCGGAAACGGTGACGGTTTGCCGGGCGGTCTTGATGGGCAGCTCGAAATGCAATATCGGCGCGCCGCCGGATTCGACGGTCATCTGCGCGGTGACGGTGGCGAAGCCGGGGTGAGAAATACGAAGCGTATAACGGCCGAGCGGCACGGCTTCGAAGGAGAATTCGCCGAACCGGTTGCTGAGCGCCGATTTCCGCCACTGGGAATCGCGGGCGGACAAAACGATTTTCGCTCCGGCGATCGGCAGGTGCTGCGAATCGTGCACGACGCCGCGCACGGAGCCGAAAATCGTCGCCCAGACCGGCGCGGCGAGACACATCCATACGCACACACACACAACTTTGGCCCAATGACGCAACGATCCTGCCTCCTTGCGGTTATGTGAATCGCGGATCGAGCGATCGGCCGCGAGGAGGGTGAAACGTGGATGGCCGGGAGCCGGGGAAAATGGCGAGCGCCAAAAACGGCGCGGCCGGCGCGCCGCGCCCGATGAACGGCCGAGGAGCGGCGGCGGGAAGAATCATCTGCGTGAGCGGAATCAGCGCGGCAAGAGCCGGATACCGCATGCAGTTGCAGCAAAGCGACAAACTGGAGCCTTTGCAGGGATGCGGCTGCGCCATCGGGCAATTCGCGCGGCATTGCGCCATCGTGCAGTACGGCGGGGCGCAGGCGCAGGTCCATGCGTCGGCGAAGAGGGCCATCGGGGCGAGCAGAAACACAAAGACCACGAGAATGGCTTTGACGCGACGCATGAATGGCCATCTTACCACGGGGCTTTATCTGGAAAGGATCTTGCGGCTAGCTGGGCGGCGCGCCGCAACGGGAGGCATCCGCCGCGTTTCACCCTTGCGCCGAGGCCCGCCACTTTTGCCAGCGGCGGAAATAGACGGCGGCGTTCACCGCCAGCGCGATGCCCGCGCCCACGATCAGCAGCATCGGCGGAACGTTGGGATAGACCGTTCTATCGAGGTAGTGGAGCAGGAACGGGCCGTTGTAGGGCATGCGGCCGGCCTGCACCTCAAACCAGTTTTCCAGCAGCGTGAGCGGACAAGGCCACGGCGCGAATTCGATCACCAACCCGTAGACGGCGCAAACAGCGTGCACGACGGTGAGCCGCGGCCGGCCGCGCGTGAAAAATGCGCCAAAGAGCACCCAGAGGATAAAAGCGAGATGCAACACAAGAACGGTGCAAGCGAGCGCGAGGGCGAATTGTGGCCAGGATGGCATCGGTTGGCGGCTGGGCGGCGTTCAGGCCCTTCCTCGTGCGTCGCGCTCGCGCGCCGGCAGCGGTCTCTAGCGGAACAGCGCGGGACTCACGGCATCAGCCATGGCTTTGTAGCCGACGTCATTGGGATGTAGATGGTCGCCGCTATCGTACGCGGGCAGAAAACGCAGCGGGTGCTTGGGGTCGCGGATGGCCGCGGCGAAATCCACCACGCCGTCGAAGACGCCGCTGGTGCGAATCCAATGATTGATCGCTTCGCGCTTGGCTTCGCCTTCCTTGCTGTAATAGAGCGAGCCTTTATAGGGCGTGAGCGTCGCGCCGATCACGCGAATACCGTGCGCGTGGGCGCGCTCGACGAGCTGGCGCAGGCCGCCGATGAGCTGCTGCGCGGTGACTTCCTGATGCGGCAATTTGAACCTGGGCGGCTCGTGCGGAAAACCGAGATCGTTGATGCCTTCGAGAATGACGACGTATTTCACGCCGTCCTGGGCCAGAACGTCGCGATCGAAGCGGGCGAGCGCGTCGGGGCCAAAGAAGTCGTGGAGGACACGGTTGCCGGAAATGCCGGCGTTAACGACGGCGAGATGAGCGGTTGCGGGATTCGCCTGGAAACGCGCGGCCAGCTGCGCGGGCCAGCTGCCGTTGGCGCCGAGCTTGGAATTGTAGCCGTCGGTGATGGAATCGCCGAAGCCGACGATGGCGCAGACGTTCGCGGCGGCTTCGACGTCAACGCTCGAAAGCCAATACCACGTGGCGTTGGTGTGGACGGGCTTGATGCTTTCCGCGCCGGCGAAATTCCCGGGAGCGGAAATGTAGGTGGTTTCGAGCGCAACGGAGTGCTCGGTGAGCGGGACAACGTCGCCGGGCACGTAGATGCTGATGGCGAGATCGGCCAGCGGCGGCGCGTCGACCGAGACGGGATCGCTCAGCATCGGCGCGCCGGGCGGAATCGTGACCGAAGGCGAGCCGTTGAAAGTGAGCGTGCGGTCAGAGCCGGGAATGATGGACGAGCCATTCGCGCGAATCGCCAGATGCGCCGCTCCGATGAAGAGCGAATGACGGCCGAAAGCGTTCGAGAATTCCACGCGGAAGCGGGCGCCGCCGATGCTGGCGTGAACGATCATGCGAACCGTCTGGTCGTGCAGCGTCAATTTCGGCAGGCCCTTCACCGGCGCCGTGATCCAGGTGGCCACCCAATGCTCGCCGTTTGCATTTTGCGCGGCGGCCGCGCGAGCCGGGGCGGCAATCGCGGCCGGAATCCCTGCGAAGCCAAGCGCCAGCGCAAGCAGCATCCCTCGAACGCACTCCTTCATGGTTTCCCCCTCCGTTTGTTCCACGCGCAGCGGTTTTGGATTCGCCGGAGACGCGAGGGCAGCCCTGATGATACTCTTTCGGCGCAAATTGGTTGAGGCGATGAGCGCAAAGAACGCACAAAAGAGCGATTCCCGGGACGCACGCCGCGGCAGCGACGGCCGCGTGGCGCGCTATTTTCGTTTCGAAGAGCATGGGACAAATTTCCGCCGCGAAATGGCCGGCGGCATCACGACGTTTCTCACGATGGCGTACATCGTGGTGGTGAATCCCGCGATTCTGCACGCGGCGGGAATGCCGCTCGGCGCCTCGATGACGGCGACCGTGGTGACCGCCGTTTTCGGCACGGTGGTGATGGCGCTCTACGCGAACCGGCCGTTTGCCATCGCGCCCTACATGGGTGAAAACGCGTTCATCGCGTTCACCGTGGTGGAAGTGCTTGGCTACAAGTGGCAGGAGGCGCTGGCCGCGGCGCTGCTGGGCGGAATCCTGTTTTTGGTCCTCACGATTTTCCGGTTGCGGGCGTGGCTGGTGCGCGCGGTGCCCGAAGGGCTGCGCTACAGCTTCGCCGCGGGCATCGGGCTGTTTTTGGCGTTCATCGGGCTGAACGAAAGCGGGATCGTGACGCTCGGAGGGCCCGGCGCGCCGGTGAAAGCCGGCGTTCTGACGTCCGGCCCGGTGCTTTTGGCGATTGGCGGGGTGTTGTTGATCGCCCTGCTGATGATCCGGAAATTTCCCGGCGCGATTCTGGTGGGAATGCTCGCGACGACGGCGGTTGGGATGGCCACGGGACTCGCGCCGTTGCCGCGTGGATGGGTCAGCCGACCGCCGAGCCTCGCGCCGGTGCTTTTTCACCTGGATTTTCACCGCGCTTTATCGTGGGGATTTCTTCCGGTCGTGCTGACGATTTTCGTGATGGCGTTCGTGGATACGATGGGAACGCTGATCGGCGTTTCCGCGCGCGCGGGATTTCTGGACGAACGCGGCGAACTGCCGCAAATCGAGCGCCCCATGCTGGCCGATGCGCTTTCCACCGTATTCGCGCCGCTGGTTGGCACAACGACCGCAGGCGTGTTCATTGAATCGGCCACGGGCGTGGAAGCGGGAGGGCGGACGGGCTTCACGGCAATCGTAGCGGCAGCTTGCTTTCTGCTGACGCTCTTTTTCGCGCCCCTTGTGGGAGCGATTCCGCCGCAGGCCTACGGCCCGGCGCTGATCATTGTTGGCCTGCTGATGCTCGCGCCGATCACGCGCTTGCGCCTGGACGATTTGACGGAAGCGATTCCGGCTTTTGCGGTGATTGCGCTGATGAGTTTCACCTACAACGTCGGAATCGGAATCACCGCCGGCCTCGCGCTTTATCCCTTTTGCAAGCTCGTCGCCGGGCGAGGCAGGGAAGTCCCAGGCGGCTTGTGGGCGCTCGGCGCGTTATCTCTGCTGTTCTTTATTTTTTATCCCTACCACTGATGGCTGTGCCGGTAGCCGAACAGTGCCGGGCTTAAGCCAGGCGCCACAGGAGCGTACTCTGGCGGCCAGCACATGCCCAGGCACGCCGACTTCCCGAGACGCTACCTATGCGCCCCGTACTCCCAGATGCGAAGTGCGGCGAAGGCCAGTGCGATTGTCAGGCAAGCGACGGCGCACGCCAGGGCAATCTGGTACAAGAGGCTGCTTGGATAGAGCCGTTTGTACTCCTTGGGTAGCCTTTGCCACTCCCCGAAGTAAAGGGTATGCGGAATTCTGCGATTTGACGGCAGCTCCCGATTCACCCTAAAGACCATCCAGCGAAAAAGGCCAAAAGCGGGAAGGTAGGAAGCCATGAAACCTACCAGCAGCGCCTTTTCGTACGAATTCATCGCCGGCGATTTTACTACGCTTTTCGCGCTGTACCGCTGGGGGCTTGTGAGGTTCAGGGCAGCGGAAAAACCTTGAGCATTTGGAAGCCGGGCTCGGTTACGCCGACCCAACGGCCGTCGGGCGAAATGTGGAAATCGTGGTAGATGAGGCCGTGGAGAACGTCCTCGAATTGGCCGCTGGGCAGCGAGATCCAGACGAGCTGATTCGTCTGGCCATTTGGCCCGCGTTTGAGCAGCAGGTGTTTGCCGTCGGGCGCCCATTCATAGCGGCCGAACGGTGCTTTGATGTCCAGCGGTTTTTCGGGATTGGCGATGGAACGGATTTCGATGGTATCGCCATCGCGGAAATAGGCGACCTGCGTGGCGTCGCGTGAAACCGTCAGATGGCCGGCGAAACCAGCGAGCGTGGCGAGGTCGCGCTCGGTTTTGTTGATGAGATCGATCCAGACCAGGCGAATGGGGCCAGAAAGATCGGGATTGCGCTCGATGGCTACGCCGGCGTTGTGCGCGGGATTCCAGGCGACGGCGGCGTAATAGTGATCGTGAAGAATCGGGCCGCCGGTGCCGCCCATGGGACGCAGGTAGGCGATCCGATAGAGCAAACTTCCCCGGGGCTGCGTCATGTAGACGACGGTTTCGCCGTCGGAAATCCATGCTGCGTTGGTCGCGCCGAAAATGGCGCTGTTTGCGGGGCTCGTTCCCGCGATGTTGATTTCCTTGCCGTCGGCGGTCATCAGGTCGGTGAGTTCGGCTCCGCGCACGCTGCCGGCTTCGAAATTACGGTCGCGGGGAAGGAACGTGCGCGTGGCCAGCTGTACGGTCATGTGGCGATCGTCGGGAGCAATGCGAATCGCCTGGATCTGGAAACTGACGGGGACGCGGCCTTTGACGAGTTTCTTGCCGTCCACTAGGCGCTTTTTGTGGCCGTTGAGCGTGACCTGCCAGATGCTGTCGTGCTCGACGAGCGAGCGTTTGTCGCGGGCAATTTTTTCCTCGGAGACGCGGCGCGCGGCGTAGACGATGCGTTGGCCGTCGGGAGAAAACGCGAAAACGGTGCAATCGTCGTTGACGGTGAGCTTGGCCTGCTGAGCGAGGACGGGAGCCGCGGCGAGAAACGCCAGCGCAACGAGGGCGGCGAGCGCGACGCCGGCCGACGGGCTGGCGCGAAGGATGGCCGGAAGAACGTTGCGGCGCGCCCTGTGCGCGTGAGGAGACGTTTGATGACCGCGTTTCATGGCTTCTCCTGAAGCTTGGCGCGGCGGCGCATCCATTCCTCGACGCGCTTGCGCAATTCCGCTTCGTAACCTTCCGCCGTGGGATGGTAGTAACGCCGGCTCTGAAGCGACGGCGGCAGGCAAGTCATGCCGGTGGTTTTTTCCTCGCGATCGTGGGCGTATTCGTAGCCGCGGCCGTAGCCGGCTTCTTTCATCAGGTCGGTCACCGCATTGCGCAGGTGCATCGGCACAGGCTCAGCTTCGGTTTCCGAAAGGTCGCGGCGGACAACGCCGTAGGCGGCGTAGATGGCGTTGGATTTCGGCGCGAGCGCGAGATAAATCGCGGCTTCCGCCAGCGCCAGATGGCCTTCGGGCGAGCCGAGGAAATTCGCGGCTTGCATCGCGGCGATCGTCACTTCGAGCGCGTGCGGATCGGCCAGGCCAACATCCTCGCTCGCCATGCGGACCAGGCGCCGTGCGAGATACATCAGGTCTTCGCCCGATTCGAGCATGCGCGTGAGCCAATAGAGCGCCGCGTCGGCGTCGGAATTACGTACCGATTTGTGCAGCGCGGAAATCAGGTTGTAATGCTCTTCGCCGGCTTTGTCGTAGCGGAGCAGTTTGCGCTGCAGGACGTCTTCGAGCAGTTCGAGCGTCAGGACTCGCCGGCCGGCGGCGTCTGGCCGCGAGCCGAGAACGGCGGCTTCGAGCGTGTTGTACGCCGCGCGGGCGTCGCCATTGGCGTAGAGCGCGACGCGGCGCAGGACGTCGTCGCCGGCGACGATTTCGCCGTATTCGGCCGCATCGCCAAGGCCGCGTTCGCGATCGGCCAGAGCGCGACGAAGCAGGGCAACGACCTGCCGCTCGTCGAGCGCGCCCAGCATGTAGACCTTCGTGCGGGACAGCAGCGGGCCGATAACCTCGAAGGAGGGATTTTCCGTGGTCGCGCCGATCATCACGATGCTGCCGCGCTCGACCCAGGGAAGGAAAGCGTCCTGCTGGGCTTTGTTGAAACGGTGAACTTCATCAACGAAAACGATGGTGCGCCGGCCCATTTCGCGCATGCGATCGGCGCGTTCCATCACTTTCCGGATCTCGGCGATGCCGGAAAGGACGGCGCTGAACGGCAAAAATTCGGATTTGGTGATGTGGGCGATGATTTGCGCCAGCGTGGTCTTGCCGCAGCCGGGAGGGCCCCACAAAATCATCGAGCTGATTTCGTCGCGCTCGATCTGCACGCGCAGCGGTTTGCCGGGACCGAGCAGATGCTCCTGGCCGATGAATTCGTCGAGCGTGCGCGGGCGCATGCGTTCGGCGAGCGGAGCGGACTGCTTTTGCCGCGTGGGGGTAGTGGGAAACAGGCTCATGGCGCGCTCTTTTCGCCGGCGGCGAAAGCCGACCGCTGCCGCGCCGCTTCGTAGAGCAGAACCGACGCGGCGACGGCGGCGTTGAGCGATTCGACGGGAGCGGAAAGCGCGATGCGAATCGTCGCGTCGGCCGAGCGCACGACGGAATCGGGCAGGCCGCGGGCTTCGCTGCCGACGAGCAGCGCGACCGGTTCGCGCCAAGGGAAATTTTGCGGTTCGAGGAGTGGCGCGGCGGACGCGGCGGGCGCGGGAGCGGTTGCCGTGGCGACGATGCGGACGCCGGCGACGCGAAGCTGCGCCAGCAGAATGGGAACTTGCGCGCGCGGCACGATCGGCACACGAAAAACGGACCCGGCCGACGCTCGCATGGCTTTCGGGCCGTACGGGCTGGCGCTTTCGGCGGCGGCCACGACGCCCGTCGCGCCGAAGGCCTCCGCCGAGCGAACGATCGTGCCGACGTTGCCCGGATCCTGCACGCCGACTAGGACAACAACTAGCGGCACGCCACGCACCAAATCCTCGAACGCGTATTCGCGCAGCCGAACCAGAGCCGCGAGGCCCTGCGGCGTTTCCGTTCCGGCAACGTGCGCGAACAGCCGGTCCGTGGTGCGGAAAACGCGGGGCTGCGAACTCGCCGGCGCGGCCGGCAAGGACGCCAAGCCGAGCCCGGCGAGATGCTTTTCACCCGAGGGACTCGCGAGAATGGCTTCGATGGCGGCGCCCGAGCGCAACGCTTCCTCGACCAGATGTGGCCCTTCGATTCCGTAGAGGTGCGGCTCGCCGGAATCGCCCGAGAGCGCGGCGCGGAAGCGCTTCAGCCAGCGATTTTCCTTGCTGGTGAGCGGCGCATCGCCGGAATCGGGAGTTTCGGGCCGTGCGCGAGAGCCGGCGCTGGCGCGAGTGGCAGGCATCGGAAAAAGCGTAACACAAAGGGCGGAAGGGCAGTAAAAACGCACCGGGAACGGCTGGCCACGCCCCGGGCAGCGCGGCGAGGCGGGATGGGCGATTTTAATTGACAACATTAGCCCGTAAGGCTAGATTGCGGCGCCAGGGGGAGCTCTTAAGCGGTAATTCCGAAAGACAATCGGTTCGCACAGGAGGCGTGGGAATGAGCGCTACCGCTGTATCCGTTCGGCGCGGCAGTCGGTTTGGAAGCAAGCACTGGCTGTTCCTCGTTTTTGGCGCGCTGATCGTCGTGGTGTGGTTCACGCGCGATCATCTGCTGCTCGATCCACATTCGTGGCTGCGGCAGCGGTACGCGCCGATCTGGTGGCTCGTGATGCTGCACGGCGTGCCGGGCGCTACGGCTCTGTTCCTGGGGATTTTTCAGTTTTCGAGCCGACTGCGGCAGCGGTACGCGAAAGTGCATCGGGTGATGGGGCGGATCTACGTGGGCTGCGTTGCTGTTGCCGCGCCCGCCGCGATCGTGGTGGCGATCAATCTTCCGATACCGACGCTGCTGCCGGCTGCCATCATTCAGGCGACCGGCTGGGTATTGGCCACCGGGACGGCCCTCTATTGCATACGTTCGGGCAGGATTCAGCAGCATCGCGAGTGGATGATGCGCGGGTATCCGTTCGCGATGGTTTTCGTCTTCGTGCGGGCAATCGATGCGATTCCCGCCGTCGCGCAAATGGGCCTGCTTGGCTTGGAAGCGTCCGTCTGGGGCTGCATCGCGGTCGCTGGCCTCCTGCCGTCGTTCCTGATTGAGTGGCAGAAACTGGCCGCGGTTCGGGGCGGCGTCAGGCAGATGGCGGCTCCGAAAGCCTGACGCCAGGGAAGGGCGGGCCGCTCGTGGGCTGCTTGGTTGCGTGCGGCCGAGGGGTATGGTAAGTTTCCCCCCTTGCGCTACGTGCGCGCGAGATCAACTTGCCTGCCGAAATTCTGAAGGTTTCCCTCGACCATCCGGAGCCCCACGTTCTCGAATACGCCGCCAGTCTGATTCGGCGCGGGGAAGTGGTGGGAATCCCGACCGACACGCTCTATGGGCTCGCCGCCGATCCCTTCAATCTGGCCGCGATCGAGCGCGTCTTCCGGATCAAAGGCCGCGTGGAAACCAAAGCGTTGCCGATTCTGATTGATTCGGTCGCTTCGGCAGAGATTCTGGCGCGCGCACTGCCCGACGCTTTTCACCGCCTCGCGAAAGCATTCTGGCCGGGCGGCCTCACACTCATCGTGGAAGCTTCCGACCGGCTGCCGCTGAAAGTGACGGGAAACACGGGCCGCGTGGCACTGCGCAGGCCGAATTCCGGGGTGGTGACGAAGCTGCTCGAAAAGGTTCAGGGGCCGGTGACCGGCACGAGCGCCAACCTTTCGGGCTTTCCTCCCTGTTCGAGCGCGGAGCAGGTGGCCAAACAGCTCGGCGAGCGCTTGCCGCTGATTCTGGACGCCGGCGAAACGGGCAAGACAATTGCTTCGACGATCGTGGACGTGCGCGGCGACGACTGGCGCATCGTCCGCGAAGGCGCCATTTCCGAAGCGGAGATTCTCCGCGCACTGGCGTAAGGCCCTCCGGAAAAACCTGTTTACTTTCGCCTTATCTTCGCCTATAGTGCTGGCACTGCTTTTACCCTGCATGGAAAGGCGAGGATGGCGACCATGGACCACAAGGAATTCTTTTTGAACTATTGGAAAAAAGAGGCGGCGGCGACGCGGAAGGTGATTGCGCGGATTCCGCAGGAAAAATCCGATTACCGGCCCGATCCCAAGGCGCGCACGGCGCGGGAAATCGCGTGGCTGCTGGTGCACGAGGAAACGGCGCTGGCGGATGGACTCGAAAAAGGCGCGTTTGAGTGGGTGGAAATTCCGGCGCCGGCGAAGATGCAGGAGATCGTCGCGGAATACGACCGCCAGCACGACGCCATCGCGAAGCGGCTCCATGCGATTCCCGCGGCGAAATTCGAGGAGAAAATGCCATTTCTTTTCGGCGGGCAGGAAGTAATGCGGGAAACCGGCTACGACATGGCGTGGGGTTTTCTGCTCGATCAGATTCACCATCGCGGCCAGCTTTCGACCTATTTGCGGCCGATGGGCGCAAAAGTGCCTTCGATTTACGGCCCCAGCGCGGATGAAGCGATGTAAGGAGTGCTTTTCACAAGGAACGCCGAAGATGCGCCCCACGGGGCCTTGTGCGGGCTGGTGTGATAGTATCCGAGCATGGTTTACAGCATCGAAACGGAGCGGGAAGCAGACGGGCGCTGGATCGCCGAGGTTCCGGAGCTTCCGGGTGTAATGGCTTACGGCAGCACGGAAAAAGAAGCCATCGCCGCTGCCGAGGCGCTGGCGTTACGCGTCCTTGCAGACCGGATCGAAGAACAAAAAGAACCGGCCGGCACGGTCACCGTCTCCGTTCCCTCCAAGCCTTGAGCGACTGGCCCAGCAGCAAGGCGGCTAGAGTTTTCCGCGCGCTTCTTCGGTCGGGCTACTCGGTGAAATCACGCAAGGGTTCCCACGCCGTTCTGGTCCATCCGGCCCGAGGCGAATACGTCTGGGCATTTCACGACGCGGACGAGATCGGGCCGAGAATGCTCGCCAGGATCGCAAAGCACACGGGGCTGCGTCCGGAGGATCTCTGAACCCGACCCGCGCGAGGCGATTAGCTCCGGTCTCCCTCCTTTTTTCCTGTTCGTGCCGACGGTGGTTCGGGGTTACTATTCCGGCGTGAATTGGCGTGCCTACATACTGGCGGCTTGCGCGGGCATACTTCTGCTGGCGTGGCCTTCGGCGGGAATCGCTTCCACGGGGCGGCACGCGGCCAGGGTGAGCGCGTGCGGAACAACCATCCCCGTGAGCGTCCTGAATCACGAAGGGCTGCCGATGAACGGGCTCGGGGCCGCGAATTTTCGCGTCAGAGTTGACGGGCGACCGGCAACCGTTGTTGCCGTGCATCGCGTGGAGGACGGCACGCGCGTTGTGCTCATGCTCGATGAAAGCGGGAGCATGGCGCCGGTGGAGCAGGGCCCGGGAGATTTCGCGGAGCTGCTGGCGCGCGATTTCCTCACGCGTGAATGGGATGGAAATCACATCGCGTTCCTAAGCTTTGGCACTCACGTCTACGCTGAGGCCGATTTTTCAACCACCCTCGGAGGGATCGCAAACCTTCTTGCCCCTCCGGCGAATCCGAAACTGCCAGTGGCCCACGGGACGACTTCGCTTTGGGATGCGATGTCGCGTGCGGCCGCGCTGTTCAGGAAGATTCGACCGGGCGACGCGATTTACTTGATCACGGATGGCGGGGCGAATAGCGGCAAGGAATCGCAGTACAACTTGTCGGACCAAATGGTTCGAAAGGGAGTTCGCATTTTTGTATTCCTTGTTGACACTCACGTGTGGTTGCCAGGGCGGTGGTACCCGGAGGACGAAAGGGGCGTGGGAGCGCTTTTTGGCCTGGCGAAGCGGACCGGAGGCGGCGAACCCGTATTTCCTTTCCGCACCCGGGAGATGCTAAGCGTGAGGCGACCGCCGGATTATATGGGTAAGGCTTGGGATGCTTTCTGGAAGTACAGGCGATTTTCGATGCTCAGGCCGGTACTGGACGCACTATATAGCCGAATGACCGATTATTACGGCGTGGAACTGTTTCGCTCGGAGAATGCTGCGCGGATGGCGAAAGTGAAACTGTGGATCGCGGACCCGCAGGGAGCCAGGGTTCGTCATATCGAAGTGGATTACCCGCACCAGATCGCGGCATGCTCGCCCGCACGCAATAATTAGCGCAGCGATAGGCACGGCGTTGCCAGCGTAACGAAAGGAATTTGCGCTGCGCGTGTTGGCCGACCCCGTTGAGGGGCGCTAAGGGCGAGCCGGCAGGGTCACCGGCTCTGCTGGCTCATCCTGGCCGGAGGGTTTTAGTGTGGACTCTCTAGACGAGCCGGCTCTGGACCCGTTTGAACCGAGTCCACTTCAACAGAGAAAGTTTAGATGCGAAGGTCGTAGAGCGTTAAATGTCCAGGCGTTGCGCTGAAACCGAAGTAGTCAGACTGACCGAACACCGAGGGGCCCTGCGCCACGAGTGGGCGAGCCTCCTGCGTCACGGCGAGAGCCGGAAAATGATTTTGACCGTGACGGGAAAGTCGATGGGACGGCAGTCCAAATAGGTTGGCGTGTATCGCCACTGGCGTATGGCATTCGCCGCAGATTGGATGAGCGCAGGGTCGGGCCCGCTTTGAGGCGAAAGCGCAACAATCCTTCCGTTCGCTCCGATAATTACCTGCAATACCACCGTACCGGTCACTCCTTTCCTCTCTTCGCTCGGCGGATAAACCGGAACCACGGAATGAATCAGCCTCGAGTTCTGGCCGCCCCCTACGCAGATACGCGCCGGCTTGCGCGCTTTCCGCTTAATGGGCGGTGGCGCGGCCAGCCTATGCCCCGTCACCGTCATTCTTTGCATCATCCGCCCGATCTGCAAGGTAACATACGAATCGATACTGCCCGACGAGCTAAGCTCCAGCACCCGGCTCTTGAAAATCTGGAATCCAACAGCCCTCACCTCGAACTGATAGCGGCCTGCGGGAATCGACGAAAACTCGTAAGTGCCATCTACTCTCGTGCGAGCCGATGTTTTTTGATTCGTGTCCAGATCGACGAGGGTGACACTGGCATCGGGAACGATTCCAAAGACTGGGTCGTGAACCCTGACTGTGATGCTCCCCGTGCCTCCATGGCCCCGGCACGCCGCGCGGACTCCCGCAGCGGACAGAAGCCCAATGGCGAGCGCCACCGCAGTCAGAGCGCGATTCGCACTTAGAGGGCTGCAGCCGAGCCTTTGATCGAGGAGCGCCTTCATCCGGAATGTCCCTTTTTGACTCCGGTAAGCCCAAAGGTTACACCCGACCAGCCCGTCCGCGGCTGCAATTTCGCAGGGTGGGCGCCACCGTTCCGTCCGGCAGGCGGCTGCGCACCTTCGGGGTGGGGCCAACTGTCACCTGGCTCAGTTCCCCGAGTGATTTTTCGCCACTTCGCTGTTCCCCTGCTTGCTTCCGCGGGTTTTCGTCCGCCGGGTGCGAAGCCTACCCTGCCGGTAACGGCAGCACTTCAATCCGTGGCAGCATGTTCCCAAACAGCCGCCGTGCCAGGTGGCCCCGGCGAACGACAACCAATTCTAGCGGGCGTGTTTCAACAGCCGGCCAGCCAGCGGCGATTCACCGTTAAGACCTCTCGAACGGCGGACGCTGAAGCAAAGAGCCGCCGATAATGATGAGCAAAGAAGCGGCACCGAGCATTTCGTTGCCGGTGAAGAGTCCCAGCACGGGAACAGTGAATATGGCCTGAATCAGCACCGCGAAGCCGCAGATCAGGGTGACAGGCTTGCCCAAACGTCCTTGCCCGAACGTGGCGACCAGCACAACGACCGCAAGAACGAGCCAACTCCACGCCATCGAGAGAAAGGCAAGCTCGAAAACAGATTGCAGCGCAACAGGCAGATTCGATGCATGCACAGCCGGAGCGGAGAAATTGTGATACGCGAAGCAATGCATAACGGCCGACACGAGGAGCACGATGCAACCCACCGTGACTAAAGTGCGTGACAGA
>JAKAOH010000047.1 GCA_021812285.1 Acidobacteriota bacterium | reverse complement strand
CGAATCCGGCCAGCGCCAGGCGCTCAATTTCGGCCACACCATCGGCCACGCCATCGAGGCCGCGGCTGGCTATCGCGGCATTCTCCACGGAGAAGCGGTCGGCTGGGGCATGCTCGGCGCGGTGGAAATTTCCCGGAAAATGGGCGTGTTGCGCGCGGAAGACGCCGGGCGTATCGCGCGCCTCGTCGTTCGGCTCGGCGCGCTGCCGAGTCTCCCGTCTACCGCCGCGATTGCGCGCCGCCTGGGCGCGGACAAAAAGGCGCGCGCGGGCCGCATGCGCTGGGTGCTCGCGCGGCGCATCGGCGAGGTGGAAATCAACGCCGATGTGCCGGAGGAACTTGTGCGCGAAACGCTCGCCCGGCTGAACCGGCTGCCGGCTGAACTCGCCGCGCATGCGGCAAAAGCGCCGCAACGGAACAATTCCTGATGCGCCGGACGCGGCGATGAACGCCGGCCCGAAATCACCGGTGACGGGCACGCGGCCCGAAGGAACGCGCGACGAAGCAGAAGCCGCCCGGCGCGTTCACGACCTCTTCGGCCGCATCGCTCCGCGGTACGATCTCCTCAATCATCTGCTCTCGTTTTCCCTCGACCGGACGTGGCGCACGCGCACCGCGCGCCGGGTTTGCCCCCGGCTGCGTCCGGGTTCCCGCGTGCTCGACGTCTGCTGCGGAACCGGCGACCTGGCCTTTGCGATCGAGCGCGAATCGCGGCGCGGCTCGCGCGGCGCCCAAATTCTGGGCGGCGATTTCGTGCACGCGATGCTCGAGCGCGCTCGCGGCAAAGCCGCGCGCATTTCGAGCGACGTGCAATTCCTCGCGGTGGACGCGCTCAGGCTGCCCTTTGCCGATGCCACGTTCGATCTGGTGGCCGTCGCGTTCGGATTCCGCAATTTGGCCAGCTACGCCGCGGGAATTGACGAATTTCGCCGCGTGTTGCGTCCCGGCGGGCAGCTCGCGATTCTGGAATTTTCCGAGCCGCCCGGTCCCGCCTTCGGCCGGCTTTACCGTTTCTATTTCCGCAAAATCCTGCCGGTCCTCGGCGGCCTGATTTCCGGCAGCCGGCAGGCGTACGGCTATTTGCCGGCTTCGGTGGCGCGTTTCCCTTCGCCTGAGGATTTGGCCGAGCGGCTCCGCGTCGCCGGTTTTTCCAGCGTGCGTTTCGAGCGATGGATGGGCGGGATCGTCGCGCTGCATCTGGCCGAGCGCGCCCTGGACGCGCGCGGCTGAGCCAGGCGCGGCGGCGTCAGTGTCCGAGGCCTGTGACGGATAAATACCAGTGCAGGAGCGGGCTGCCGAGGAAAATCAGGAAAATCCCGGCGATGCCGAGAAAACTGCCAAACGGAAGCTCGTAGTCGCGCCCTTTGCCGAATCCCCACACCGCGATCGCGCCGGCCACGCTGCCGAGAATCGATCCCACCATCAACATCGCGATCGCCTGCCGCACGCCCAAAAACGCGCCGGCCATCAGCATCATCTTCACGTCGCCCAGCCCCATGCCTTCGCGCCCGCGCAGGCGAAAATAGCCTTCGGCAAAAAGCCACAACAATCCGCCGGCAAAGAGCGCGCCCAGCGCGGCGTCGGCGAGCGCCACGCTCCACTCTGGCGCGGCCAGATTCATCCTTCCATTCAGAATCCATTGCGCCAGGCCGTCGCTTGCCGGCAGAAACGGGCTCAGGGCCAACCCCGCCGCTAGGCCGAAATAGTTCACGCGATTCGGCAGAATGCGCTCGTGAAAATCGGTGAAAATCAGCACCAAAAGCATTGAGCAGAATAGCGCCCATTTCGCGCCGGCCAGCGTCACGCCGAATTGCCGGTAGCAGGCAACGAACATCGCTCCACTCAGCAGCTCGACCGCCGGATAGAGAAGGGAAATGCGGTTGTGGCAGTCTCGGCAGCGTCCGCCGAGCAACAGGTAACTGACGACGGGAATGTTGTCGATCGCGCGAATCGGCGCGCCGCATTTCGGGCAGCGCGAGCTTGGCGTCACCACCGATTCGTGCTGCGGCAGCCGGTGAATGCACACGTTCAAAAAACTGCCGATCACCACGCCAAACAGGAACGCAACGAAGGAAATCACCGCTTGACTCTGCCACAAGCCGCGCCGGGCCTCAAGCAGGGCTGCTCGGCAAGTTTCCTCAACCTCGGCCATGTTCGCGGCCGGCACGCCCGTGCCGCTCGGAAACAATGCCCGCGGCCCTTGTGGTACTATTCGCGCCCTCGGGCAATTGTGGCTGGAGGAGGAGTTTGGAGGCGCTCGATACAGGCTATCCGTTTGGCCGCACTTCGTTCCGGGCTCGTGCGCTACAATCGTTCGCTGATTCCGTCATCGAAGGAAAAGTCCGAATGCAGGCAACCGAAGTGAAAGCGGGAATGGTGGTGCGCGTCGAAGGCCGCGCTTGCAAGGTGGTGGAAGCGGAAATCAAGATGCGCGCCGGCCAGATCAATAATCTGGTGAAATTCCGCCTGCGTGACCTCGACACGGGCCGGCTGAGCGAACTCCACGTGCGGCCCGAGGAACGCTTCGAGGAGCTCGACCTCGACCGTCACACCATGGAGTTCCTCTACTCCCAGGGCGATACGTACACCTTCATGCGGCCCGACACCTTTGATCAGATCGAGCTGGCCGGCGAACAAGTCGGTCCCGCGCGCCCGTTTCTGCAGGAAGGGATGGCGCTGCCGGTGGAATTTTTCGAAGGCCGCCCGGTGAGCATCGCGTTTCCGCCCACTGTCGAGTTGCGCGTCGAGCAAACCGCCCCGGCCGTGCATTCGCAGCAGGACAGCACGTGGAAGGAAGCCACGCTCGAAAACGGCGTTGTGGTGAAAGTGCCGCTGTTCGTCGACCAAGGCGAAATGGTCCGCGTCGAAACCGAAACCGGCCGCTACGTCGAGCGCGTGCGCGCCGAACGCAAGCGCGGCTCGTAGGCCGTGCCGCGAGGCGGCTAACGCGGACGGCCTCACGGCATCAGCCGCGTATCAATCACCATTTCCATTCGCGCCGCGACGGGCGTGCCGTTACGCAAGCGCGCGGGGTGGAAGCTGCACGTGCGAAGATTGGCAAGCAAAGCGCTCTTGACTCCCTTGCCGAGACGTCCCATCTCGAGGAAACCGGCTGGAGCGCCCTGGGCCGTAATGTTGTAGAGGATCACGGCGTAAGTCCCTGAGTTCACCGTCGTGGGAAGCCGCGCGTGGCAGTGCTGAATCGCTGGGAAGCTCACGCCGCCCGTGCCAGGAAGGTAGACCCCAGCCGCCCGATCGTACACGGGCTGCTCCCGCAACGACCGCATTTGCGCGTCCATGGGAACTAGCCTTGTGGTATCAGCCAGCACCCAGTAGGGGCGTTGCCTTGCCGTCACGCCGATCTCCACCGAACGGCCCTTGTTTTTGAAGCTCAAGTCGCCCGTGACGACCACCGACGCGTGCAGATTGTCGGCAACAATCCCGCACACGCTCAGCCGCTCGACGTCTATCGGCAGAAGGCCATAGCGTCTGGCTAGGGCGATCAAATCCGCGCGTGTAAAGACGCGAGTGCCAGGGAGAATCGCCGCCAGCGCCGCGGTGAACTGGTCGGAGAGCACCGTCCCCAGCGCCAGCGACCCATCCCTAAGATGGAGCGAACGGAACGGGCAAACTGCTACGCTTTGGACCTTCTTCTGAGCGAGTTTTTGGCCGACCTCCGCCGCTAGTCCGCTAACCTGGCCGGCCTGTGCGGCACGGGCATTCGAAGCCACCGCCGAGAGACAGATGGCGAACGTAACGAGGCCGATGACTCGCCGTGTCTCGTGTTGCGGAAACCACATCGGAGGGACGACCCCCTCCCTTGTTCGCGGTCTTACGCCCAGGATTCTGGAGAACGGGACGGATTTTACTTGCCGGGCGGACCCGGGTCAACGTCGGCGTGGCGCAGGGGCGATTGACTTCACGGGCATGTCCACGAGCGGCTCGATCGCGGCGAAGCGGCGCTCGTCGAAACGGAGACCGGCCGCTACGTCGAGCGCGTGCGCGCCGAACGCAAGCGCCGCTCCTGACTTCGGCGAAATTTTGTTCCTTGCCCGTCTCGTTGTAACCGGAAATTCATTCCCATTTGATACTCGCCTAATCCGGTGCGCGTACATCTCGGTTGTGCGCGTGGCCGCTGCGCCATCTCCGCCTGCCGAACACTGCATTCTTGCGCTCGCCACGGCGGTTTGCCCGGTGCTTTCCGCACCGGCCGGCTTGCGAGCCCGGGAAATTTCGCGTTATATGGCAAGTGAGAGCTGATGAACTGGGGTACGCCACCCTGGACGATTGATTTCCGGCCCGAGCCGCGGCCGCTGCCCGCGTCGGCGGATTTTGCCGTGATTGGAGGAGGATTCTCCGGTCTGGCGGCGGCGGCGTGGCTGCGAAAAATTGCGCCGCGAAAGAGCGTGGTCCTGCTCGAAGCCGCGCAAATCGGTTCCGGCGCCAGCGGACGTACCGGCGGCCTGGCGCTGTCGGACGTCGCCATCGGTCCGCTCGAGGGCACCGAAGACGTTCTCGACGCGTATTGCAAGACTCTCGCGGAACTCGGTGTCGCCGGCGTTCCGCTGTTCGGTGGGGTCTACGAAATTGGCCGCAACGGCGGCCTGCGCGATTCTCCCATCGTCTGGGAAGATTCAGGCGCGCTTCGTGTCGTGCACGAAGTCCCCGGCGGCACGGTGGACGCGGGGAAGGTGGTGAGCGGCCTCGCCCGCGCCGCCGCCGATCTGGGCGCGGCCATTTTCGAAAATACGCGCGTCGAAAACATTGAATTCGCCTCGCCCCTCCTGTTGGAAACTTCGGCGGGAACTCTCTGCGCCGGCCGCGTACTCCTCGCGACGAACGCCCAATCGGCCGGGCTTTCCGGACTGTCGGAAGCCTCGCAAGCGAAATTCACCCTGGCGCTCATGACCGAGCCGCTCGCTCCGCGCGTTCTTGAATCGCTCGGCCTCGCCTCGGGAAAAGCGTTTTATACCGCCGATCTGCCGTATCTCTGGGGCCGGCCGATGCCGGATGGCGCGGTGATGTTTGGCAGCGGACTCGTGGATCTGGCCAGCGACGCCGAGCTGGCCGCGCTCGATATCGCCCAGAGCGTCGCCGCCGGTCTTTTCACCAGCCTCGAATGGCGCGTGCGCGGGCTGCACCCCGCGCTCGGAAAAGTGCGGTTCTCCCACCGTTGGGGCGGGCCGATCCGCTTTGGCCGGTCGTGGCAGCTTTTTTTCGATTGGCATCCGCGCTCGCGCCAGGCGCTCGTTCTGAACGGCCTCGGCGGCGACGGCGTCAGTTTTTCGGTTTATCTGGGGCGATGGGCGGCGGAAACGCTCGCCGCGGGCCGCGAACTGCCGCCGTGGGGTAAAATCGGCGAAGCGCAAGGGGACTGAGCGCCGAGCCTGCCCGTTCAATAGGGAGTTTTATCCGCGGCTTCCCGCCAGGAGCGCATCGCGCGCAGGCCTTCGCGGCGCAGCATCTGCATCATCGGCACGCGCCGCCGCGAGCGCGGCAATCGCAATTGCCGCAGAATCATCGAGTCGTCGAATCCCGCCCGGGAAGCGTCGCTCGCCGACGTGGCGAAATAGACGCGCTCGATTCGCGCCCAATAGATCGCCCCCAGGCACATCGGACACGGCTCGCAGCTCGCGTAAATCTCGCATCCCGAAAGCTCGAACGTGCCGAGCGACCGGCAGGCCTCGCGTATGGCGACGATTTCCGCATGCGCGGTGGGATCGTTCGTCAGCGTCACCCGGTTCGTTCCCACGCCCACGGCGCGGCCGTCCTTGACGACGAGCGCGGCGAACGGCCCGCCGCGGCCTTTGCGCACGTTTTCCACCGAGAGCGCAATGGCGCGGCGCAGAAACCGTCGCGCCGCGCGCGCGTTGGATCGCAATCCTTCGTTCGCTGGTTTCTTCCGCGGCATGGTTTTGCGGCGCCGCTTACGCGGCCGGCGCGGCGGCTTCGATTGCACGCGCTCAGTGCGTGAAGATGGTCGCTTCGACGTTCATTCCCGGCCGCAGCGTGTTATTTCCGGTCGGCACAGGTTTCAAAAAGATGCGCACGGGAATCCGTTGCACCACTTTCACGAAATTCCCCGTCGCGTTTTCCGGCGGAAGCAGGCTCATCCGCGCGCCGGTGGCTCCCGAGATGGATTCGACGTAGCCGGGGAAATCCTTTCCGTACATATCCACGTGAATTTCCGCCCGCTCGCCCGGATGCACGTTCGCGAGTTGCGTCTCCTTGAAATTCGCGCGGATGAAGACGGTGTTCAGCGGAATGATCGCGAAAAGTTCCTGTCCCGGCTGTACGATCTGCCCCGGTTCGATGGCCTTTTTCGTGACCACCCCTTCCGTGGGCGCGACGACGGTCGTGTAACTCAATTGCAGCTTCGCGGCTTCCAGATTCGCTTCCGCCGCCAGCACGTTCGCGCTCGCCGAGTGCGCGTCGGCGGTGCGCATCGGCACCTGTCCGCGGTTCGCCTCGGCTTCCCGCAGATTCGCCTGGGCAACGCCCACCTGGGCCTGCGCCGCCAGCATTTCGGCGCGGTCGATCGCCACGCGGTGCCGCGCCTCGGCCAGGCGCTCCTGCGAGGCGTGCAAATCGCTCGTCGCGCTCTGGGCAGCGGCGAGGTACGAGTCGTATTGGAGCTGGGAAATCTCCGCTTTTTGCATCAGCGGTTTCATTCGCGTCCAATCGGCCCGCGCTTTCACCGCCTGCGCCCTGCGCTTGGAAACCTGCGCCTGCGCGTAGGCGATGCCCGCTGTCGAATCGGTCAGGTACGCCAGATGCGCGCGGTCGTATTGCGCCTGCGCGGCTTTCACTCCGGCCTGCGCCGCCTGGATCGCGCTTTCCGTGGTGCCGTAGGCGAGCGGAACGCCCACGCGCGCCGCGGCGGCTTGCGCCTTGGCCAGTTTCAGCGCGGCCTCGGCCTGCGCCACTTTCGCCTGGTAATCGCGAGGATCGATCCGGAGCAGCACCTGTCCTGCCTTCACGTGCTCGTTGTCTTCCACCAGCACCCGGTTGATCGTGCCGTAGACTTTGCAGGCGATCGGCGTGATGTGGCCGTCCACCTGGGCGTCGTCGGTGCTCACGCGGCCGTGGTAGTGATACCAGACACCCGCGACGCCCACCACAACGATCGCCAAAACGATGATGGCGACCTTGCGGAAATGCGGATGCGCCAGCCGTCCGGCCCGTTTGCCGGGCTGGGCGGGCGATTGGATCTCGCTAGCGGGACCCGAGTCGTTTGTACCCATCAACGATTCCTCTCACTTTGCATAAACGTCTTGCATTTGGCCGGTGGCGCGAGCCAGTTCGGCTCTCGCCTCGTTATAGCGGTAGAGCGCGCCAATCTGGTTGTCGTAGGCGCGTGCCAGCGCGTCCTGCGCGCTCACCACCTCGATATTGTCGGCCACGCCCGCCTGGAAACGGTCGCGCGACTGCGACACTTCCTCCTGCGCCAGCGCGACGCCCAGATTCGCCACCCGCACCTCGTGCCCGGCGGCTTCCAGATCCGCGACCGCCGTTTTCACCTCGAGCGCGATCTGGTTTGCCATGTCTTGCCGCTGCTGCGCCAGCCTGGCCAATTGGAGATTCGCCTTGGCTTCCTGCGCATGAATCCGTCCGCCGGTGAAGAGCGGCCATTCGATCCGCGCCTCGTAGATATAGGTGGGAATCACCGCGGCGGCGGAAATCCCCTCCTGCAGGTATTGGCCGTCGAAGCTCAGCGTGGGGAGTTTCTGGTCCCGCGCGCTCAATCGTTCGGCTTCCAGGCGCAATTCGCGCGCGTTCAACTGCTTCATTTCCGGCCGGTTCGTCAGCGCCACGGCGATGCTCTGTTGCGCGGTGAAAGGCGGCGTCTGATAGAAGCTGAGCCGGTCGGTCAAGTCGATCCGCGTGCGCGCGTTCACGTTCAGCAGCCGCGCCAGCCCGTAGATCGCGGTTTTCCGTTGCGTTTCCGCCTGAATCAGGTTCTGCTGCTCGTTTTGCAATTCGACGTTCGCCCGCAGCGTGTCGAGCCCGGTGGAAACGCCGTGCGTTTGCAGGTCGCGCGCCTGATCGTAGAGCGTCCGGGCCAGGTGCACGCGCGAACGCGCCGCGTGGACGTTGGCCATCGCGCGCAGGCTGGCCAGATATTGCGAAACGACCAGCAGCGTCATCTGCTCCCGCACGCCCATTTCGCTGTCGCTCGCTTCGGTCACCGCGTGGTCGGCGGCCTTCAGGTTTCGCCACAGCGAAAGGTTGAAAATCGGCATCGAGAAAATGCCGCCCGCGTTGAACACCTGGAACGGACCGATGTGCTGGGCAATTCCGGGAAACGGCTTGCCGAAATTGGCTTCGATGTTCCCGCGAATCGCGCTGTCGTTCACTTCGAGCGTGCCCTGCGGCAGCAGGTTCGACCGCGCCATTTTCCGGTCCTGCTCGGTTTCCGCCAGGGCGATCGCGCCGATCTGCACCTCGGGGTTCTGATGCAGCGCCAACTGCACGGCGGCGTGGAGCGTCAGTTGGAGTGTTGCAGCAGGCTTGGCCGCTGCCGCGGCGCTGGCGGGCTTCGATGTTTGCGCCGGCAGGCGCGTCGCCAGCAGCAGCGTCGCGGCCGTAATCCAAGTCAGATGCCCGGCGCTCAGGCGCGGGACGTTCCTCGACGCCGGCGCGCCGGCAGCGCGGCATCCCACGCGCCTTCCCGTCCTGTTGCTTGTTCTTGAGAACAGCGGATTACCAAAAGACAAGTGTCGTTCCTCGATACCGCCCAATTTTCCCTTACGGAGCAATCCATTGTATCTGATGAGGCGGGTTGGCGATATGTCGCAAAAGAAACGGGCAGCTCCGGGAATTGCAAGCCGCCGTTTTCAGACCGGAACGCCCGCCGCGGCTCGCGCGCGCGACCCCGTTTTGGGTTTAACCAAATCCGCGGCTTTGGCCTCGCCGCTTCAGCCGCCCCTCGTGTGCATTTCCAGGTGCGGGTCCTGGCGGAGCGCCTCGATCGCAATGAGCGGTCCGCGCGAGCGCGCCGCGCGCCGTTCTTCCGCTCCGCGATCCGTTCTGGCCGACCAATGCGCCGTGATCAGGCTTGTGATTTCTTCCCGCGTCGCCCCTCGCCGCACCGGCCCGCGCAGATCGATTCCACGCGCGGCGTAAAGGCACAGGTACCACTGCCCGTCAGCCGTCAATCGGCTGCGGTCGCAGTCGCGGCAAAAGGGCGCCGTCACCGACGCGATGACTCCAAAGGTCGAGCCGTCGGGTAGGGCAAAACGCTCGGCCGGCGCGCTGCCTTGACCGCCGATTGCTTCCACGCCGCCATGATGCCGTTCGATGCGTTCCAGAATCTCGCCGCGCGAAACCACCTCGCTCGCGGACCAGTGCGTGGCCCCGCCCACGTCCATGTATTCGATGAAGCGAAGTTCGGCGCGAAGCTCGCGGGCGAAATCGAGCATTGGCAGGATTTCGTCGTCGTTGACGCCGCGCATCACCACCATATCCAGCTTCAGTGGGGGAAAACCGGCGTCCATGGCCGCGCGAATGCCTTCGAGCACTCGCCGGTGCAAATCGCGTCGCGTGAGCGCCAAAAACCGCTCCGGACGCAGCGTATCGAGGCTCACCGTCACGCGGCCCAGCCCGGCCTCGCGCAGACGCTCCGCGGCATCCGCCAGCAGGATGCCGTTCGTGGTCATCGCGATGTCTTCCATGTGCGCGTTTGCCGCGAGCAGCCGCACCAGCCGCTCCAGATCCCGCCGCAGTAGCGGCTCGCCGCCCGTCAGTCGCACCTTGCGCACGCCGGCATCGGTGAAAATCGTCACCAGATCGGCGATCTCTTCATACCGCAGCAGATCGTCGTGCGGCAGCCATTCGTAATTCTGCTCCGGCATGCAATAGCGGCAGCGCAGGTTGCAGCGATCGGTCACGGAAAGCCGCAGCTGGCCGAGCGGACGGCCATGGACGTCGGAAATGGGCTCGGAATGGGAACTCTCGCACATCTTCAAAAATCTCGCGAATACGATGGTAGAGTTTGCCGCGCGCGCCCGTCAAACGCGCCCAAAGAAGCGCGCGGCTCCCGTCCCGTCCACCACATTCACGTGCTCCAGCGCGACCACGGGCGAATCCACCGCGATGGATTTTTGAACCAGCGGAGAAAACCCGCTATTCACCTGCCCGAAGGCGATTCCGGAAAAAACTAGCGAAGCGGCAAGAACCGTCACGGCAAGCAATCGCGAAATCCGCATGGCGTTCCCCCACCTCGGCAACGGCATTGGCCGGGCGCGCCATTGTGCGCGCGGCCGGTGGAATTGTAAATGGTCTTTTCGCCGCGAAAACGCGCTTCTCCCGGCGCGTTCCCACGGATGACGGCGCCGTTAGGTCGCTTTCGCGGCTGGCTGATACAGCCGGTCGATTTTCGCTGCCAGAATGAAATCGCTTTCGGTGAGCCCGTCGATTTTGTGCGTCCAGATGGTGATTTCCACTTTTCCCCACGCGAGAAAGATATCGGGATGGTGCCCTTGCTCTTCGGCGAGCGCGCCCACTTGATCCGTGAAAGCGAGCGCGGTGCGGAAATCGGGAAATGAGAACCGGCGCGAAATGTGATGCTCGTTCACCACGTTCCAATCGGGAATCTGGCTCGCGAGCGGAGCGAGTTCCGCACCCTTCAACGGAGGAACTCCTCCGCGGCAGGGAACGCAGGTTTTTGCGGCAAGATCCGGCACGGCATGCTCCTTTCCGCGCGCCCGACGGGCCGAGGCCGGTCGAGCGGCAGCAGTTTAGATGAATGGGACGCGCGCGGGATGCCGAATCGGCCGCGATTTCGCGCTCAGGCGCTCGCCTGCTTCTGGTTCATTTCCTTGGTGCGGCACTGGGCGACGTAATCGGCGAAAATGTCGCCGAGCCGTTGCGTCACCGGTCCGGGTGCGGCGGCGATTTTGTGGCCGGCGATTTCCGCGACGCCCAGCACTGCCCGGTTCGTCGAGGAAACAAACACCTCATCGGCGGCGTAGAGATCGTCCGGCCGCAGCACGCCTTCGTTCACCGCGATCCCGGATTTCGGGCCGAGTTCCCGCAGAACTTCCCGCGTGATACCCGCCAGGCAGCCGGAATCGAGCTGAGGGGTGGTCACCTGGCCTCCGTGCACGGCAAAGATGTTCGCCGCCGTGCATTCGGCCACTTCGCCCCGTTCGTTCAGCAGAACGATTTCGTCGAAGCCCATCCGTTTCGCTTCGTGCGCGTGCCAGACGTTATTGAGCCAGCTAATCACTTTCGTCCCCGCGAGCGGCGAAGCGGCGTGGCGGCCGTGTTCGCCCAGCGCCAGCCGAACCGTTTCCGGATATTTCGGCAGCGGGGCGACGGTGACGACGATATCCGTTTCCGCAAACGACTCGCCGCTGTGCCAGATTCCCGTCCGGTTCCAAATCACGTAAATGCGAACGGCGCCTTCGCTTACCTGGTTGGCGCGAATCACTTCGTAAACGCTCTTTCGCACCGGCTCTCCGTCGGCCGGTAGCGGTACGTGCGTGCGCTCGGAATCGCGCCGCAGCCGGCGCCAGTGCCGCTCGAAGGCAAAGGGCCAGCCTTCGAAGACGCGCAGCGTAGTGAACAGCCCCCAGCCATTGATCAGACCTTCTTGTCCGGGCGAAAGCCGCGATTGCTCGATCGGCAGAAGCCGCCCGTTGTGGGAAATCATGTGATGAATCATCGGTCTACCTCGTCCTAGGACTCACGCCGACTTGGCAAACATTATTGCGGCTTCATGATATATCACAACACCCGGCCGCTGGAAACAGGGAGGAGTGGGGCGCGCTCAGCTCGCTTTGATTCGATCGGCGGTCACTTCCACCTCATTCACGCCGCGGAAGGAAAAGAGCAGGCGCACCAGAAACGTCGGCGGATCGGCGCTCGTCTGGCGAACGATCGTGCCGATAGCGTCGGTGACGGCGGCATGAAACGTGACGCCCTGCGCCTGGATTCCGGCAAGGTTCACGCGCACTGTTTGGCCGCTCTGAAACATTACGCCTATTGTTGCCGCGACGGCCGCGGAAGGCAACTGTCGCTTTCGGTTTGCAAAAATCTCAGCTTCGCGGTGGCGCAGTCTCCGAGAGCCTGTGGACCAACCAGGTTTTTTGGAAGGGCACGGCTTCAGCCGTGCCGCAAGCGCCTGCAGATCAATGCGCCTTTCGCGCTGTTTGCGTCCCGACGCCCTTTGTCGGGAAGCCGCTGAGGGCAGTGCTCGCGAGTTGTCACACAAGCTCTTCCAGCCTGTGCGCTGGGACGGGCGCCCCAAGCGGGAGTTCATCGGAGGCCGCCGTCATACCCTCGTCGATGCAATGCCAAACGGATTCATTCCGCCCGCATCATGCCCCGCGTGGCGCGGCCAGTTCCTTTCGCACCGCGTCCAGAATGCCGTTGAGGAATGCGACCGCGTCCGGTTCGGAAAATTTCTTGGCGAGTTCGAGCGCCTCGTTCAGCACGACGATTTCGGGCGTTTCGCCGCGTCGCAGCTCATGAATTGCCAGCCGCAGAATGTTCCGATCGATCGCCGCCATGCGTTCGATCCGCCAGTTTTCGGCATGGCGCGAGATCAGTTCGTCGCTCGCGGGCGCGTCGGCGGCTGCGCCTTCGAACAGGGAATTGGCCAGAAAACGGAGTTCGCCGCGCGCGTGCGTGGTTTTCCAGAACGTGGCCTCGACGCGAGCCGGCTCGCCCTGGGACAGCTCCCACTGGTAGAGCATCTGGAGCGCGTATTCGCGCGCTTTGCGCCGGAATCCCATGATCAGCGCCGCCGGCGCTCCTTCGTGGTCTTGGGCTTGGCTGCGGGCGCGGCGAGCCGGCGCGAAAGCTGCGCCATTTCGATCGCCGCCAGCGCCGCTTCCGCGCCTTTGTTGCCGCTCTTCAGCCCGGCGCGGTCAACTGCCTGCTCCAGCGTGTCGCACGTGAGCACGCAGAAAATCATCGGCACTCCGGTATCGAGCTGGGCCAGCTGAACGCCGCGCGCCACTTCCGTCGAGATGTATTCGAAATGCTGCGTTTCGCCCTGCAAAATACAGCCGATGCAGATCACGGCTCCGTAGCGCCCGGCAGCGGCCATTTTCTTCGCCGCAATCGGAATCTCAAAGGAACCGGGAACGCGCGCCACGTCAATCTCTGCGGATGTCGCGCCCGCGCGTTCCAGCACGTCGAGCGCGCCCGCCAGCAGCCGCTCGGTGATGAAGCTGTTGAAGCGGCTGACGACGATGGCGAAATGCAGGCCCTGCGCCGTCAACTCGCCGCGCACCTGGCCGAATCGGGATGGTTCAGGCATCGAAGATTCACCGGAGCGCCCGTCTACTTTCGCGGCCGGCTGCGAGCCGGCCCGGCCACGGGCGCTCCGGGACAGTTTACCGGTTCTTGAATTGCGCGGCACGTTTTTCCAGGAACGCGCGAGTGCCCTCGCGCATGTCTTCGGTCGCGCAGAGCAGGCCGAATAGCGTCGCTTCGAGGAACAATCCCTCTTCTTGCGACATATCGAGGCCGCGGTCGATCGCCTCGATCGAATATTTCACCGCCAATGGCGCGTTGGCGGCGATTTTCCCCGCCATCGCTTCGGCCGCCGCGAGCAGTTCACCCGGCTCGGCCACCTGATTCACCAGGCCGATGCGGAGCGCTTCCTCGGCCGAAATCATTTCACCGGTGAGCACCAGTTGCGCGGCCACGCCGCGCCCGCAAAGCCGCGCCAGCCGCTGCGTTCCTCCGTAGCCCGGCAGGATGCCCAGCTTCACCTCCGGCTGCCCGAGTCGCGCGGTGCGGCTGGCCATGCGCAGCGTGCAGGCAAGCGCCAATTCGCATCCCCCGCCCAGCGCGAAGCCGTTGATCGCCGCGATGGAGGGTTTGCCCATTGTTTCCAGCCGCCGCAGCACGCTCTGTCCGTACAGCGAAAATTCCTTGCCGTCCACCGGCGTGCGCTGCGCCAGCTCGCCGATATCGGCTCCGGCGACGAACGATTTTTCGCCCGCGCCGGTCAGGATGAGCGCCCGCACCGTCGCATCGGCCGCGGCTTCAGCCAGGCACGCGTCCAGCTCCTCCATCGTTTTCCGGTTCAGCGCGTTCAGCACTTTCGGCCGGTTGAAGGTGATGTAGGCGATCGCGCCTTTGACTTCATACAGCAGATTTTCGTAGGCCATCTCATTGTCTCCGTTGCGCCGCCGTCAGAAAACCAGCGGAACCGGCTTGGGATTTTTGGGATCGGCGTAGTCGTAAAATCCGCGCCCGCTCTTGCGTCCGTTCCAGCCGGCCAGCACCATGCGCTTCAAAAGCGCCGGCGGCGCGAAACGCGGTTCGCGAAATTCATCGAACATCACATTGGCGATGTAGTAGGTGGTGTCGAGCCCGACGAAATCGAGCAGCGTCAACGGTCCCATCGGATACCCGCAGCCCAGCTTCATCGAATTGTCGATGTCCACCACCGATGCCAGACCGTCCTGCAGAACGCGAATCGCGTCCAGCAGATACGGCACCAGCAGCCGGTTCACGATGAAGCCCGTCCGGTCGCCCGTCCGCACCGGCACTTTGCCGAGCTTTTCGGCGAATTGGATGGTCTCTTCATACGCCGCCGCGTCCGTCGCGATCGTCCGCACCACTTCCACCAGCTTCATCACCGGAACCGGATTGAAAAAGTGCAGCCCCAGGAATCGGTCGGGCCGGCTGGTTCCGGTGGCCATTTCGGTGATGGAAAGGGAAGAGGTGTTGCTGGCGAAAATGGTGGTGCGCGGGCAAAGTTTGTCGAGCTGCCCATACAGCTCGCGTTTCACCGGCAATTGCTCGGTGACGGCTTCGATCACAATGTCGGAATCCTTCAGCTCCTCGATGTTCGTGGTTCCCTTCAGCCGCGCGGCCACCTGGTCGCGATCGGCCGCGCTCAGCGTCCCCTTTTCCACCAGCCGCGCCAGATTCTTCTGGATCGAGCTGAGCCCTTTCTGCAGCAGTTCGTCGTTCACTTCACGTACGGTGACGCTGAATCCGGCCTGCGCCGCGGTTTGGGCGATGCCGGAACCCATCAGGCCGCACCCGATCACACCGACTTTCTGAATCGCCATCTCTCCTCCTTCCGGAAGCAAAACAGGTGCTAAGGGCACGGCTTCAGCCGTGCCGTACCTACCGCTTCACCAACGCGGGTGTAGCCGCTGAGGGCTGCGGTTGAGAGCTGCCACGCAAATTCCAAAACCAAAACCTGGGCCGCCAGCGACTACGCGAGCGATTCCACGATCAGCGCGATGCCCTGGCCGCCGCCGATGCACGCCGTCGCCAGTCCATAGCGCAGGTTTTTCCGGCGCAATTCGAGCAGCAGCGTCAGCACCAGCCGCGTGCCCGTCGCGCCCAGCGGATGCCCCAGCGCGATGGCGCCGCCGTTGACGTTGGTTTTGTCGCGATTGAGCTTCAGCAATTTCTCGACGCCCAGGTATTGCGCCGCGAACGCCTCGTTCACCTCGATCCGGTCGATCTGATCGAGTGGAAGGCCTGCTTTGGCCAGCGCTTTTTCCGTCGCCGGCACCGGACCCAGTCCCATCAGCTTCGGCTCGACGCCGGCCACGGCCCACGAAACGATGCGGCCCAGCGGCTTCCATCCCTTGCTCCTGGCGTGATCCTTGTGCGCCACCACCACCGCCGCTCCGCCATCCACGATCCCGCTCGCGTTTCCCGCCGTCACCAGGCCGTTCTTCTGGAACGCCGGCGGCAGCTTTTCGAGCGTTTCCATCGTCGTTTCCGGACGCCGATGATCGTCTTCGGTGGCCATCACGCTCTTGCGCCCCTGCTTCACCTCGACGGGAACGATCTCTTCCTTCAAATAGCCCGCGCGAACGGCCGCGTCCGCCGTCTGCTGGCTGCGCAGCGCGTATTCGTCGCATTCCCGCCGCGTGATTCCGTATTCCTGCGCGATGTTTTCCGCCGTGCCGGCCATCGTGAAACCGCAATAGGTGTCCAGCAGCGCCGCCATCAGCGAATCTTCCATGTTGCCTTCGCCCAGCCGGAATCCGGTCCGCGCGCCGCGCACCACGTGCGGCGCCTGCGTCATGTTTTCCATCCCGCCCGCCAGCACCAGCTTCGCTTCGCCCAGCAGGATGCGGTGCGCCGATTGGATGATGGACTCGATTCCCGAACCGCAGATGCGGTTCACCGTCACCGCTGGGGTTTCCTTCGGCAAGCCGGCTTTCAGCGCCACGTGCCGCGCGCCGTAGAGCGCGTCGGCGCTGGTCTGTTGCGCGTTGCCGAATATCGCGTGCTCGAATTCGGCCGGATCGGCCCCGGCGCGCTGGATCGCCTCGCGCGAGGCGTGCGCGGCAAGGTCTATGGCCGAAGTGTCCTTGAACAATCCGACGTACCGCGCCATCGGTGTGCGCGCGCCGGCAACGATCACCACATCATTGGGTTCCATGCTCGTTCATCCTCCGGATTTCGCGCGGCCGGGCAAAGCCGGACGGCGCAAAAACCTGGTTTTTCGGGGCGGGGGAGCGTCCAGCCCGGCTGGCATGGCGCCGGGCGGTTGCCCGTCGCCGGGAAAGAAAACTATATACCCCCGCGAGGGGTTGCTCAAATCCAATTTGGCGCGGACGCTCGCGGTGTGGCGCGATTTATGGCAAACTCAAAGTTCTGACAGCCAAACGAGAGCATGGATCCTCGCTTCATCCGTAATTTCTGTATCATCGCCCATATCGACCACGGCAAGTCCACGCTTGCCGACCGCCTGCTCGAGCTCACAGGCACGCTAAGCGAGCGCGAAATGACCGCCCAGGTCCTCGATTCGATGGACCTCGAGCGCGAGCGCGGCATCACCATCAAGGCGAAGACCGTTCGGCTCTCGTACCAAGCGCGCGACGGCCAACTCTACCGGCTCAACCTGATCGATACACCCGGCCACGTGGATTTCTCCTACGAGGTTTCCCGTGCGCTTTCGGCCTGCGAAGGCGCGCTGCTCGTCGTGGACGCCAGCCAGGGCGTCGAAGCGCAAACGGTGGCGAACACGTTCCTGGCCTCCCAGCACGGTCTGACCATCATTCCCGTCATCAACAAAGTGGATTTGCCCGCCGCGCAGCCCGAGCAGGTGAAGCTCCAGATGGAATCCGTGCTCGCGATTCCCGGCGACGAAGCGCTCGAAATCAGCGCGAAAACGGGCCTGGGCGTGGAGGCGGTGCTCGAAGCCGTGGTCGCGCGCATTCCGCCGCCCATAGGCTCGGCCGATGCCCCGCTCCAGGCTCTCGTTTTCGATTCCTGGTTCGATTCCTACCGCGGAGCGATCATGCTCGTCCGCGTGAAGCAAGGCCAATTGCGCCCCGGCATGAAAATCCAGCTCTGCGGCGTCGGCCTCGAATCGGAAGTCGAGGAACTCGGCACGCTGGTCCCGAAACCCCTCCCGCTCGACGAACTTGGGCCCGGCGACGTCGGCTACGTCATCGCCAACATCAAGCGCGTCGCCGAAGCCCGCGTCGGCGATACCATCGTTGACGTCACGCGCCCCGCGCCGCCGCTCGCAGGCTTCGAGCCGATCAAGCCGATGGTCTTTGCCGGGCTGTTCCCGGTGAATTCGAGCGATTACGAAAACCTGCGCGACGCTCTCGGCAAGCTGCAACTCAACGACGCCGCGCTCTTCTACGAGCCCGAAAATTCCACCGCGCTCGGCTTCGGTTTCCGCTGCGGATTTCTCGGCCTGCTCCACATGGACATCGTCCAGGAGCGGCTCGAGCGCGAATTCAAGCTCGACCTGATCACCACCGCGCCCAGCGTGCGTTACCGCATCGGCCGCCGCGGCGGCGAAACCGTCGAAGTGGACAATCCGACGAAATTTCCCCCTCCCTCGGAAATCGAGCGCATCGAGGAGCCGGTTCTGCGCGCCGTCATCATCACCGCTGACGATTCGCTCGGCGCGGTGATCCAGCTCTGCGAGGAAAAGCGCGGCGTCCAGAAAAACATCGAGTACCTTTCGCCCACGCGCGTGATGCTCACCTACGAGCTTCCGCTGAACGAAATCGTGCTCGATTTCTACGACCGGCTGAAAAGCGTCTCGCGCGGCTACGCCTCGCTCGATTATCAGCTCGCGGGCTACCGCGAAGCGGATCTGGTGAAAATGGACATTTTGGTGGGCGGCGAGCCGGTGGACGCCTTGGCGGTCGTCTGCCATCGCGAACAGTCGTACGAGCGCGGCCGCGAACTCGTCACGCGCCTGCGCAAGCTGATTCCCCGGCAAATGTTCGAGGTTCCGGTGCAGGCGGCGATCGGCAGCCGCGTGATCGCGCGCGAGAATATCGCGGCGATGCGGAAAAACGTCCTCGCCAAATGCTACGGCGGCGACATCACCCGCAAGCGCAAGCTGCTCGAAAAGCAGAAAGAAGGCAAAAGGCGGATGAAGCGCGTCGGCCGCGTGGACATCCCCCAGGAAGCGTTTCTCGCCGTCCTGAAAGTCGGCTCCGGCGACGATTCATAATTTCTAGTCAGTTCGTTGTTCTCGGGAGAGCTTTTCAATTCCCCCGCCGGCCACCAGACTCTTTCTCTTCCTTGCTGGCGACTGTCGCGCCCAGCTGGCCACGCGCCAGCTGCACCGCAACGCTGTCCCCGATCGCGACGCCTTCCACCGACCGCAGCAAATGTCCCGAAGCGTCGTAGCAGATCGCATAGCCGCGCTCGAGCAAGAGCAGCGGGCTGCGTTCCTGAAGCTGAACGGCGAGTGCGTCCACGCGGTGGCGTCGCTCCAAAAAGAATCGTTCGACGACGCTCGCGAGGCGCTCGCGCCCCTGCGCGATGCGCGCGCGCAGAGCGGCCAATCGAATTCGCAGATCAATTGCCGCCAGACGCCGTTCGAGCGCCAACACCCGCTCGGCGGTCGCTTTCAGCCGTCGGCGCAACGAATCTGCCTGTGCCAGCGAGAGCTCATCCACGCGCTGGCGCCGTTGGCGCACCAGATCCGGCAGCCGGCGAAACGCCGGGCTCGCCGCGAGCTCCTGCACCCGGTTGCGCCGTTCGAGCAAGACGTAGCGCAGCCGCTCGACGATCCGCCGATCGAGTTCGCCGATGTGCCGGTCGAATTCCTCCCGTGATTTCACCACGATTTCCGCGGCAGCCGACGGCGTCGGCGCGCGCAGATCGGCGGCGAAATCGGCGATCGTGAAATCGGTCTCGTGTCCCACGCCGGTGATGACGGGCGCTGTGGAAGCGGCGATCGCGCGGGCCACGATTTCCTCGTTGAACGCCCATAGGTCCTCGATCGAGCCGCCGCCGCGCGCCAGAATCAGCACGTCGGCCATGCGCTTCTTGTTCAAATAGCGAATCGCTTCGACGATTTCGCTGGCTGCGCCTTCGCCCTGCACGCGCACGGGAAAGAGCACCACGTGGGCGTTCGGAAATCGCCGCTTCAGCACGCGTAAAACGTCACGCACCGCCGCTCCCGTCGGCGAAGTCACCAGTCCGATGCGCCGCGGCAGCAGCGGCAGCGTCTTCTTTCGTTCCGGAGCGAACAACCCTTCGGCTTCCAGGCGCTGCTTCAATTGCTCGAACGCCAGTTGCAGCGCGCCCAGTCCCACTGGCTCGATGTGCTGAACGTAAATCTGGTATTCGCCGCGCGCTTCGTAGACGCCCAGCGACCCGCGCACCGTGAGCCGCAAGCCGTCTTCCGGCCGGAATTTCAGAATCCGCGCTTCATTCCGGAAGCAGACGCAGCGCACCTGCGCCCGCTCATCCTTCAGCGTGAAGTAGAGATGCCCCGATTGCGCTTGGCGGAAATTCGAGACTTCTCCTTCCACCCACACATCGCGGAATGGGCCCTCGATCAACGCGCGAATCCGCGCCGTCAGCTCGCTCACGCTCAGGATTTCGCGGGTTGGTTGCAAATTCAGTGCGAATTGCGTCACGTGTGGCTCTATCGGCGAAAGGAACTGACCAGCCAGAAAATCACCGTCAGGGCGACGCTCAGCACGATGCAGGTGACGATCGGAAAATAGATCGTTGTATGCCGCCCGTGGTAGACGATGTCGCCCGGCAAATGGCCCAGCCGCAGCGGCAGCCGGTTACCTGCGAGCAGCAACCCGCCCGCGGCAACCAGCACCGCGCCCAATGCGATCAGCCACCGTCCGGTTTCGCGCAGCCCATCCATGGCACGGCCATTGTACCCCGAAGCCCCGCCGGCAGGATTGGTACCCACGACACGCCTTTTGTGTCGTGGTCTCTTCAGCGACAGGCCGGTAGCCACGACACGCTTTTGGTGTCGTGGGCCCTTCGCCGCCGCAGGGCTGGGTTCCTCGCGCATGCGATGATACGATTCTGCTGTGTCCCGGATTCATCGCCTGCGAACATCCGACCGAATATTCTTCGTTACTGCGAACCTTAGTCGCGGGCTGGGGCCGCTCGCTAACCACGAATACTCGCTTTTGCTCGGCGCCCTGGCCGAGTCGCGGCGCAAGCTTCGCTTTCTGCTGCACGGTTATGTCCTGATGCCCGACCACTGGCACGCACTGATCTGGACGGCCTACCCGTTGACCATCTCGCAAGCGGTGAAGGATATCAAGTGGAACTCAGCCCGGGCGCTCAACCGGTCGCGGGGGCTTTCCGGTACAGTGTGGCAACACCAATTCTGGGACCGCTTTGTGCGCCACGCCAGGGAGTTTGACGACCGCTTGACGTACATGCATCTGAACCCGGTGCGAAACGGCCTCGTCGCGAAGCCGGAGGACTGGCCGTGGTCAAGCTACAACAACTTCGCACCCAATGCGACGCGGGTGGCCGAATCCCCGATTCAAATCGACTACATCAGCCTGTCGGAAACCTATCGCGGGTGAAAGGCCCACGACGCAAAAGTCGCGTCGCGGCTACCTGCGGGCGCTCGGCGTCAGATCAGTTGCCGGCCGGAAAAAAAATAGCTCAGCTCGAATGCCGCTGTTTCCGGCGCGTCCGAGCCATGCGTGCAATTGTCCTGGATGCTGGTGCCGTAGAGTTTGCGCAGCGTATTCGGCGCGGCTTTGGCGGGATCGGTGGCGCCCATCAGCTCGCGCCAGCGCGCGATCGCGCCGTCCGCTTCGAGCGCCAGAATCACCACCTTGCCCGAGCTCATGAAGCTCGTGAGTT